>PLSZ01000094.1 GCA_003164305.1 Acetobacteraceae bacterium
CGCTGGCCTGCTCGACCTGCCATGTGATCGTCGAGCCGGCGTGGTCGAAGAAGCTGACCAGGGCGACCGAGGATGAGGAAGACATGCTGGACCTGGCGTTCGGCCTGACCGAGACTTCCCGGCTCGGTTGCCAGATCATCATGACCGACGCGCTGGACGGGTTGGTGGTGACGCTGCCGGCGGGCGTGAACAACATGTACAAGGCCTGATCGTTGCGCGTTGTGGTCGCCATGTCGGGCGGGGTGGACAGCAGTGTCGCCGCCGGCCTGTTGCAGGAGCAGGGCCACGAGGTGATCGGCGTGACCTTGCAGTTGTACGACCATGGCGCCGCGGCCGGACGGAAGGGCGCGTGCTGCGCGGGTCAGGACATTCACGACGCGCGCCGGGTCGCCGACCGGTTGGGCATTTCTCACTATGTCATCGACGCCGAGGAGCGCTTCGCCAAAGCGGTGATCGCCGATTTCGCCGACAGCTACGCGGCGGGCGAAACGCCGGTGCCGTGCATTCGTTGCAATCAATCCGTGAAGTTCGCCGACCTGACGGCGTTGGCGTCTGGTCTGGGCGCGGAACGGTTGGCGACCGGACATTACGTGCGGCGCATCGATGGGCCGGACGGCGCGGAACTGCATCGCGCCGCCGATACGGAGCGCGATCAAAGCTGGTTTCTGTTCGCGACCACCCGCGACCAATTGGATCGTTGCTGGTTCCCGCTTGGGGGCATGCCGGACAAGCGCGCTGTCCGCGACCAGGCCGCGCGGCTTGGCCTGACGGTCGCCGAGAAGCCCGATAGTCAGGACATTTGCTTTGTGCCGAGTGGGTCGTACGCCGAGATCGTGGGCCGGTTGCGCCCGGATGCTCTGGCGCCGGGGGAGATCGTGTCGCGCGACGGCGCGGTGGTCGGTCGCCATGATGGCGTCGCGCGGTTTACGGTCGGGCAGAGCAAGCGGCTCGGCGCGGCGGCGATGATTGGCGGCGAGCGCCAGGTCGTGCTGGCGACGGAGCCAGGAACCAGGCGGGTGATTGTCGGACCGCGGAATGTCAGCACTTGTGACGTGCGGCTGCGCGAGGTGAACTGGCTGGTGTCGCCTTCGGTCGGCTCGTTTCGTTGCACAGTCAAGCTGCGGGCGCGCGATGTGCCGCGCCCCGCGGTGGTTGAGGGACTTGGCGATGGCGCCGTGGTGTGGCTGGATGCGCCCGCTCTGCCCGCGCCGGGTCAGGCCTGCGTGTTTTACGATGGCGACCGGGTGTTGGGCGGCGGGTTCATCACCCGGGAAACGGCAACGGCTGAACCGAGGGAACATTTGGATCGTCATCCTCGGGCTTGACCCGAGGATCTCTCGATCCCGCCAAGGTCGTCAAAAGTCAGGCAATTTGCCTGAGCGGGCCGATCCCGGGGAAGACGCTACGGGGGCGTCACGACCGATGGCCGCCACCAACGCGGGTCAGTATAACCCGCATTTACAACCGGCCTTTGGCGATCGCCTCACGCAGCACCTGCTCGACCCGGGCATTGTAACCGCGCCCCGAGGCCCGGACCCGTTCCACGACATCCGCCGCGAGACGAAACCCAATATGCACTTTGGGTGTCTCGACCGGCGGCCGGCCACGTTTTTTCCATGCCGCGTACTGAGCCGGGAAGACCTCTCGAAATGGCCGGGCCTCAGCCGTCTTCTCGGCCGTCCATTCCGGGTTTTCTTCGTCGATCATGAAGGGGTCAGGCTTTTTTGCCACGGCTACTCCTTTCTTTTTCATGGGCACGGCGAAAACTTATGATCCAGGCAGTGTCCGCGCGCATGGTGAACACGACCGCGTATAGCTTGCCATCGGCGCCGTCAGCCAGCGCCTGATATCTGTCCTCGCCGTAGTCCTTCCTCCCGTCTCGCCAGATGATCGCATTGTCCCAGTCCAGCGTCGCGATGTCGTCGAACGCCAGGCCGCGCTCGCGGATATTCCAGGCGTTTTTCCGCGGATCGTAGCCCGGTTTCATTGATTAATGTAACCACAAAATAAGCGGCGGGCAAGGATTTTTGTTGTGACGGAAAATGCCTCTCCGCCCGTAATTCCGGCGGCATCACGAGACCCGAAACTCCTGCAAAGCCGGAAACACCTCGCGTGCGAACAGCCTTATGCCGCGCACCGTCTCGTCATGCTCCAGGAAGCCCGCCTGACCCATGTTGAGCAAATGCCCGAAGCCGCCGACGTGGTCGTAAACCGCGCGGATTTGTTTCACCACCTGATCGGGCGTACCGGCCATCATGATGCCGGCCTTGATCGCCGCTTCCACCGACGCGGCCTTGGCGAAGGCACTGAGCGGATGTTCCGCGCCGCGCAGCATTTTGACGCCGGCCTCGATCGGGACGTAACCGGGCGGGCTGGCGAAATGCGGCGGCACTTTATTCGACGTAATGTACCACAGCAATTTTTCCGCGCCCGCGTGCGCTTCGGCTTCGGTTTCGCCGGTATAGACCAATGCGGCGTACGCCAACCGATCTTCTGGCACCGTCTCGCCATGGCCCGCTTCGCGCCAGGCGCGCCGATAACTGTCGAAGATTGCTTTGGTCCCATCGAACCCCGTCAGAAACGTTGCCTGAACGTATCCCCTTCGCCCAACCTGGGCCGCGCCACCTGGACTGGTGGTGCTGATCCAGATCGGCGGATGCGGCGTTTGATACGGTCGCGGCCAGATGTTGATCTGCCGCGCGTGGAAAAAGCGGCCCTCGAAACTGACCGGCCCATCGTGACTGGTCCACGCCTTGACGATCATGTCCAGCGCTTCGAACTCGCGCTCGTTCATGCGCACCGGGTTGCTGTTCGCGGGCGAGATTTCATACGGCACCCCGCGCACGAACCCCGCCTCCAGCCGGCCGCGCGACAGCACGTCGATCATCGCCATTTCTTCCGCGACACGAATGGGTTGGCGGCGATTGGCGATCGGGTTGCCCAAAATCAGCAGCCGCGCTTTATGACTTTGCCGAGCCAGCACCGCCAGCATCAGCGGCGCCGCCGGATCGACGCAGGTCGCGGTCTGATGATGCTCATTGAGCATGATGTCCAGGCCTTCGTCCTCGGCCAACAGCCATTCGTCGAGATAGCGGTGGTACAGATCGGCGCCGACGCGCGGGTCGTAGTGCCGGTTCGGCAACGAAACCCGGATCGACTCATACGTCTCGGCGGGAGGCAACAGATGGTAGGCTGTCTCACTGAAATGCCAGGCTTTCATGGGATCAGGCCTCCCCGTTCAAAAATGCCAACGCGGCGCTGACGAAAGCCTCCGGTTGCTCGACCTGCGGGACGTGGCCGGCATCGGCGAGGGTCAGTGTTCGTGCGTTTGGCAACAGTTTCGCGTAGCCGTCCATGTAGTCCGCGGAGATCAGGCCGTCGTGTTCGCCGCGCAGGAAAAGCGCCGGATTGGTCACGCGGCGTAACCGATGCCGCAGCTTCGGATTGTGCATGTAAGGTTCCCAGGTCAGCAGCGCCGTGGTTTCCCGGTTGCGCAGCATGATGGCCAGGTCCTGGTCGGTCATCTTCGCCGGATCGGGACGGAATCGTTCCGGTTCATGATAAAGCAGTTTTTCGATCGTCGTGGCGGGCAGCGCGAAGATATCGGGAATGTCCAAAGTATCCCGCGAGCCGAGTTTCACGCCGACCGGCGCGACAAAAACCAGTCGCGCGAATTTCTCCGGCACCATGCTCACCAGTTCCGCGCCGATCCACCCGCCAAGCGAGCAGGCGATCAGATCGATCGGACCCGCTCCGATCCGCTCGAGCAGGCCGAGATAAATATGCGCGATATCCTCCGGCCGATCGATCCAGTCAGGCAATGACGACAGGCCAAAGCCGGGATGGGATGGCGCGGCGACGCGCCGGTGCCGGCCGAGCAACGCGAGAAACGGGTGATCGGCGCGAAATCCACCCGCGCCGTGCAGGAACAGCAAGTTCCTCCCTTCGCCGTCTTCCCAAAGTTCGAGCGAGACTCCCGCCAGTTCGATCATGGCCATGTTTGTTTCCTTCCCTGGTCCCGAGCGTAGGACAGCCCCGGGAAAGGGGAAAGAGGCAGACATGACGAAGATCTGTGTCATGCCAACCGGCCAAAAGCATGACGTACTCGCCACCCATTCGTCATGCCAGGGCCCTGACCTGTCATCGCGTGACGCAGGCCCTGTACTCTCACGTAAGGCACGATTTCCGTGCTGGCCGATCCTCCGGTCGAGCCCAGGAATAACACTACCAGGGCGTCACGACCGACGGCCCATATCGACGCGCGTCGGTATAAGTGCCTCGCGCCCGCGATACGGGTCCGTTCAGGATTAACTTTATCGCATTCCACGAGGCTGATGGCCAGTAGAGTTGGCCAGCCCACGCGGCGCTTTGGCTGGGGGCTCATTTGGCCGACGTTGAGAGACGGCTCGAGGGCATAGGCGCTAAGATAGCACGGCGAGCGAGGTCGCACCTCCCATCCCTCGTCATGGTCCGGCTCGACCGGACCATCGGCGCGAACACACCGGGAGAGAGCGATTT
>PLSZ01000432.1 GCA_003164305.1 Acetobacteraceae bacterium
AACACCAGCGGGCCGATGATCATTTTAATCAGCCGCAGGAAAATGGTGCTGCCGATGCCGATATACCCGGCGAACAGCTTATGGACGGCGGGATCCGCGAATTGCGAGTGGATCAGCCCGCCCGCGGCGATGCCAAGCACCATCGCGACCAGAATATACGTGGTCATACGGCTGGATTTCATTGTTCTTCAGACCCCCGGTAATCGCCATTGTGGCGGCTTAAGGGTGGAGTTTGACCGAGGAATCCGGTCAACGCAACAATTCGCGCGTCGTTGCGCACAGAAAGATTGACCCGGCGGTCACGAAGGTTCTAGCGTCGGACTTAACTAACAAGGCCTGAGCTGAACACGTCTTGGCAAGCCGGGACAACGAGCCCGGCGAACAGGGAAGGACAACGGTCATGGCAATCATGAACCGGCGAACAATGATTCGTGCCTCGCTCAACGCAGCCGCCGCCGGAGCGTTATCGCGCCCGATGCTCGCCAACGCCGCGGCCAGAACCGCAGTCGTTTGGGCCGTGC
Source organism: Acetobacteraceae bacterium (assembly GCA_003164305.1). The sequence continues at coordinate 522 of PLSZ01000432.1, forward strand.
AAGGGTTCGTGCCCGAAGAAGACGCCGCGTTTCGCCAGACCGTCGCTCAATACGAACAGCAGAGCGGCGATAAGATCGACTTCAGCATCATGCCGTTCCAGGCGCTGAACCAAAAGGCCATCTCGGCGATGACCAGCGGGGAAGTGCCGGATCTTATTTTCCATGATGCCCCGGCCACGATCCTGCCGCAGAACGCCTGGGATGATAAACTCGTCGATGTCAGCGATATCGTCGATGCCTATAAATCCCAATTGAGTGAAACCGCGATCCTCGGCTCCAGTTTTTACAACAGCGTCACCAAACGGCGCGCGTTCTATCTGGCGCCGGTCAAACAGGCGTGCGCCCCGTTTCACATCTGGGGCGATCTGGTCGCCAAAGCCGGGTTCAAATTGTCGGACGCGCCAAACACCTGGGACGCCTTCTGGGACTTCTTCAAGCCGGTGCAAACCACGCTGCGCGCCAAGGGAATGCGCAAGCTGTACGGGCTCGGCATGCAGATCACCACGGTGGGTCCCAACGACGGCAACGGTCTGTTCGCCCATTTCCTGATCGCCAACGGCGGCGGCGGCATCGTCACCCGCGACGGCAAGCTGCATACCGACGATCCCCAGGTGCGCGAGGCCGCGATCAAATCCGTCGAATACATGACCACTTCCTACAAACAAGGCTTCGTGCCGCCCGAGGCTCTGAGCTGGAATGACGCCGACGACAACAACGCCTACCACGAAAAGCTCTTCGTCATGGACTTCGACGGAACGCTGTCAACCGAACTGGCGATGATCCACGACAAGAAGGCCTATTACGAAGAGATGGTGGTCATGGGACTGCCGAACCGCAACGACGGGACGCCGATGCAAGCCCAGATCGGCGCCGGCGGCGGCTTCATTCCGAAAGGCGCCAGGAACATCGACGTCGCCAAGGACTTCATGAAATACTTCATGCGACCCGACGTCATGAACGACAACCTCAAACGCGGACTGGGCCGCTGGGTGCCGGTCATCCCCTCGATCGTGAAGACGGATCCGTGGTGGACAGATACCAAAAGCGATCCGCATCGCCTGGCTTATGTAACGGAAGCGGTATTGAATCCAACTGTCCCGTCCTTCAACGGTTTCAATCCCGCATGGGGCCAGGTCAACGCCGAGCAACTCTGGGGCGTGGCCCATGCCGATGTCATCAGGAACGGGATGACCGCGTCGGCCGCGGTGGACAAAGCGTTCAGGCGCGCGGAAACGATCTTCACGCGGTTCACTTTTGGATGATCCGGCCAGCGCCTGATCCGGCGCTGGAAGATCGGGACGGCGGGGCTCCCGGCCTGAAACGGCCGGGGCGATGATTCTGTCTGTCCCGCGACAGCGGTTCTCATTTTGCCGATCGGCCTCCCCAATTCGTCATCCTCCGGCTTGACCGGAGGATCATTCAAGCCCCGCACAACCTTGAATAGTCACACAATTTTCTGACGCGTGCGCGGCTACCGATCCTCCCGCCAAGCCGGAGGCTGACTGGAAATGCAAGGGATTCCCTCAAAATGGGGAACTGCTGGTCCCGTGATGGGAGGATTGACCTTGTCGCCAAAATAGTCTTAGGCTTGGCAGGATAAGCAGGGCTTCACCAAACACGTCTAGGACCACCGGAAACCATCATCCGGAAACCAAACAGGGAAGGAGAACGGCCATGAATAACATGAGCCGGCGGAAAGTGCTCGCCAATACCGTGGCCGCGGCGGCAACGGGCGTTTTATCTCGGCCATATATCGCGAATGCTCAGGCCAAGACCGCGGTATGCTGGCTGAACCAGGGCTTCATCCCTCAGGAAGACGAGGCGATGAAGAAGGTCTGCGAAGACTATATGAAGGCCAGCGGCAATAAGCTCGACTACAGCATCATGCCGTTCATGGCGCAAAATCAGAAGACGATCTCGGCGCTGACCAGTGGAGACGTTCCCGACCTTGTGTTCATGGACGCGCCGTCATCGATCCTGCCGCAGAACGCATGGGACGATAAACTGGTGGACGTCAGCGACGTCGTGACGCCTTATGAGTCGCAGCTCGCGGAAAGCGCGAGGCTCTGCTCGACATTCTACAATAAGGTGACCAAAAAGCGCGCTTATTACCTGTGCCCGATCAAGCAGGGCGCCACCCCGTTCCACGTCTGGGGCGACCTGGTCGAGAAAGCCGGCATGAAAATGTCCGAGGTTCCGAAGAAATGGAACGACGTCTGGGGCTTCTTCAAACAAACCCAGGCGCCACTGCGCGCCAAGGGCATGCGCAAGATCTACGCCCTCGGCCTGCAGATCACCACCGTCGGACCCAACGACGGCAACAACCTGTTCGCGCATTTCCTGATCGCCAACGGCGGCGAAGGCATCGTCACACCGGACGGTAAGCTGCACACCGACGATGCCAAGGTGCGTGAGGCGGCGATCAAATCGGTCGAGTTCATGACGAACCTTTATAAGGAAGGCGTCGTGCCGCCGGAAGCGTTGAGCTGGAATGACGCCGACGACAACAACGGTTATCACGAAAAACTGTTCGTGATGGACTTCGACGGCACGCTGTCGACCGAGCTCGCGATGATCAAGGACAAGGAAGCCTTCTACCACCAGATGGTGACGCTGGCGCCGCAACAGAAAAACGACGGCACGCCGATGAAAACCCAGGTCGGCACGGGCGGCGGATTCATTCCGAAAGGCGCCAAGAACGTCGATGTCGCCAAGGACTTCATGAAGTATTTCATGCAGCCCAAGGTGATGAACGAAAATCTCAAGGGCGGTCTGGGCCGTTGGGTCCCGGCGATGCCTCAGGTGGTCAAGGACGATGAGGCGTTCTGGCTGAAATCCGACATGCCGTGCCTGCTGCCCTATGTTCAGGAAGGGGTGCTGAACCCGACACTTCCGGTGTACGAGGGCTTCACGCCCGCGTGGGGGCAGGCGAACGCCGAACAGCTCTGGGGCCAGGCCCACGCCGACGTGATCAAGAACGGCATGACCCCGGCGCAGGCCATCGATAAGGCATTCAAACGCACCGAGCAGATCTTCGCGAAGATGACGTTCGACTGAGTCTGGCGACCGAACCGGGTGAGGCAATCATGAGCGTGACACAGCAGGCAGTCGCGGTCGGCCAGGGCTTCCCCCGGCCGCGCGCGGCGAGCCGAAAATGGTTCGGCGGAATCCATGGCGCGGATTACATCTGGGCGTTCGCCTTCGCGGTGCCGTATGTCGTGATCTTCCTCGCGTTCGTTGTCTATCCGATTTGTTACGGGCTGTGGCTCGGCAGCGAGCCACAGCTTTACGTGCAATTGTTCGACGATCCGCGTTACTTCACCGCCGTGATCAATACGTTGATCTACGTCGGCGTCGGCGTGAACCTGAAGATGTTCCTGGCGTTCATGCTGTCGGGCTTCTTCATGCGCAAGCGCTGGTGGATCAAGGCGTTGCTGGTGGTGTTCATCCTGCCATGGGCCACACCGGCGCTGCCGGCCTATATGTCGATCCATTGGCTGCTGAACGGCCAATGGGGCATGCTGAACAACCTGCTGTGGACCGTGTTCGGCTACGACGGCCCGGTTTACCTCAACTCGCACTGGATGGGGCTCTCGGCGAATATCGGTGCTTACGTCTGGAAAAACCTGCCGTTCTGGACCATCATCCTGCTCGCCGGAAGAATGTCGATCCCGCAGGAACTTTATGAAGCCGCGGCCGTGGACGGCGCCACCGGCATCAGGAAGTTCGCCCATGTGACCTATCCGCTGATGGCGAACCTGTATCTGGTCTGCATCCTGCTCGATACCGTCTTCGCTTTGGGCGATTTCAACGCGACCTATTTCGTCTCCGGCGGCGGGCCGGCGATGTCCACCGAAGTGCTGGCCACGCTCGGCATCCGCTATGCCTACACCGTGGCACTCCCGCGTCTTGGGGTGGCGGAGGTCATGACCGCGCTGCCGGTGCTGATCCCGCTCGTTTATATATTGATGCGGAAACTTCGCGTGTCGGAGGGCCAACTATGAGCGTGACCTACGGCCGAACCGTCGCGACGGACGCATCCTTTCCCGCGGGCGCGGTCCCCGGCGCCGCGCAACCCGCGCGTTCGAAAAAATCGCGGCCACATTACCGCCTGCGCCGTTACGGGATGGAAGCCGTGGCGATGGCGTTCGGCGTCGTGCTCGCCGTGTGGTCGGTCCTGCCGATCTACAATATGTGGATGATCGCGCTTTCGACCCACGATGGAGTCTTCGCCGGCGCCCTCTGGCCCGAGCAACCGACGCTGGAAGCCTTCCGCGTCGTGGTGACCGAGGATTTCTGGTATCTCGCGCGCTTCTGGCACCAGTTCGGCAACAGTTTCTACGTCGGCCTGTCGGTGATGTTCCTGACCTTGCTGATTGGCTCGCTGGCCAGCTTCACCATCGGGCGGATGCGGATCCGGCACGGCTGGATGCTCAGCAACGCCGCGCTGATGACCTATGTCATTCCGGCATCGTTTCTGGCGATCCCGATGTATCGCATCATGCAAATCTATGGACTGACGAACAACCTCATGTCGGTCATCCTGGCCCTGACCACGTTCGCCACGCCATACGCGATCTTCATCTTCTCGCAGTACGGCAAGTCGATCCCGATGGAACTCGACGAATCCGCGCGCATCGACGGCGCCAATCCGTTCCAGATCTACCTGCGCATTTATCTGCCGCTGATGGCGCCGGCTCTGGTCGCCGTCGGCACCTACGCGCTGTTGCTGGCCTGGAATGAATATCTGTACAACTTCCTGTTGCTATCGACGCCCGAGAGCATGACCGTCGCGGTCGCTCTGGCGCAGTTCCTCAACAGCGACGAATCGCCCTGGAACTTCATGATGGCGACCGCGATCATCTACGCGATGCCGCCGATCATCCTGTATTACGGTTTCCGGCGCTACATGGCGGCGGGCCTGACCATGGGTGGCGTGAAAGGCTAAGCGCGCCGCTGTGACGGCGGGACGGGACAATGAGCGGTTCGCAGCAGGCGCTTGAGTTCGGCCGGCCGATCGCACCCTCCCGGTTGCGCCTGCCGCCGTGGCGCTATCGCTTCCACGGCTCCGACACCGCATGGGCCATCGCGTTCGTCATTCCTTACGTGGCGATTTTCGCGGCGTTCGTGATCTATCCGATCGTGTTCGGCCTGTGGATGGGCAGCGACCTGAAACTTTACGACCTGCTGTTCTCCGATCCGCGCTATCTGACGACCCTGGTCAACACGCTGCTGTTCGTCGCCATCGGCGTGAACGTGAAGATGGTCCTCGCCTTTCTGCTGTCCGGTTTCTTCATGAGCCGAAGCTGGTGGATCCGCACCCTCCTCGCCATCTACCTCCTTCCCTGGGCTTTACCCGGGCTAACCGTTTTCCTGTCGATCCATTACATGCTCGTCACGGAATGGGGCCTGCTGGACAGCCTGTGGCGCGCGGTCACGGGAGAAGACGGGCCATTGTTCCTGGTGTCCGCCCCGCTCGCGATGGCGGCCAATATCGTTTCGTACATCTGGAAATGGATGCCGTTCTGGACACTGATTTTCCTGGCCGCGCGCATGGCGATCCCCCAGGATATTTATGAAGCTGCCGAGATCGACGGCGCCTCCGGATACCGTCGCCTGGTCCACGTGACGTTCCCGTTACTCGCGAACGTGTATCTGATTTGCACGCTGCTCTCCACCGTCTGGACGCTCGGCGATTTTCCCACGGTTTATTTCGTCTCCAGCGGCGCGCCCGCGCGCTCCACCGAGGTCCTGGCCACATACGGATTCCACGAAGCGTTCGACTTCGGTTATCCAAACCTTGGGGTGGCCGCGATGATGTCCGCGTTGCCGCTGCTGATCCCGCTGGTGATTCTGCTGATGCGGCGGATCCGCCTGACCGGCCTGCAACTATGAGCCTGACGCTGACATCCGGACGGCGGCGGCCGTTCGCGAACCTGCCCGCGATCGTGCTTGGCGCTGGTCTGCTGATCTGGACCTTGTTGCCGATCTACAACATGCTGCTGATCGCGCT
>PLSZ01000258.1:0-5978 GCA_003164305.1 Acetobacteraceae bacterium
CCTGGATGGGAGATATTCATTCCGCGCTTGTGCGAATCTTGTAGGGCTCGACCCGAGGATCGGCCAGCCCAGACACCTTGTCCGACTTTTGAATTCCCTGGCGCGTCGAGAGATCCTCGGGTCGAGCCCGAGGATGACGGGAAGAGGCGGACATCTTCAGTGGCTTATCGGGATGCTTATTCGGCTCGACCGGGCCATCGCTCTCAACGGCGTGTTGGCGACACTGGCTCGGTCAGGCCGCGCCGTCATGTCGATGCGCCCCTACGTCGCCGTCCAGCCAACAACCGTGCATTGCCGCCCGTGACCATCCGCAACGCCATGACCGTCGATGTGGAGGACTACTTCCAGGTCCAGGCCTTCGCCCGCGACGTCGATCGCACCGCCTGGGATACCTACCCCAGCCGCGTCGAGGCCAATGTCGATCGCATCCTGGCCCAGTTCGCGCGCGCCGACGTGCATGGCACGTTCTTTACCCTGGGCTGGATCGCCGAGCGCCACCCCGCGATGGTCCGCCGCATCGTCGCCGCCGGCCATGAACTCGCCAGCCATGGCTGGGATCACACCCGCGCCGATCAGCAGACGCCGGACGTCTTCCGCCAGGACATACGCCGCGCCCGCGCCGTGCTGGAGGATATCGGCGGCGTTCCGGTCACCGGCTACCGCGCCGCCACGTTCTCCATCGGTGCCCGCAATCTGTGGGCGTTCGGCGTCCTGCGCGAGGAAGGCTATCGCTACAGCTCCAGCATCAACCCGATCGCGCACGATTTGTATGGCATGCCGGACGCTCCTCGCGTGCCGTTTCAACCGGACAACGACGGCTTCTGGGAACTGCCCATGACCACCGTCCGGGCTTTCGGCCGCAACTGGCCCTGCTCCGGCGGCGGCTATTTCCGCCTGCTGCCGAGCGTGTTGTACCGTCTGGGCCTGACGCGCGTGAACAACGCCGAGGGCCGGCCCGGCATCTTCTATTTCCATCCCTGGGAAGTCGATCCCGGCCAGCCCAGGATCGAGGGCGCGGGATGGAAGTCGCGGCTGCGGCACTACACGAACCTGTCGCGCATGGCGGCGGACATCGACCAGATTCTGCGCGTCTTCGCATGGGATCGCATGGACCGCGTCTACGCCGATTTGCTCCCGGCGCGACAGCCCGAGACGCCCACGCGCCAGCCCACCGCCGCCCGCCAGTCCGCGGCTGTCTGATCCTCACGCGAAATGGCTGTCTCGGTCCGAACCCTGGATGACGCCGGCGCCCCCGCCTGGGATGCGTACGTCAATGCGCATCCCGGCGGCACCTTTTTCCATCGCGCCGCCTGGTCGGGCATCATCCAAAAGGCCTTCGGTCACCGCACGCATTACGTCGTCGCCGAACAAGACGGCGCCATCACAGGGGTACTGCCGCTGGCGCGGGTCAAGACAGTCCTGTTCGGCGACACGCTGATTTCGGTGCCGTTTTGTGTTTACGGCGGCCCGCTGGCGTCCAACCCCGAAAGCGCCGCCGCGCTGTCGCGTCACGCCACGGACCTACTGAAGCAAACCGGCGCGAGCGCCATCGAATTTCGTCACCGGGACCATGTCGAGTGCGACGAAACCGAGTGGCAACAGCGCCCCGACCTTTACGTGACATTTCGAAAAACGATCGAAGCCGACCACGACAAGAATATGAAAGCCATTCCGCGTAAACAGCGAGCGATGGTACGCAAAGGCATCCAGAACGGCCTGACCTCGGTCGCCAACCGCGACGCCGCCTTGCTGCACGGTATCTACGCGGAGAGCGTGCGTAATCTCGGCACCCCGGTGTTCTCCCGCCGCTACTTCACCCTGCTCGCCGATGTGTTCGGCGAGGACTGCGACGTCGTCACCGTCATGGACGGCGATACCGCCATCGCCTCGGTGATGAATTTTTATTTCCGCGATGAAGTGTTGCCTTATTACGGTGGTGGAACTTCCGCCGCCCGCCAACGCGCCGCCAACGATTTCATGTACTGGGAAGTGATGCGCCGCGCCGCCGATCGAGGCAGCAAGCTGTACGATTTCGGCCGCAGCAAAATCGGCACCGGCTCCCACGACTTCAAGAAGAACTGGGGCTTCACGCCGGAGAATTTGAATTACCGCTATAAGCTCGCGCCGGGCGCTTCGATCCCGGACCACAACCCGTTGAACCCTAAGTACCGTTTGTTCATCGCCGGTTGGAAACGGCTTCCCTTGGCCGTCGCCAACGTCATCGGTCCCTCCATCGTGCGCGGACTGGGCTGATGGCGAAACCAAACCTGCTGTTCCTCATGCAACGCCTGCCCTACCCGCTGATCAAGGGCGAGAAAACGCGCAACTTCAAAATTCTCAACTATTTACTCAAATGGTACGACGTGCATTTCGGCTGCCTGATCGACGACCCGGCGGATGTCCAGCACATCGAGACCGTGCGCGCGCTGTGCAAGGACATGTTCACCGCGCCACTGAACAAAAAACGTGCCAAACTGACCTGTGTCACCGGCCTGCTGACCGGCGAACCGTTGAGCGTCACGTTCTTCCGCGACCGCGGCCTGCAAAGATGGGTCGATGATGTCGCGGCCCGCGTGAAACCTGAAATGATCTTCGTCAATTCATCGAATATGGCCCCCTACATTCTCGACCTGCCGCGCACCGGCAAGCGAGTCGTCGAACTCGGCGATGTCGATTCCGAAAAATTCCGCTCCTATGCCGAGACCGCGAGCATGCCGATGCGTCAGATCTACCAGCGCGAATGGCGCCTCGTGAAACAACTCGAACGCCGGGTCGCGCTGGAATGCGATTATTCCGTTCTGGTCACCGAACCCGAGGCCGCGTTGTTCCGCCGCGAAGTGCCCGAGGCGGCGGATAAGATCGTCGGCATCAGTTGCGGCGTCGATCACCGGTATTTCGATCCCGCGCACGAATATGAACCCCTGTTCGATCCCGCCGCCGGCCCGTCGTTCGTGTTCACCGGCAACATGGATTACCTGCCCAACATCGATGCCGTGGTCTGGTTCGCCGACGCGGTTCTGCCACTGATCCAAAAAGCGTCACCCGCCGCGCGGTTCTTTATCGTTGGCAGCAACCCGGCCGACGCGGTAAGACGCCTCGCGACGCGCGACGGCATCACCGTGACCGGCCGCGTTCCGGACGTCCGGCCCTATATTCATCACGCCACCGCCTCGGTCGGCCCCATGCGGATCGCGCGCGGCATTCAGAACAAGGTCTTGGAGGCGATGGCCATGGGAAAACCTGTCATCGTCACGTCCGGCGCCCTCGAAGGCATCGACGCCATTCCTGGGCGGGATCTCATCCTGGCCGACGACGCCATCAGCTTCGCCAGCGCCGCGATCCGCCTGATCGGCGCGACCGAGGAGCGCGCGACGCTCGGTCAGGCCGCGCGCCGCCTGATCCTGGAACGCTACGACTGGGACGCCTGCCTCAGCGGTTTCGATCCGCTGATGCGCCCGTCGCCGGCCAGGCGAAGCCTCGCACCCGTTCTGGCCGGAGCCGGATCATGAGCCAGCCAGCCGCGACCCTCGGCGACGAACCCCTGACGCACATCCTGAACGGCCTGCGCGGTGCGATCGTCGGCCTGGCGATCGGCCTGCTCGCCATCGGCGTCCTGTTTCACACCGAGATGATCGTCGCGGTCCACACCTGGATCGATTCGACCGCGTACAATCACTGCTTCCTCATCATCCCAATCGTCATCTTCCTGATCTGGGACCGCCGCTCGACCCTGGCCGGCCTCGCCGCCGAGCCTTTGCCGCTCGCGGCGCTGCTGGCGATCCCGCTCGGCATCGCCTGGCTGGCCGCCGAACGTCTGGGCATCATGGAAGGCCGCCAACTGGTCGCCGTCAGCATGGTCGAGGTGCTGTTCCTCGCGATGCTCGGCCGGCGCCTGTGGCTCGCGCTGCTCGGGCCGCTGCTGTATCTGTACTTCCTGGTGCCATTCGGCGAGTTCCTGACGCCGAAGCTACAGGACATCACCACCTGGTTCATCCGCCACGGCCTCGATATCCTGGGGATTCCAGCCTATATCGACGGCTATATCATCGATATTCCGGAAGGCTCGTTCTTCGTCGCGGAAGCCTGCGCGGGATTGCGCTTCCTGATCGCCTCGATCGCGTTCGGCGTGCTCTACGCGTTGCTGATGTATCGCAGCCCCTGGCGGCGCGTCATCTTCATCGCCGTTTCCATCGTCGTCCCGATCATCGCCAACGGTTTCCGCGCACTGGGCATTGTCGAACTCGGCCATATCCTCGGCAGCGCCGAGGCCGCGGCGGCGGACCATATCCTCTACGGATGGATCTTCTTCTCGCTGGTGATCCTGATGCTGATCGTACTCGGCTTGCCGTTCCGTGAGGACGATCAGCCCGATAAACAGCGTCCCCTTTCGGACCACAGCGAGCCAGGCTCGGCGCGCCAGGGTCTGTTGGCCGGTCTCGCGGTGGCCCTGTTGGCATGCCTGGGTCCGGCGGTCGTGCTGGGGCTCAACCAGGCATCCGCCACGCCGAACATCGCGATGAAACCGCTCGATCTGTCGCCGGCCTGCGTCAATCTCGGCGCCCCAACCACCCCGGTGCCAGCCGCGCTGGAAGGCACGCCGGGACGCACGGTCGTGCAACGCATGAATTGCGGCGGCACCGAGATGATCGTCCAGATCGAGGTCTTCTCGCCCAGATCCACCGCCGCGCCGATCAACGCGGAACGGCGCCGCCTGACCCGGCCCAAGGAAGCGGACGACGTGTCCGAGGTGCCGTTGACCACGCGAACTGGCGGCGCGTTGCCGCCATGGCGGCTGATCCGCGCCAACGAGCCGGCCTATGTCGCCGTCGCCGGCCTGTGGGTCGATGGCAAGCCGGCCACACCCGGAATGACCATGCGGCTCGGGATGGCGCGGACCAGCGTGTTCGGCGGTGCCGATGCTCCGGTCGTCGTCGCGATCACGCCCGTCGCCGATTGGGCCAAAATCGACATGCGGAAGAAGCAGGATCTGGAACACCGGTTGTCCGACCTGCTGGAGGCGCACCCGGAAATCGGCGGTCAAATTCAGGCCCTCGCCGCCGCGGCACGGTAAGCGGCGGAGCGGATCGCGCGGATTTTTCCAGGCTGGCGGAGCAGCGTCAGATGACCAACCCGCCATCCACATGCAAGCTTTGTCCGGTGATGTAGCCCGCCGCCGGAGATGCCAGAAACGCCACCGCCGCGGCGACGTCGTCGGGCAGCCCGATCCGTCCCAACGGGATCCGCGCGGTCTGTGCCGCCAGCGCGGCGGGATCGATCGCCCGGTGCGCGCCGGCATCCTTCCGGATGAACCCCGGCACCACCGCGTTCACTGTCACGCCTGCCTGTCCCAGTTCGACCGCGAGCGCGCGGACCAAAGCCTCCAGGCCGGCTTTGGCGGCGGCCGAGGCGGGGAATGTCGCGACATCCGTGCGAAAGCTGTGCGCGACAAAACTGGAAACAGCGATGATCCGGGGATAGGCCGACTCGCGCAGATGCGGGATCGCGGTACGCGCCAGGCGGAAAAACGCCCCTTGGATGCCCTCCACCGACGCCGTCATCGCGGCGTCGGACAGGGTCTCGAACGGCGTCCGATCGGCGAACCCGGCGTTGGAAATCAGCACGTCCAGGCGGCCGAACCGGCTCATGGCTTCCTGGACCACCGAAGCGGCGGCATCCGGCATGACGAGATCGGCGAGCATCACCGCCGCCTCGGCTCCCGCGGCGCGGACCTCATCGGCGACCCGCTCCGCGCCCGATCGATTGCGTCGCGTATGGATCAGCACGCCGGTCTCCGGCGCGGCCACCGCCCGGCAGATCGCGGCCCCGATGCCGCTGGCGCCGCCGGTGACCAGGAAAATCCGCTTCATGGGGGATCCGATCATGTCTCGCGATGCGTCTCCATGCCGGGTTATAGCAACCGGCGAAAGAAATGACCTACCGGCCACCCGTCCGCCATGCCAGGGCCTGACCCCATAGGC
>PLSZ01000258.1:6014-17620 GCA_003164305.1 Acetobacteraceae bacterium
GGTCGAGCCCGAGGATGACGCTACGGGGGCGTCACGACCGACGGTCAATGTCAACGCTGGCTGATATTATGGCAATGGACGGCGCGTTGGGCAGTCCTCGGGGCAACGCCCCGAGGCTTGCGCCCACACGCCGTCCCTCGCACATTCGCCCCGCGGATAGCGACAGGAGGACGGCCAGAATGAGCAAGGATCCAGACGGGCGGCGGCTGCGTTCACGCCGGTGGTTCGACGACCCCGCCGATCCGGCGATGACCGCGCTGTACCTCGAGCGCTACATGAACTACGGCATCACCCCCGACGAACTGCGCGGCGGCAAGCCGATCATCGGCATCGCGCAGACCGGCTCCGACCTGTCGCCCTGCAACCGCCATCACATCGAGCTTGCCTCCCGCGTGCGCGACGGCATTCGCGACGCCGGCGGCGTGCCGCTGGAGTTTCCGATCCACCCGATCCAGGAAACCGGCAAGCGTCCGACCGCCGCGCTGGACCGCAACCTCGCGTATCTCAGTCTGGTCGAGGTGTTGCACGGCTATCCGCTGGACGGCGTCGTGCTGACCACGGGCTGCGACAAGACCACGCCCGCCTGCCTGATGGGCGCCGCCACGGTGAACATTCCCGCCATCGTATTGTCCGGCGGCCCGATGCTCGACGGCTGGTGGCAAGGTCGCCTGTCCGGCTCCGGCACCATCGTCTGGGAGGGCCGCAAGGCTTTCGCGGAGGGCAAGATCGGCTACGACGAATTCATGAGCATGGTGTCCTCGTCGGCGCCTTCCGTCGGTCATTGCAACACCATGGGCACCGCGACGTCGATGAACTCCCTGGCCGAGGCTCTGGGCATGTCGCTGCCAGGCTGCGCCGCCATTCCGGCTCCGTATCGGGAGCGCGGTTGGATGGCGTTCGAAACCGGCAAGCGCATCGTTGGTATGGTGAAAGAAAATCTGCGTCCGTCCGACATCATGACGAAGCAGGCGTTCGAGAACGCCGTGGTCGCCGCCGCGGCTTTGGGCGCGTCGTCGAACTGTCCGATCCACATGGTCGCCATCGCGCGTCACATGGGCGTCGAGCACTCGCTGGACGATTGGCAGCGTCTGGGCCCGGAGATTCCGTTGTTGTGCGACGTGCAGCCCGCCGGAAAGTTTCTTGGCGAGAAATTCCACCGCGCCGGCGGCGTTCCCGCGGTGATGAAGGAGTTGCTGAAGGCGGGCAAATTGCACGGCGACGCGATGACCGTCACTGGCAGGACGCTCGCGTCGAACCTGGAGCAGGTGCCGGACGGCGATCGCGAGGTCATCCGTTCCTATGCCAAACCAATGCTGGAGGCGGCCGGCTACGTGGTTATGTCGGGCAACATCTTCGACAGCGCGGTGATGAAAATCAGTGTCATCGACAAGGATTTTCGCGCCCGCTTCCTGTCCAATCCGGAACGCCCGAACGTCTTCGAGGGCAAGGCCATCGTGTTCGAAGGCCCCGAGGACTACCACCACCGCATCGAAGACCCCTCGCTCGGCGTCGAGGAACAATCCGTCCTGATCATCCGCAATTGCGGTCCCGTCGGCTACCCGGGCAGCGCCGAGGTGGTGAACATGCAGCCGCCCGCCGCGCTGATGAAACAAGGCGTGATGACCTTGCCGACGATGGGAGACGGGCGGCAATCCGGCACCTCCGGTTCGCCGTCGATCCTCAACATCTCGCCCGAGGCGGTGGTCGGCGGCGGCCTCGCGCTGTTGCGGACCGGCGACCGCATCCGTATCGATCTCAACACCCGCAAGGTCGATGTGCTGCTGCCGCCCGGTGAACTGGACGCGCGCCGCGCCGCGTGGACGCCGCCGAAGCTGGTGAACATGACGCCGTGGGAAGAAATTTATCGTTCCATGGTCGGACAGATGAACACCGGCGCCTGCCTGGAGCCGGCGACGTTGTACTTGAACGTGATCGAAACCCGAGGGGAATCCCGCAACAACCATTGATCCGGCGGCCGGGTTTCACGAAATTCGGTGCCGGAACCGGGAGCGGGCTTGCGCATCGTCATGGCCTGGCTCCGGCCCGGTCATCGCGCGCCGCCCAGGCTGGGACCGATCCCCGGTTCAATTGACGCGCATGGGCGCGACTGATCCTCCGGGTCAGCCCCAGCAACCGCTCGCGAAAGGACAGCATGCCGAAAATCGCCTGCGTGATGATGCAAAAGGACGAGACCTATCTGTTGCGACCCTGGCTCGCCTATCACGGCTATCTGTTCGGCTTCGAAAATCTGTTCCTGATCGACAACGGCTCAACCGATCCGGAGGTGCGCGCCACGCTCGATGAGTTTTCCGGCAAAGGCGTGAAAATCAATTGGGAGCATCCGACGCGCGAGGATTACCTGGCGAAAGGCGAACTGATCGGCGGCACGATTCAGGCGCTCGACGAAAAGCACGAATACGACTTCCTGATCCCGCTCGATTGCGATGAGTTCATTTTGCTGCGCACCGAATCGGACATCGTCTGCGCGCGGGAGCCGGTGCTGACTTATTTCGCCAGCCTGATCGGCGAGAAGCGCGTTCTTCGCGTGCCGTANNCAACTCGCGAACCATCCGCTCAATCCCGACATTTATCATCGCTACGATTTCTTCAAGATTTTCTTCCCCGCCGGCACCGCCTTGCCGATCGATCATGGCAACCATATCGCCTTCGATCCCACGGGACGAGAGCCACGCGACACGCGGTTGCTGCATCTGCATTTTCATCACAAGGTGTTCGATCTGAAAGTCGGGCAGGCGCGTCAGAGCTGGATCGGCGGCATCGACCTGGACGACCGAACGGAACTCGAGACTTACGACGGCCGGTCGGTGCACCTGAAAAACTATTTTCTGCGCGGACGGGACGATTATTATCGCGGTTTCCTCGACATGCCGCATTTCTACGCGCCGCGATTTCGCGCTTTGCTGAAAGAACTGGACGCGCCGATCGATCTGCCCACCGAGCCAGTGGCGGATCCGCTTCAGTTGCGCATCACCGAAGCCGATGCGTCATCCACGGACGAGAGCAACGGCATCGTGGTCATCGTCCCCGCCGCGCCGGCCACCGAGACGGCGCCCGCCAGGTTCCGCGCGCTGCGTTTCCACGAGGGACACTACCTGAAGGCCAATCCCGCTCTCGCCGAGTGGGCGGTCGAGCCGACGATCCACTTTCTGCTGCACGGGTTCAAGGAAGGCCGGCCGTTGCGTCCCGCCGGCGATGCCAGGAGCCTGTCCGTCCCGGATGTCAAAGCAGCGATCGCCACTTATCTGGCGCGCGATTCCGGGGGCAATTCAAAATGCCTGGAACTCGGCTCCGGCGGCGGTCCCCGGCCGGCCGGTTGGCTGGCGACCGACCTCGAACCGACCGACAATGCCCTGAAGCTGGACGTCACGCGGTCGTTTCCGATCGGCGACGCGGCGTTCGACTACATCTATGCGCGCCATTTGATCGAATATCTCCCGTTCAGCGCGGCCGGCGTGATGTTGAGCGAATGTTTCCGGGTTCTGAAACCCGGCGGAACGATCCGGATCGTGACCGCATCGATCGAAGCGCTGTTCCAATTGATCGCACCCGGTCGCTCGGCCGAAACGGATCGCTATATTCGACGGACGACCGAGACATACATGCCCTTCGCCCCGGCGCCGATGGGATCCTTCGTGTTCAATCATTTCGTTCGCGGCCAGGGGCGCGAGTTCCTCTATGACCGCGCCACACTGGAACTGGTGCTGGTCCGCGCGGGATTCGCCGCGGTTCAGGATCGCGCCAGGGACGTCAGCGCGCACCCGGCGCTGCGCGGCCTGGAAAGCGACGACCGCGCGCCGGAGGCTCGCGCGCTCGACAGCCTGATCCTGGAAGCGGTCCGGCCGATCGGTCAGAATATCGCTTCAGGTTGAAGCGATATTCTGAGCGCATGGATCTGAGAGATTGATTGGCGCTTTCTGATTGGTCAGCGACAGGCGGTCACGCTCCGATGCACGTGAAAAAAGCAAGATTTAACCAGGCGGCGTTGACGTTGACTCTCGGTCGTGACACCCCCCGTATCGTCATCCTCGGGCTCGACCCGAGGATCGGCCCGCGCGGAAATTGTCCCCTGCCTGAGAGTACGGGGCCTGCATCACGAGATGCCAGGGTCAGGCCCTGGCATNNTGACCGAGCCATCGCTCGACGCAAACCGTGCGTCTGCTGATGGCCCGGTCGAGCCGGGCCATGACGATCAGGGCGATCGAGAGTCAATGTTTCGGACGCCTGGTATTATGCTTCCCTTTCGACACCCGGCAACGCCCAGCCGAGAGGTGAGAAGGCGTCCATCCGCCACAAGTCGCCGTTCAGCCGGCCGGCCGCCTCTTTCATCCTCGAATTCCCGAAGCGGTGTCAGATGTGCCAATAACCGCCCGGTGCAAAAGGCGGCATCCATGCACCTCGCCAGCGCTCTGACCGTTTGATCGGAGACCGCTCTAAGCCCTCGGTTCGTTCGGCCGCAACTGCATCGCCAGATCGCCGGCGAAGGTATAGCCGCCCGCGTGCGACAACTGGCTGTGGACATCGAGCCAGATTTCCCCGCCCAACGCGGTCCAGCGCCGGCAAAAGGCAAAATCTTCGGACAAATAAGCGCCGCTTTCCGGGTCGATCATGCAATCGAACAACGCCACCCGGTGCGGGCTGTCCTTCAGCCTGTCCTCGGCCGCCTGAACGCCACGATACCGCAACTCCGGGTGCGCCGCGCACAGCGCCAGCAAAGGTGGGCGGCGCAGCATGAGGAACCCCGTGCCGGCATAGCGCACGCTGGCGAAACCATCGCGCACCGTGACCGAAGCGGTGTTCTCGCCCCCCAGCACGTAATTGAACGACGCCGCTTCGGCCGCCGGATGTCCCTCCCGCAACAGCCGCGTCAGCACCGGCCAGTTGAAGCGCTTGGTCGGATAGGCGGCGGCCGTGACCTCCGCGCCGAACTCCAGCAACCGGAACACCTGCTCCGGCGCGAAGCCGATGTCGGCGTCGACGAACAGCAGATGCGTCGCGTCCGTCTCCTCCAGGAATGAGGCCATCAGTTCCGCTCGCGCCCGGGTGATCAGCGCGTCGCCGCCATGCAGCCGCCAGTCGAACGGCAGACCGCGCGCCAGGCACGCCGCCTGCAACCGCAACAACGAGTTGGCGAACAGCGTCGTGACCTGACCGCCGAAGCACGGCGTCATCAACAACAATCTCGGCCGCGCCTCGCCCGAAGCGGCGCTCATCGCCGGACGGGCGAAGGCGAACCGATGCAATCGGGCATGTCGAGCAACCACGGCATCGCGCGACCATAAGCGGCGTGCCAGGCCATGTCACCGGCGATCAGGCGAGTCCGTCGCCGCGAACGGCCCTTGACAAGACCCGCGAGTTTACGCACGCGATGAAATTTGCAAGGACGTCCCTGGGCGACGCCCCAGGAAGACACCAAGGAATCGGAGAGGAAACAGATGTCGGACCATGACGACGAACATCGGCCGGTGAAGCATGTGCCATGGGCGAGACTTTTGTTGCTCCTGCCGTTCATCGCGATGATGTGGGTGTCGTCCTACAACACCACCGAGCCGATGGTCGCCGGCATCCCGTTCTTCTACTGGTATCAATTGCTGTGGATCCTGGTCTCCGCCGCGATCATCGCGTTCGTCTACGCCGTGGAGCGCTGATCGATGCCGCTCAACCGGACCGCGCTGATCGTCTTCGTCATCCTGTTCGCGTTTGTCACGATCATCGGCTTCTTCGCCGGCCGCTGGCGCCGCGGCGACCTGAGCCAGTTGCATGAATGGGGTCTTGGCGGCCGCCGCTTCGGCACCATCGTCACCTGGTTCCTGATCGGCGGCGATCTTTACACAGCCTATACGTTCATCGCCGTGCCCGCGCTGCTGTACGGCGCCGGCGCGATCGGCTTCTTCGCCGTGCCTTACACGATCATGGCCTATCCAATCCTGTACATCGTGTTCCCGCGTTTATGGTCGGTGTGCCACAAGCACGGTTACGTCACCTCGGCCGATTTCGTGCGCGGCCGCTATGGCAATCGCTGGCTGGCGCTCGCGGTCGCCTGCACCGGCATCCTCGCGACGATGCCCTACATCGCGCTGCAACTGGTCGGGATGCAGGTGGTAATCGGCGCCATGGGCATCGAGACGACCGGCTTCTTCGGCGACCTGCCATTGATCATCGCGTTCGTGATCCTCGCCGCGTTCACCTACAGTTCCGGACTGCGCGCGCCGGCGATGATCGCGGTCGTGAAGGACACGCTGATCTATATCACGGTGTTCGCCGCCATCATCGCCGTCCCCGTTCATCTGGGCGGTTTCGGCCCGATGTTCGCCGCGATTCCGAAACCGAAACTGCTGCTCGCGGTACCAACCGGCGATTCCTGGGGAGCGTTCAGCGCTTACGCGACCCTGGCCTTCGGCTCGGCCTGCGCGCTGTTCCTTTACCCGCACTCGATCACCGGCATCCTGAGCTCCTCCAGCGGCCGTGTCGTGCGGCGCAACGCCGCAATGCTGCCGGCCTATTCGCTGATGCTGGGCTTGTTGGCGCTGGTCGGCTTCATGGCGATCGCCATCGGCGTCTCGACGATGCCGCAATTCGCGCCAGGCTTTAAATCTTACAGCAACAACTTCTCGGTGCCCGCGCTGTTCATGGCGATGTTCCCGGACTGGTTCGTCGGTGTCGCGTTCGCCGCGATCGCCATCGGCGCGCTGGTGCCCGCGGCGATCATGTCGATCGCCACCGCCAACACCTACACCCGCAACATTTATCGGGAGTTCATCAATCCCAACTGCACCGATCAGCAGGAAAGCCAGATGGCGAAGATCGTCTCGCTGGTGATCAAGGCGGGCGCGCTGGTGTTCATCTTCTTCGTGCCGCTGCAATACGCGCTGTGGCTGCAGCTTCTGGGCGGCGTTTGGATCAGCCAGACGCTGCCGTCCGTGGTGATCGGCCTCTACACGCGGTTCTTCAACGGGTGGGCGTTGTTCCTCGGCTGGGTGGCGGGCTTCGGCACCGGCACATGGATGGTGCTGCAAAACAACTTCGCCCCGGTCTATCCGTTGAAGCTGCTCGGCACCACGTTCCCCTGCTACATCGCCATCGCGGCGCTGGTGCTGAACCTCGTCGTGGCGGGGGTGCTGTCGCTGGTGTTCAACGCGGTCGCCTCCGACAAGCACAACGATGTCACAAGGGTCGCGGATTACGTCTGACCGTATGGCCGCGTGAGGCGGCGATGCCGTACGCGATTACCCTCGCGCTGGATGGCGAGGCCGCGTCGATCGTCGTTTCGATGTGGCGCGCGCTCGCCGGCCGCTGCATCAGAGATGACGCGCTCGCTCTCGGCTACGCACCGCACCTCACGCTGGCGGTGTTCGCGGACGACGCCAACCTGACGCGCCTGCTGGACGCGACCCGGGACAACGCGGCTCGCTGGCCCGCCGAGCCCATCATCCTCTCCAGTCTGGGGATGTTTCCCGGCTCCCTGGCGGGGCTGTTCCTGGCGCCGATCGTGACCGCCACGCTGCTCGCGCGACATACGGCCCTGTCGGCATCCCTCGCCGGCGAGCCGGTCGATACGCATTACATCCCTGGGCATTGGGTCCCGCATGTCACCCTGGCCCGCGATATCACCGATCCGGCTGGCGCGGTCGCCGCGCTGGACCTGTCGCGATTGCCGTTCGATGCCACTCCGGTCGCGATGGAGCTGGTTCGCTTCCGTCCCGTCACGGTGCTCGCGCGCCAAGCCTTGATCCAGCGCGGTCAGGCAACGCCCAACAACTAAGTCGGGCCATCACGAGGCCGGTACCAAGCGTCGCCCGTTAAGCGTGCTGGTCCCGCCCGCGGCCCGACCACGCCGTCCACCCTCGGCCGTCAACACTTCATCAGTACTTTCTCGCCAAACTGAGGCGGCAACCGGGAAGGCCCCACCATGCCGCTGCCCCAGCTTCGCACCGCTTTGCCCTGGCTGATCCGCCTCAGCCTCATCGCCAGTCTGTTTTGCCTCGCGCTGGCCGTGTACCTCGGCCTCGCCAGCCGCACCGGCGCGACCCAGAACGCCACGAGGGACATGGCGATGCGGGCCGACACCCTGGCCCGCCAACTCGAAGCGGACCTGACCCTGTTCGATCTGGCCTTGCACGAGGCAGCGAACCAGGCCGGCCGGGCCAACAATTCAGAGGCCGCGAAAGCCGCGTTTCCGGAACTGCCATTGACGGGTCAGTACTTAGGCTTCATGAATGTGCTCAACGAAGTTGGCGACGTGGTCGCCGACTCCCGATCCAACGTGTCCCGGCCGGTGAACTTCGCTGGCCGGGATTATTTTCAGGATCACCAGAAGAACCCCGCCGACGTCCTGATGATCGGCCGGCCCTTCGGCACCGCGCCCAATCAGCACGCTTCGATCCCCGTCAGCCGCCGCCTGAACCGGCCCGACGGCAGCTTCGCCGGTGTTGTCGTCGCCGGGATCCACCTCGCCTGGCTCACCGACCTGTTATCCCACCCATTTCCTGGGCCGCCGGTCTCCGTCACCGTCAGGCGCGACGATGGTGTGATCCTGACGCGAGCCCCCGCCGATCCCGACGCCATCGGCCGCGGCGGCGACGCCGATCCCGTCTGGCGGAAATTCGTCCGCACCGGCCTGTCTCCCGCCGCCGATGATCCCGGCGGCATTCGTTTGTTCCGCCACCTCAATGAAATGCCTTTGGTGCTGGAACTCGCGCTGGACCGAGCCGACGTAACGTCGGGGCAACCCAACTGGCTGATCCTGCTGCCACTGCTGGCCATCGTTCCCGGCGCCTGCGTCCTCGGGCTGAGCATCGTCACGCGCCGCCTGATGCACCGCGGCGATCAGATCGACGCCGCCGCCCGCGCCGCCAACGATGAGGACATGCGCCTGCTCGCGAGCATGAGCCACGAATTGCGCACGCCGCTGACCGGTATCCTCGGGCAGGCCGAGATGATGGCGGAAGAAGGCGGCCTGACGGACAATCAGACGAAACGGCTGAGCACCCTGACCGAGGCCGGGACGCTGATGCGAAACATCGTCAACCGGGTCATCGACGTGGCTCGCCCGGACGACCGAGCCGATGCGCCGGTCCTGGAACCCTGCGACCTGGATCATTTGGTCCACACCTGTCTCGGCATGGTCGAGGGCGAAGCCAGGCGCAAGGGTCTGCGGCTGTCCAGCGCGATCGACCCCGGCACCCCGCGCCGGCAAATGCTGGCGCGCGACCTGGTGCAACAGGTGCTGGTCAACCTGCTGATGAACGCGGTCAAATTCACCGCCGAGGGAACCGTGTCGGTGCGCGTCACCGGCGACACCACCCGCCTCTGGTTTGAGGTCTCCGACACCGGGCCGGGGATTCCCGCGCGCAAACGGCGCCGCCTGTTCCGGGAATACGACCGCCTCGATCTGCCCGATTCCCGCGCCGACGGCACTGGTCTGGGCTTGTCCATCACCGAACGCTTCGTGCACCGCATGGGCGGACGCATCGGCTCCATCGAGCGGCCCGGAGGCGGCAGCGTGTTCTGGTTCGAGTTGCCCAGTACCGAACCCGATCCCGCGGCGATCGCGGCGGCGGAGGCCGCGCATCCCGCGCCACCGCCCGAAACGCGGCACCTGCGAATTTTGCTCGCCGACGACCTGAACCTGACCCGGAGCGTGACGGCCGAGTATCTGCGCGCCGCCGGCCACGCCGTCACCGAGGTCGCGGACGGCGAGTCCGCCATCGCCGAGGTCCAGAAACAACATTTCGACCTTGTTCTGACCGATATGCGGATGCCCATCGTCGATGGGTTGGAGGTCACGAGGCGGATCCGCGCGCTGCCCGGACACACCGGGCGAACGCCGGTGGTGCTGGTGACCGCCGACCTCGTCGCCATCGGCCGCGGCAGGTCGGGCCAGACCGGCGTCGATGTGTGCGTGACGAAGCCGTTCACCCGCGCCGAGCTTCTGTCCGCGGTGGCCACCGCCGCGCGGCTCACCCCGGCGACCGCCGCGGACGGACGGCCCTCGTCCCAGCCCGATGAGTCCGCCCTGGCCGGGTTGCAACGCGATATGGGCGTCGCGGCGTTCGCCGCTCAGATCCAGGGCGTCTCACGCAGGATCGAGGCCCTGCTCGACTTGCTGGACGATCCCGCCACCGCCGAAAGCCCCGCCACCCGCGACGCGGTGCATGATCTCGTTGGGATCGCCGGGTTGCTGGGTCTGACCACGCTCGCGACATGCCTGCGCCAGTTCGACATCGCGACCGACCGAGGAGCTAATACGCCAGCCCTGCGCGAGGCGGCGACCGAGGCGCTACGGACCCTGCGCCGACCGGAACCGCTGTAACGCCTCGAAGCGGACCGGCCGCGTGAGGCCGTCACGGCCTACCCCCGCGCCACGCGTGAGACGGCCCACCCGCCGCCGCCGGTCTGCTTCGCGTCCCACAATGCCTTATGCGCGCGGCGCAACAGCGCCCGCGCGTCCTCACCGTCCCCCACCGTCCGGCTGGCGATCCCGATCGACAGCGTCAATTCCAACTGCGCCACCTCACTGTCGTCGTCGTCGTGGTGCCCGCCCTCGGGCAGCACCAGCCGCCGGTCCGCGACACCGACCGCCCGCTCGGCCGCGGTCATGTGGTCCATGTTATCCAGCCACACCGCGAACTCATCACCGCCGACCCGCGCCACCATATCCACCGGCCGCACCACCCCGCGCAGCAAATTCGCCGTCCGGATCAGCAGGTCGTCGCCCAGTGCGCGCCCGTGCGCGGCGTTGACCCGGCGCAGGCCATCGAGGTCGATCAGCAGCATCGTGCCGGACGTGCCATCCTGCTCCAGCCGGTCGATGTGCCGGTTCACCTCATTCAGAAAATACGGCCGGTTCGGCAGGCCGGTCAGCCGGTCGATCGATGCCTCCCCCGGCCCCTGCTCCAGGATCACCCGCATCAGCCCAGCGACGGAGGCCGCGAACTCGGTATCCCGGTCGTCCCAGCCGGAGGCGCCGGCCTTCCGCCATAGCGCCAGCCCGCCGCGGCGATCCGGATGCAACACCCAGGGCGACACCAAAATCGGCCGCTTGTCGGAGCCGATCGACCAGGACGGCGCGTCCGGGCAGCGCCGCAGCATCTGATGCGCGCTGCCGATCGCGTCGGGCACCCCGGGGGCGGCGTCGAACAGCAGGACCGACGCTGAATCGGGCCGCGCCATGTCGATGATCGCCGCTCCCTCAAGGCGCGCCGACTTGCGCAATTCAGCCAGAGCCGCCGAGGCCATCGCAGGTAATCCGCCGTCTTCCATCCCTGAATCTCCGATCCGTGACAGTCTGAAGTCGCTGAAGCGGGCGGTTTGTCTCACGACTTGTCTTGCCGGCTGGTAACGGCACGGCGGTTGCGGTCTTATTCCGTACCAACGCGGGAGGGCGTCATGCGAGCAGTCTGGTACGATCGCCAGGGACCGGCGAACGAAGTCATTGTTCAAGGCGAACTACCCACGCCGGAACCCGGCACCGGCGAGGTCCGCGTTCGCCTGGAAGCCTCGGGCGTCAATCCGTCGGACACCTATCGCCGCCGCGGCGCGGTGCCCGCCGAATACGCTCGTGTGATCCCCAACAGCGACGGCGCCGG
>PLSZ01000135.1 GCA_003164305.1 Acetobacteraceae bacterium
TCCCTCGCTCTCGCGGTGGCGGGGATTCAAGATGGCGCCACCGTCCTCGCCGCGGGATTCGGCCCAGGAACGCCGGCGACGCTGATGCGGGGACTCGCCGAACAGGGGGCGCGCGATCTCACCCTCGTCATGAATGCGGGAGGCCGCGACGAAGGCCCGATCGCCGACCTGCTTTCCACCGGCCACATCCGCAAACTGATCTGCAGTTTCGTGCGCGCGGACTCCGTCGCCGGCCGCCTGTTCGCCAAAGGCGACCTCGAACTTGAAATCGTCCCCCAAGGCACCCTCGCCGAACGCATTCGCGCCGCGGGGGCAGGCGTTCAGGCCTTCTACACGCCGACCGCCGCCGACACGATCCTCGCCGAGGGCCGCGAAACCAGAACCATCAATGGCCGCCTGTGCCTGTTGGAATATCCGATCTTCGCCGACGTGGCCTTGATCGATGCCTGGCAGGCCGATCGTTTCGGCAACCTCACGCATCGCGACAGCGCCAGGAACTTCAATCCCATCATGGCGATGGCCGCGAAAACCACGATCGTGCAAACCGCGCACGTCGTCGATCTCGGCGCCATTCAACCGGAGCACGTCCACACCGCCGGAGTCTTCGTGCAACGCGTCCTGCATGTTCCCGTTTAAGAACTGGCCTGTTTAAGGAACCACGATGTCCGACATCCGCCCCCTCGACCGCGACGGCATCGCCGCCCGCATCGCCCGAGACATCCCCGAAGGCTGGTTCGTCAACCTGGGCATTGGCATCCCAACGAAAGTCTCCGATTTCGTGCAAGACCGCGAAGTCATCTTCCACGCCGAGAACGGTGTCATTGGTATCGGACCCGCGCCATCCGAGGAAAACATCAATCCTTACCTTGTGAATGCCGGCGTTCAACACATCACGCTGATCACCGGTGCCGCGCTGGTGCACCACGCCGACAGCTTCGCGATCGCCCGCGGCGGCCACCTCGATCTGTGCGTCCTCGGCGCCTTCGAGGTCGCCGCCAACGGCGACATCGCCAACTGGGCTCATTCCGCTCACGAACCAACGAAGCAGGTCGGCGGCGCCATGGACCTCGCGGTCGGCGCGAAGCGGCTGTGGGTCGCGATGGAGCACAACAACAAACGCGGCGGCGGCCCCCGCTTGCGTACCACCTGTTCCTATCCACTGACGGCCAAAGGCGTCGTGCAGCGCGTTTACACCGACATCGCCGTGCTGGAGGTCACGCCGGACGGGTTCGCCGTGCTCGATATGGTGCCTGGACTGACGCGGGAAACGTTGCAATCCCGCACCGAGGCGCCGCTGATCTGGCGCTGAAGCGCACCAGCGACGACGATGCCCGTCATCGGTTGTTTGACAGTCCCCGTCGTTGGTTGTTTTCAGAACGGCATCCCGCTACCTCTCACCACGCTGCCGGAACCCGGCCATGATTGAGAGGTCACGATGACAGACGGTTCGTCCGGACGGCCCACGGTCTGCCCGCCGCATCGTCGTGCGCCATTGGCCGGTGGCGCGACCTTCGGGGCCCGCGCGGCGATGCTCGCCATGCTGCTGTCCGGCGCGTGCCAAACCGCCCCGGCCGCCGTGCCCGACAATCAGGTCACGTTCGATCAGGTCGCCTCAAAGTGGACCGTCGGATCGGATGACACATGGAGCGTCGACGCGGATGTCAGCATCCGGGCGCCGAAGGACAACCCCTCGCACGTCGTGCGCATGCCGCTGACCTGGTCCACCGGCACCGAAAAGCTGGAAGTCCTGCAGGCGCGGATCGACAAGCCCGACGGCCGCTCGCTCGTGTTGCCGAAAGAAGCCATCCGTGACGATCCGCCCACGGGCGATATGTATTTCCACGAATTCACCGACGAAGACCGCCTGATCATCACGTTTTCCAACGTCGAGACCGGCGACCTGTTGGTGGTCAAAACACGGCGAAGCGTGTTTCACCCGCGCGTGCCTGGCGGCTTCATGGCCGCTCCCGTGCTCGATCGCGGCGTCGGCTGGGAGGAGACGAACTACACGATCAGCGTCCCGGCCGATATGCCGCTGCATTACGAAACGCGCGTGTTCGATCATCAGTCGGAAACGATCCGTGACCGTATCGTGCATTATTTCCACGCTCCGAAAGTCCCTGAGCAGACCAGAGAGGTCACCGTACTGGGCCAGTTCGACCGGCTTCCCCGTTTCGCGGTGTCAACGTTCCGCGACTGGGACGCGTTCGCCGCCGCCTATGCCTCGGTCTTCACGCCGCATGCCAAAGTGACGCCCGCCATCGCCGCGATGTCGGCGAAACTCACCGAGGGTCAGACGGATCCCAGGGAACAGGCGCGGCTGCTGTACGAATGGGTGCGCGATCATATCCGCGTCGTTCCAATTCCGCTGGAGGAAAGCAATCCCGAGCCGCACGACGCCGAGCAGGTGATGACGAAAC
Source organism: Acetobacteraceae bacterium (assembly GCA_003164305.1). The sequence continues at coordinate 2,421 of PLSZ01000135.1, forward strand.
TATATGGCGACAATAAGGATCATGTCGTTCTGCTTTACGCGTTGCTCGCGGCGCGCGGCATTCCGGCGGAGTTCGTGCTGCTCAACGACACCAACGACTCGACGATCGCGGATCCGCCCAATCTGCGGCCGATGAACCATCTGATTCTCTACCTCCCCGGATTTAAGACGTACGTCGATTCCACCGTGGGCGTGGCGCCGTTCGGCATCCTGCCGTTCACCGAGCTTGGCAAGCCCGCCATCCACCTGAACGGCTCCTCAGGTCTCGCGCGGCGTGACATCCCTCTGCCGGCGTCAGGCGACACGCTCGCCGATATGAAAACCGACATGACGATGGAAGCGAACGGCGACGTCACCGGCACGACGACCACGATGGCGCGTGGTGCGTTCGGTCTGCGGCTACGCGGCGCGGCCCGCGCGATGGGAGAGAATAACCCTGGCGCCGCCGCCACATTGCTGCGCCAGCATGGCACGCCGGGCACCGGCACATTCTCCTTCAGCCCGCCCACCACAAGCCCCCCCACAGGGGCTCCTCCCACTGGGGCTGGCGACGATTATACCGTGACCGGCACGTTCCACCTGGACAATCACGCACAACTGCTGCGCGGCGGATTTTTCATGCTCTGGACAGGACTGCGGCTGCTGCCCAGACCAGGCGATACCCTGGCGGGCCCCATGTTCCTGCCGGACATCCGCCGGACCGAGCCCACCTTTTGCTATCCCGGCGTGCAGACCGAGGAACTGAGCATGACCCTTCCCGAAGGCCGCGCCCTCGGCGGGCTGCCCCCGGACATCAAAATCGACAACGACGTGGCCCGATATCGTTCTCATTGGGCGACAAACGGGCGGCAGGTCACGGTCACGCGAGAGTTTCAGTCCCTGGCACCCAAACTGGTCTGCGACGGCAGGGTGCGGGACGAAATGGCCGACACTTTGGCGAAGGTGCGCGCCGATCTGGTCACCCCCGTGGGCATCGGGCAGGACTCGTTGCCACCTTCGCCCGCCGACACGGCGAAGCAATAGCGCGTCAGATCGCCTCCGCCGGCCGTGGGCGGCGTCGCGCGTCCGACAGCAGCAGCGGCAGGATCGGCAACGTCGCCGTCAGCGACAGCATCGCCCACCACGGACTTAGCGCGAGCATCGCGCTTGCGTGCAATCCGGCGGACATGACGCCGATGGCGTAAGAACAATCCCACAGCGGCGCCGTGAAAACCAGAAACAGGCCCTGACGTTCGGGCGGCAGGCGCTGCTGGAGCGCCGTGAACCAGGTGGCGGTCGAGATCACCTCGGGAATGCCCGCCATCGTCAGGACGCCCATCGCCATCCAGGACCCGGCCTCTCCCGCCGGGCAAAGCAGCAGCAACAGGTGGAACAGTCCCTCGACGACGCCGAAGACCAGAGTCAGCGTGTACGCCGACGCGCGCCGCTGCAGCGACCGGCCGAACGTCCCGGCGACCAGCGCGCCGACCACCGCGCCTGCGCCCATGGCGGACATCAAGCCGGTCCAGGCTGCGTCGGCGGCGCCGAACCACTCGCGGTTGGCCCAGAACAGGAACGGCCGCAGCCCACCGAGCATGACCATGTAGCTGACGGCACAGACCAGCAGCCCAACCAGGACCGGATCGCCACGCAACAGGCGCCAGAACTCGCCCGGCAGGCGGAGCACCTGCCAGCCCGGCGACGGCGGTTCGCCGCGCGGCCGCGGCAGTCGCGCCACCGGGACCGCCGCCAGCGCGATCGCCAACGCGAAACCACAGAACGCCGGCGCGAAACCCGCAACCACCGCGAGGCCGCCGATCGCCGGGCCGACGGTCTTGCCAATCCGGTCCGCCATCGAACACAGGCTGTTGCCGGCCAGTTCCAGTCCCTTCGGCGTGACCGCGCCGCGCAAGGACAGCAGTCCGGGCATCACGAACACGTCCAGCGCACCGATGCCGGCGATCGCACATTGCAACAGCGTGAAGTCCCGGCACCAGGGCAATCCGGCGGTCAACACCGCCTCCGCCAGCAGCGCGAGCCCAGCGACACGGGCTGGACCAAACCGTCGCAGCAGCACGCCCGACACCGGCGCCAGGAGGATCTTCGGCAGGATACGCCAGCTCAGCGACACCACCAGCGCTCCACCGGCGCCAAACCGTTCGGCCACCAGGATCGGTAACGCTGCCAGCAAGCTCCAGGAGCCCAGGTTGGCGCAGAGCAACGCGATCCAGAGGCCGCGGAATCGACGAGTCGCGAGCAGTATTCTCCAGTCACCCATGTAATATCAGCCATCCTGGGCCTGGCTGAGACGCGGGACCGGCCGCGCGGTCAGTGGTTTCGTGGCGCGATCGCACTGGCGTCCGTCCCTGACACGGCCTCGGAATGGGCCGGCGTGGCGGTGGGAATTAACAGGTCCGGACACGACCCGCGAGCGCGTTCGCGTCGCTGCTGCCTCTCGTGCGCTACGATAGCAGGTACAGCGCGATCCGTTACCGCGGTAAGACAGTCCAGCCGATATCTCGACCGGACCTGGAACCTGCCATTTCGATCTGGCCGAGCGCTCTCCTCGTCAGGCGGCGCGCCGCCTCGCGAGCCGTTCCGGCACGCCGCTGAACGACGCCGCGGTCGCCTCGTCCAGCGCGAGGGCCAGGCCCAGAGAGCCTCCGTCGCTGCTCCTGACGGTGAACGGCAGCGAAAATCCGACACCATCGACGCTCAGCGTGCCGCGCGAGCCGATCGGTAGCGTCGGCCCCCCGACGACGTGCGCACCGCCCTCGGACAGATTATCCAGGCGCGCTGCATGGGTCTGTCCGCCGGCCATCAGCCGGCATGCCACATCGACGTCGTGACGCGAACCGGCGCGGCGGTCGACCTCGGCGGTGGAGGTCCGGACCACCCGGATCACCGACTGCTTCAGGTCGGTCACCGCGACGCCAAGCGCGCCGGTGTTCGCCAGGACCTCGGCGGCCCGATCTCCGGTCTCCTTCGCTTCCGCCGAGACTTCGTCGGTACGGCCGGTCATCTCCCGCGCCGCGCTCGCGGTTTCGTTGATGTTGCGGGCAATCTCCGACGTCGCCGCGCCCTGTTGCTCCACCGAGGCGGCGATCGAACCAGCGATGACGTTGACCTCCGTGATGGTCTCCTCGATGCGCGCGACGGCCGCGACCGAGGCACCCGTGGCCGTGCGCACCTCACCAATGTGCCTGGCGATCTCCTGGGTCGATCGGGCGGTCTGATTGGCCAGGGCCTTCACCTCGGAGGCGACGACGGCGAAGCCGCGGCCGGCATCTCCCGCGCGGGCCGCCTCGATCGTGGCGTTGAGCGCCAGCAGGTTGGTCTTGGCGGCGATCTCACCGATCATGTCGGCGACCGCGCCAATCCGCTCGACCTGTTCGTTCAGCGCCTCGATCGTCTCGCGGGTTTCCACTCCGGCCTCGACGGCGCGGCCGACCACCGCGGTGGATCGGACGACCTGCGCCCCGATCTCCTTGATCGAGGCCGCGAGTTGCTCCGCGGCGCTGGCCACGGTTTGCACGGTCGCCAGCGCATGCGACGACGCCGTGCTCGCGCTCTCGGCCGAAGCGCCGGTTCGGGCAGCCGACGCGGTCATACTCCGCGCGGTGACCGCCAGCGCTTCGGTCCGCGCGCCGATCTGATCCATCGCCGTACGGGTCTCGGTTTCGATGGCGTCGGCCATTTGGGTCAACGCGGCGCGCTTCTCCTCGATGGCTCGCGCTTCGTCCACCAACCGATCCGCGGTCAGCCTGGCGGTCGTGCGCATCCCTTCCTGGAAAACCAACACCGCCTCGGCCATCGCGCCCACCTCGTCGCGCCGCCCGGTGCCTGGCACCGCGACGGCGAGATCGCCCCGCGACAGCAGTTCCATCGCCGTCCGCAGCCGGCCGAGCGAACCCGAAATATCATTGTTGATCAGCCAGGCGACGAAGATGGTCGCCATCAGGATCAGGCCGCCCACGACGGTCAGTCGCAGTAAGATCGCGTGTGAGTCGGCTTCGACGTCGTCCACCCATGCCCCCGAGAACACGGTCAGCTTCCAGGGGGCGAAGCGGGCCACGATCGAGAACTTCTCCTTCGCCATCGTTTCGCCTGGCTTTGGATAAGGATACGAAATGACAGCCTGGTCGATATCGCGCAGCACGGCCCGTATCTGGTCGCCGTTCGATCGTCCGGTCGCGTCCTTGACCGTGCTGACCTGGCCCTCGCGTTTGGGGTCGAGCCCATGCGCCAGGACCACATCGTCATCGCGTTGCACGATCAGGTAGCCGGCACCGCGGTCGTAGCGCAGGATGTGGATCTCGGCCACGAACCGCTCCAACGCCTGCTCGTGCGTGAGTTTTCCCGCCTGGACCTCGGTCTCCAGCCCTTTGGCGAGACTCAGCGTCATATCGACCGCGATACGCAGCTTATCGATCCGGTCGTCGAGCATGCGTTGCCGCATCATCGAGGCACCGGCACCGATCGAGCCGACCACCGCGAGCGCCGCCATGCACAGTAGCAGAGCCAGTTTGCTTCGAAGTTTAAGGCGGCTGAGCAGTATCATGAGAACGAAGCTTTCATGTGAGGAACGCCGGATGTCACTCGCGCGACAGCATCGGCCATATCCGTTAACTCAGAGTAAAGACCGACCGCGTTTTCCGTCTGGCGCGAACGCCAGGCTCATCCCGGTGCGAAAGATCGCGCCGAACGATGCGACGGCGCCCACCGGTCGAGTGGCGTGGCCGCGGGACAAAACGAGGAAACCGCCCAGGTCGGCGAAATCACACCTGGTCGTAGTCGACCGTCACCCGTTCCGTCAGCGGCCGCGCCTGGCAGGTCAGCACGTAGCCGGCGTCGGTTTCCCATGGCTCCAGCGAGTAGTTCGCCGCCATTTCCACGCGTCCTTCGACCAGGCGGGCGCGGCAGGTGCAGCACATCCCGGCCCGGCAGGAGAACGGCGGATCGCGGCCCGCCCGCAGTGCCGCGTCGATGATCGTTTCGCCGTCGGCCATCGGCACCTCGATCCGCGCGCCATCGACGATCAACGTCGCGATCGCGGCGGGCGGCGTGCCTTCCGGCACCACGGTCGGAGCGCGCCCGCCATCGGTGGAGGGCGTGAAGCGCTCGACATGGATGCGATCCCGCGCGATGCCGGCCGCGGCCAGAGCGGGTTCCAGGCCCTCGATCATCGCCTGTGGACCGCAAACGAACACATGATCCGGCGGCGGCATCAATCGCGTCAGCGCGGGGATTCTCTCGGAGTCAAGATGACCGTTGAGGATATCCAGTTCCTGCCGCTCCCGCGACAGCACGTGAAACACCGAAAGCCGCGACATATGGCGGTCTTTCAGGTCTTCGATCTCATCGCGGAACATAATGTCCGAAGTGGAGCGATTGCCGAAGAACAGGAAAAACCGGCTGCCCTTCTCCCGCGTCAACACGGTATTCATGATCGACAGCACCGGCGTGATGCCGGAGCCGGCAACGAAGGCCGCGAACACCCGTGACGCCGCGGGATCGATCGGCACGCCGAAGCGACCTTCGGGCGGCATGACGAGCAGCGAGTCGCCTTCGCGCGGCACGGTGTTGGCCCAGGTTGAGAAGACGCCGCCGGGAAGGTGTTTGATACCGACGCGAAGCGCGTCCTCGTCGGGCGAGCAGCAGATCGAGTAGCAGCGGCGCACATCGTGACCCTCGATCGTGGCGCGCAACGTCAGGTACTGCCCGGGTTCGAAGGCGCGAAACGCGGCGGGCGCGTCGAATGTGACGACGACCGAGTCGGCGGTCGTTCGGCGCAAGCGGACGACCGTCAGGCGCTGAAAGCGAGGTGCCACTCAGGGGGTCTTCGCGTTCCGGCCCAGACCGCCATACTGATCAAGCACGCGGCCAAACCATTCCGATATCGGATCGTCCTCGGCCAGCAACGGAAATCGGCTGGCGCAGCGCGGCCACATCAGCGTCCCCGCCACGATATGATCCGCGTAACTGGGCGTGGTCCCGCCCAACCAGGGTTGGCGCCGCAACACCAGACGGATCGGCGGCAGGGAGTCGCGAAATGCCGGCAACCGGTCTTCGCGTCCCGCCTGAACCTGTTCCAGGGTCATACCGAAGCGCGCTTCACGGCTGGCGCGGAAGTACGCCTGATCTTTCGGATCGATCACATCCATCAGGTCGCGCACGATGAAACGGGCGATACCCCCGACCAGCACGGAATCGGCCCAACCGTTGATGAACAGAGCATGCGCCCGGCCGATGGGGCCGCCAAACAGAGCGGGCATCGGACAAATGTCCTCCAGATATTCGGCGATCGACCAACTGTCGAAAACGACGCGGTCGCCGTCACGAATGACGGGCACGCGGGCCTGGCCGGAAAACGCGAGCGCGTCCGATTCGGTGAAGCGCCATGGCAGAGTTTCGACCGGCAGGCCTTTGTGCGCGAGGGCGAACCGCGTGCGCCAGCAATACGGGCTGAACCGAAGGTCTGGGTCGGCGCCGGCGAGGTCGTGCATTATGATGGACATGGCCACAGCCTGCGCCATTTTCCAGGACGGGTCCAGGTTTCGACGGCCGAGATCTCCCGCATGTTCGTTTGTTGAACCCGCGCACCACCCATGGTAGCGCCCCGCGGCGCCGCGAGAGGAAACCCACCGTTGACCGACATGCCGCCGTTCGACGACGCCGATCTGTTCGACGAAGCGGGGTATCTGCGCCTCTACCCGGGGATCGCCGAGGCCATGATGCAAGGCGTCATCGACACCGCCTGGAACCACTTCTTCCATCACGGGCGGCACGAGGGACGCTTACCCAACGACGTCGATCCCGCCTTCTATCTCGCGGCCTATCCGGATGTGGAGCGCGACCTCGGCCGGCCCGCCAACCCTGAGGACGCCGCGCCGCATTACGTCACGCTTGGCCGCGCCCGGGGTTATCTGCCGAACGCCAAAGCGCCGCGTCCGGGCAATGGCGCCGCGTTGCCCTCGCCGTTCGGAGGGGTCTGGACGGATCAGGCGAACGCGCTGGACCTGATCCAGGGGCGGCTCGATCTGGGCTGGATCCGGCGGAGGGACGCGGCGATGCTGCGGATTTTCGCGCTGGAGGGGATCGTGACGCTCGACCGGCCGAACGACCAGGAACGGATCGACGGCGCCGCGCTGATTGTCGATCAGGCGTTCACCGGGCGGTTTCCGGACCTCCGGTTCGCACGCGCCGGCAGCGCGCCGGAGCCCTGGCGACCCGAACTGACCGAGCAGCCGGTGGCGATCCTGGATCCGCACATGATCTCTCGCGCGGTCCGCGACCTGCTGCTGGACCAGACGGTCACGGATTTCCTGTCGCTGCTGTTCGGCGCTCGGCCCAGACTGACCGCGAGCCGGGGGTTTCTGCGCGACGTGGCGGCGCCGGAGCGCGACGTCGCCTGGCACGCCTATACTCTGCCGTTGAACTTTGTCGCCGTGACGTTCGCGCTGGAGGATACGCCGGCGGGACCGGCTCTGGCATGGCCCGGCAGTCATCGGTTGCCCGACCTGCCCTGGCCGGGCGGTCATGTGACGTTCACGGAGGCATACCGTGACAATCCGCATGGCCTGGATCAGGCGAGGGCGGGCCGGGAGGCGCATGTACGGGCCATGCTGCATGGTCAGGAGCCACGCGGCCTGACCACGTCCCTCGGCACACGGATGATCCGCCATCCCAACCTGATCCACGCCGCCGAGTGGCCCGCGCCGCCGTCGCAACGCCGCGCGCTTACGGCCTGGTACTGCCCATCTTACGTCTTCCCTTGCGGTCGGGAGACCGCGCCGGCGCGAACGCATACTCATCAGGGAATCGAATATTCATCGGCCGCCTACCCGGCGATGGAGCCACTCGACTGAATGCGCGAAGTCGTGTTTTCGGCTGACGATTTCGGCCTCACGCCCGCGGTGAACGCAGCCGTCGAGCGGGCGCATCGCGAGGGCATTCTGGATCAGGCAAGCCTGATGGTCGCCGGCGCGGCGGCTGAGGACGCGGTCAGGCGCGCGCGAGCGATGCCGTCACTTAAGGTCGGGCTGCATCTGGTGGTGATCGAAGGACCGGCGGTGTCGCCTCCCGCTGACATTCCGTTGTTGGTGGATGGGTCGGGAAGGTTTCCGCCGGATCAGTTGGGATTGGGGGTGCGTTACTTCTTTCGGCCGGCGGCGCGGCGGCAACTGGCGCGGGAAATCCGCGCGCAGTTCGCGGCTTTCGCGGCGACCGGCCTGACATTGGATCACGCCAACGCGCACAAGCACATGCATCTGCATCCAACGGTCGGGCGGATAATGATCCAGATTGGCCGCGAATTCGGCCTGACGTCGGTCAGAATTCCGGCCGAGCCTCCGGCGACGTTGGCTCGGCTGGGAACGCGGACCGGCCTCGGCGACCGCGCCCTGTATGCCTGGACCCGGCTGCTGCGGCACCAGGCGCGCGCGGCCGGCATGCGCGTCAACGATCATTGCTTCGGCCTCGCCTGGAGCGGCCACATGACGCACGAGCGGGTCGCCCGTCTGCTGGAGCATTTGCCAGACGGGCGCTCGGAGATCTATTTCCATCCGGCGACGGAACAGGACCCGGAGCTGGCCCGGCTGATGCCGGACTATGAGCCCGCGGCCGAGCTCACGACGTTGCTGGACCGCGGCTTGCGCGATCGGCTGACCTGTTAGCTCCGCGTCGCCTGATCCAGCAGCCAGTCAGTCACCATCGCGGCATAGGCGACCGGTTTCACCACGCCGTACGGCTCAAGCCAGGTCGCGGCACCACTGAGGGAATCGAGCATCGCGCGGCTGAGCGCCCGTGCCGTGTCCGGTTTGCCGGCGAGGCTCGGCGCATGGGCTGTCAGCCGGCTTTCCACGATCTCCCGTAAAGATTCGCGGCGGGTGATGAACGGTTTGCCGTCTTCAGGGCCGGCGAGATCGGCGTAACCGACCATCAGGCGATGAAAATCCTGCTCGGCGAGGGCGACCAGCAGATACTCCCGGGCGAAGGCGTGCAGCTCATTGGCAGGACTCCCGTCCTCGACTTCGTCCATCGCGAGGCCAGTTCGCGCGCGCAATGTCTCGACGTGGCGCAGCACGATGTCGGCGATCAGTTCCTCGCGCTTTTTGTAGTAATAGCACAACGTCGGCAGCAAACAGTTGAGGTGCTTCGCCAGCGACAGCATGCTGAAGCGCCACAGCCCGTACTTCGCGATGTACCGTGCGGCGATCTCACGGATTTCGCGCGAGCGCTCGATGGTCGAGGGCCGCGGACGGTAGCCGTTGCGCAGTTCTCCGTTAACGCGGGCGGGCGCGCGCTCCGTCTGCCGGCGCACCGGGGCGGGTTGTTCCATGTAGTCGGTCGAAATGGATCGCATGGGTCAAATTCCTTGTTCGATCCCCTACCATCTATAGGATCAAAAATCGCGTCAAAGGAATTATTACCGGAACGTTCGGTCGACGCGCGGCTGTGACCCGCCAGATTGCGCGGGGCGTGGGGGTTGGCTACGCTACCGGTCAGTAGGAGGATGCATTCATGGATCTGCGCTTCACACCGGACGAGATCGCGTTTCGCCAGGAGGTGCGCGCGTTCGTTCGCGACAACCTGCCCGCCGACATTCACGCCAAAATGAAGCTCGGCCACAGCCCGGGCAAGGAAGACACGGTTCGCTGGCAGCGGATTCTCAACGCCAAGGGCTGGGCCGGATTGTCCTGGCCAAAGGAGTGGGGGGGACCCGGCTGGACCGCGATCCAGAAGATGATCTTTCTGGAAGAGAACCAGATGGCGCCGGCGCCGGAGCTGTCCTCGTTCAACATCACGATGATCGGGCCGGTTTTGTTACAGTTCGGCACTGAGGAACAGAAGAAGCGGTTCCTGCCGCGCGCGGCCAACCTTGACGATTGGTGGTGTCAGGGATTTTCGGAGCCAGGCGCGGGGTCGGACCTGGCGTCGTTGAAGACGGCGGCGAAGCTGGAGGGCGACCATTACGTCGTCAACGGTCAGAAGATCTGGACCTCCACCGCGCATCACGCCGATTGGTGCTTTGTCCTTGTGCGTACCAACCCGAACGCGCGCAAGCGGCAGGAGGGCATCTCGTTCCTGCTGGTGGACATGAAGACGCCCGGCATCACGGTGCGACCGATCATTTCGATCGATGGTAGTCATCATCTGAATGAAGTGTTCTTCGACGACGTGAAGGTTCCGGCGAACCTGCGCGTGCACGAGGAGAACAAAGGCTGGGACGTCGCCAAGTACCTGCTCGGCAATGAACGCACCGGCATCGCTCGTCTGGGCAAGTCGCGGGAGCGGGTCAACGCCTCGATCGACAAGGCGCGCGAGGTCAACATGAACGGCCGCCCGCTGATCTCCGATCCGGCGTTCCGTCAACGCGTGGCGCAGTTGCAAGTCGACATGAAGGCGCTGGAGATCACGCAATACCGGGTCGTTTCGGCGCACGATAAGGCGAAAGGCGCCGGACGGCCCGATCCGCTTTCGTCAGTGCTGAAGGTCAAAGGTACCGAATTGTTGCAGGCAACGACTGAACTCGCGGTCGATGTCGCGGGTCCGATGGCGACGCCGATCTGGGCTGCCGAACTCGCGGCGATGAATGAGCCGGATGACCTGATGGAGGCCGGTAGCGCATCGACCGGCAGCTATTTGTTCCTGCGCGCCGCGTCGATCTATGGCGGCACGAACGAGATCCAGAAGAATATTCTCACCAAAGCGGTATTGGGGCTGTAATGGACTTTGATCCGTCGGACGACCAGCGCCTGCTGGTCGAAAGCGTCACGCGGCTGCTCGCGGATAACTACAGCTTCGCGCAACGCAAGACATACCTCGCGAAGCCGGAAGGCTATTCGACCGAGATGTGGTCGAAGTTCGCCGAACTCGGTTTGCTCGGGCTACCGTTCGCCGAGGAGTACGGCGGTTTTGGCGGCGGCGCGCAGGAAGTCATGCTGGTGATGCAGGCGTTCGGCCGCGTGCTGGTGCTGGAACCGTTTCTGGCGACCGTGCTGCTCGGGGGCACCGCGATTCAGGCGGCGGGCAGTGATGCGCAGAAACGGGCGCTGCTGCCGGCGATCGCCGAAGGCGGATTGAAGCTGGCGTTCGCGCATGGAGAGCGGCAGGCGCGCTACGACCTGACCGATGTCGTGACGACCGCGAAGCAAAGTCATGGCGGCTGGGTGCTGGATGGTTCGAAGACCGTGGTGTCGCACGGCGAGGCAGCGGACAAATTGATCGTCAGCGCGCGTACCAGCGGCGACCGCTACGACGAAGACGGCATCACGCTGTTCCTGGTCGATACCACAGCGCAGGGGGTTGCCCGCCGCTTCTATGCCACGCGCGACGAAACGCGAGCGGCGGACGTGTCGTTTTCGAACGCGCCTGGGGAGGTATTGGGCGAAGTGGGCAAAGGCCTCGCGATCGTCGAAAAGATTTTCGAGGCCGGCATCGCGGCGACCGCCGCCGAAACGGTCGGCGCGATGGAGGCGATGAACGAAATGACCCTGGAATACAGCAAGACCAGGGTGCAATTCGGTCAGCCGATCGGATCTTATCAGGTGGTGCAGCACCGGTTGTCGGACATGTTCATGGCGCAGGAACAAGGGCGCAGCATGGCGATGCTGGCGACAATGTCGGCCGATAACGAGGATCCGGTGGAACGCCGGCACGACTTCGCCCTCGCCAAGGTCGGCATCGGTCAGGCTGGACGGTATGTGTCGCAGAGCGCGGTGCAAATGCACGGCGGGATCGGGATGACCGAGGAGTATGCTGTTGGGCACTACTTCCGGCGCTGCATGGTGATCGAGCGGCTGTTCGGCGACCCGGCTTATTATTTGCAACGGTTGGCGAACGAAGTCGCGTGAGGGTTCGAGGGGTCGGAGCCCTGACCTTTCGTTCCCCACAGGAGCAACCATGATCGCGACCGAACGGCTGATCATCCACGGCATCGACCTCGAGGTTCTAAGAGGTGGCACGGGCGACCCGATCGTCCTGCTGCACGGCATGCGCAGTCTGACGTCTGTCTCTCAGTTCCCCTCTTTGTTGGCCGGGCACGGCGCGGTCATCGCCCCGGCCTGCCCAGGGTTTGGGGAATCGCGAAGGCCGGCGGACTTTGAGACGATGTACGACCTCATCCATCTGCAACGCGCCTTGCTCGACACGTTACCAGGCGAGCGCATCACGCTGGCCGGACTGTCGTTTGGCGGTTGGCTGGCGGCCGAGGTCGCGGCTCTGGGCCATCCAAGGCTGACGCGCCTCGTGCTGGTCGATCCTGTGGGCATCAAGATCAGCGACCGCGAGACCGCCGATATCCTGGATGTGTTCAATCGTTCGCCGGACGAGGTGCGCCGCGCCGAGTGGCACGATCCTGATCGTTTCGCTCCCGACTTCGACGCGATGGAGGACGCGGAAATCGTCCGTTACGCACGGGACCGGGACGCGCTGTGCCTCTATGCCTGGCATCCTTACATGTACAATCCGCGTTTGCGCGCCTGGCTGCATCGGATTTCGGTGCCGACGCTGGTGGTGTGGGGCGAAAGCGACGGCATCGTCACGCCGGCGTATGGCCGGGAGTTCGCGCGGGCGATTCCAGGCGCGCGGTTCGAGACCATCGCCGGTTGCGGGCATCACCCGGAGATCGAGCGGCCGGAGGAGTTGGCCGCTTTGATCGCTTCGTTCGTGAAGGGCTGACGGATGCAACTCTGGTTTCACAATGAGAATACCTATCCGTTCGTTCCGCAAAACATTCTCGACGCGGCGGACTCGGTGCGGGCCAGCCTGCCCGGCCGGCTGTGCGATCCGAAGATCGCCGCCGATTTGTTCCACCAGTGCATGGACGAGTCACTGTTATGCGACGATCTGGGCATCAACATCGTCTCGATCGAACATCATGCCGGCATCAACAGTCTTTACGGGGCCAGTCCGATCGTGCTCGGCGCGCTGGCGCGGCAGACCCGCAACGTGCGCGTTCTCTCGCAGGGCACGTTGATCTCGATCCGCAAGGATCCCGTGCGCGTGGCCGAGGAATACGCCACCGCCGACGTCATGCTGCGCGGGCGTCTGGATATCGGCTTCGTCAAGTCCGGCGATAGTGAGATGGCGTCGGGCAACGCCAATCCGGTGGGCAATCTTGAACGGTTCTGGGAAGCGATCGACCTGATCACCATGGCGCTGAAGAACCAGGACGGTCCGGCGCGTTGGGAAGGCAAGCATTTCGCGCATCGTCACATCAATCTCTGGCCGCGGCCGTATCAGCAGCCGCACCCGCCGATGTGGGCGGCGACCGGCGACCCTGACACAGCTCGCGAACTCGGCCGCCGCGGAATGGTGAATTCCGTCGTGCTGCGCGGCATCGACGGCACAAAAAAGGCATGGACCGCGTATCGCGAGGCACGCGAGGAAGCCGGTTTGCCCGCGCCGGCGCTGGATCGCTTCGCCTACGCCGGATTTGTTTACGTAGGCGACACGGATGAAGAGGGCGTCGAAGTTGGATCGAAGCTGCTTTGGTTCCTCAACACGAGTTTGAAGCAGGCGCCGCAGTTTTCAAAGTTTTTGCCGGGCCGCATGCCGCCGGATATGGCGCCCGGCGTGTACCGCACCAAACCGCGGCCAGGGGAGGCGCCCGTCGCGCGGCCGGCGGACGCGTTGCGGAACATGACCGCCGAGCAGGCGATCCAGCGGCAGATCATGTTCGCCGGCAACCCGGAGACGGTCGCGAAACAAATCATGGCCGCTTACGACACGCTTGGCGGCTTCGGGCACCTGATTTTCATCGGCCGCTCCGGCTACCTGACGCACGAAGAAGCGGAGAAAAGCATCCGGCTGCTGGCGAAAGAGGTGATGCCGCGACTGCGGGAAGCGACGGCCGGGGCGGTTACAACCCCTTGATCCGCTTCATCGCGGCGGCGTAACCACTGTACAGGATGTCGGCGTCACTGGAGTACGCCAGCAACGTCACGCCGGCTTCCTTCCAGCGCTGCATTTCCTCGAAGCTGCCAACCAGCATCGCGGACACCTTGTTATGCTTACGCGCCGCGGCCAGGATCTGGTCGCGTTTTTCGTCCAGCACCCGGCCCAGATCCGGCGTTCCGGCGACGCCGAGGTCCTGCGCGAGATCGGCCGGACCGATGGTCAGCGCGTCGATCCCTGGCATCGCGGCGATCTCGTCGAGATCGTCGAACGCGGCGGCGGTTTCAAACATAACCGTCACGAACACCTGCCGGTTGGCGTGCGCGCGGCGTTCCATCAACGGAACGGTATGATTGAAGTCGGTCGCCGTGCTCAGGCCGCCGTTGCCGCGCAGCCCCATCGGCGCATAGCGCGACGCATCGACAATCTCCCGCGCGTGATCCGCGTTCTCCACCTGCGGGCAATGCAGGTTCCAGACACCGACATCCAGTAACCGCGTGATCCACTCGCGATTCGCTTTGGGCGGGCGCACGGCGATCGGAAAGTTCAATGCGCGGGACAGCACCGCCAGATCGGCGATCTTTTCGATCGTCAGCGCGGTATGCTCCATATCGACGCGAGCGAAATCCAGGCCAGCGGACTGCATCAGCGACAGGATCGCCGGATTGCGCACCATCGTGAGCCAGGTGCCGATCTGTGGCTCGCCACGTTCCAGTCCGGCGCGCATGGTGTTGATGTGCATCGGCTTAACTCCCTAATCGTGTGATGCGTCCGGCGGTGATGCCGCCGTCGATGACCAGTTCCGATCCGGTCATGTGGCTCGATTGGTCCGAGGCCAGGAACAAAATGCCGTTGGCGATTTCCTCCGCCTGGCCGGCTTTGCCAAGCGGCACCGAGGCCGCGGCGATCTGCTCTGGATCGAGTGGCACATTCGCGCCGCCCGGCAGTTTCGTCCAGATCGGCGTGGCGATGATCCCGGGATGCACCGAGTTCACCCGGATGCCGTCACCGGCCTGGGCGCATTCCAGCGCCATCGACTTGGCGAACAGCCGTACCGCGCCCTTCGACGCGCTGTATCCCGCCAGACCGGCGGACCCGCGCAGACCGGCGATCGAGGACAGCATGACAATCGATCCGCCGCGGCCGCCCCGGCGCATCGCCGGAATACAATACTTGACCGAAAGGAAGACGCCATCGACGTTGATCGCCATCTGCCGGCGCCAATCGGCCAACGTCATGTCGATCGCCGGTCCCATGATGCCGATGCCGGCGTTGGCGACCAGAATATCCAGGCGGTCAAATCGTTTCTCGGCCATCGCGACGACATCCGGCCAGGCGTCTTCGTCTGTGACGTCATGATGGATGTAGACGCCACCGACTTCCTCCGCCAGCGCGAGGCCCGCCGTGTCGTCGAGGTCGGTCAGCACCAGTTTCGCGCCTTCCCGCGCCAGCGCGCGCGCCGTCGCCGCGCCGATGCCGGATGCCGCGCCCGTGACGATGGCGGCCCGGCCGTCCAGTTGTCCCATAACGTCCTCCCTGTTTCGATTCATTCCAACAGAGGAACCGTCCCCCGGCAACCCACGCCCCTTGATCGCGCCTCTGGTCCGCCCGCTTTCCCGCGCTACATTCTCGCTTATGAACGGAGGAAACGCGATGTTGAATGGTAAGTCCGCGCTGATCACAGGCTCCCTCGGCGGCATTGGTTTCGCCACCGCGAAAGCGCTGGCGGAGCTTGGCTGCGATGTCATGCTGAACGGCTTTGGCGACGCGGAAACGATCGCCGCGCGCGTGGCCGAAATCGAAATCCTCGGCGTGCGCGCCGCGCATCACAACGCCGACCTGCGCGACCCGGCACAAATCGCCGGGATGATCGAGGGCACGACGAACGCCCATGGGTCGCCCGACATTCTGGTCAACAACGCCGTCGTTCGTTACTTTGGCGCGGTGGAGAATTTCGTCCCCGAGCATTGGGATGAGGCGATCGCGGTCAACCTGTCGGCGCCGTTCCACACCATCCGGCTGACGCTGCCGGCGATGAAGGCGAAAGGTTGGGGCAGGATCGTCAACATGGCCTCGATCTACAGCCATTTCGCGACGGTCAACCGGGTCGATTACATGACCACCAAGACGGCGCTTCTGGGCCTCACTCGCGCGGTGGCGCTGGAATGCGCGCGGACCGAGATCACCTGCAACGCGGTCTGCCCAGGAACGGTGCTGACACCGGCGATCGAATGGCGGTTAAGGCAGGAGATGCAGCGCGACGGCGGCACGTTCGAGGAAGCGGAGGAAAACTTCCTGGCGATTCGGCAGCCCTCGCGGCGCTTCGTCAAGGACGGCAACGTCGCCGGCCTGATCGCGTTTCTGTGCGGCCCGCACAGTGCCGACATCAACGGCGCGTCGCTTCCCATCGATGGCGGCTGGATCGCCGGGCACTAACGTTCGCATCGAAATGACAAGCGATAAAGCCAAACAGCACGCTTTTTTTACTGGAAATGCTCACTGTTTCAGAATCCGCCCGGGCGGCGGGCCAACGGGCCAAACGCGATACCGCGCGAGCGCTGGAGCGCGGCCGGGCGGCGTGACGGTGGCTTAGCCGATCCGCTCCCAGTAGCCGGTTTCCTCGTCCAACCGGTCGTGCTCCAGACCGCGGAAGTCGCCGCGCGACACGATGCCAATGATCTTGCCCTCGTCCACCACGGGGATGTGACGGAAGCCACCGTCGTGCATCTCTCGCAGCGCGTCGATGGCGTGACGGCCCGGAGGCATCGTTTGCGGATCGCGAGTCATCGCCGAGCACAACTGTGTTTTATCCGGATCGTGGCCGGCGGCGACGATCCGTACCAGATCGCGCCCGGTGAAGATGCCGCTGAGGGCACCCCCCTCGTCGGTCACCAGCACGGCGCCAATCTTCCGCCTGTCCATCGCCGCGCACGCCTCTCGTACCGACGCCGCTTCGGGCATCGTCTCGGGATGCTGGTTGCGGACGATCTCGTCCATCCGGCGATTGGTCATGGCATAGCCTCCTTCTTGAGACCCACGATGGCAGGGTGGGGTTCGCGCGGCATTGACCCGGATCAATCAACGGCGGGATGCCCATCGGGTTGCGCGGGGTGCCGGTCCCGGGCAACACTCGGGGCAACCCGAAGGAGAATCCCCGATGTACGAACAGCACGTCAGCGTCACCACGAAGCATGGTGTCATGCCTTCATTCGTAGCCTGTCCGGACGGCGAGGGACCGTTTCCGGCGATCATCTTTTACATGGACGCGCCCGGCACGCGCGAGGAACTCCGCAACATGGCGCGGCGCATCGCCCGGCACGGCTACTTCTGCATCCTGCCGGACATGTATTACCGGCTTGGCACGGTGCTGTTCGACATTCCGCGGCGCACGGACGCGATGTCGGGGGTGATCCGCGCCTCGATGAACAGCCTGAGCAATGAGTTGGTGACCGACGACACCTCCGCGATGCTCGGTTGGCTCGACGCCAACGAGCGCGTCAAACCTGGGCCTGTCGGCTGCGTGGGATATTGCATGAGCGGCCAGTACATCACGACCGTCTCGGCCCGGTTCCCGCATCGGATGGTTGCCGCCGCGTCGTTGTACGGGGTCCGGATCGTCACCGATCAACCGGATTCGCCGCATCTGCTGGTCGATAAAATCAAGGGCGAACTTTACTACGCGTTCGCGGAACACGACGCGTCGGTGCCGGATCACGTGATCCCGGACCTGAAGGCGGCGCTGGCGAAGACCGACGTGAAAAATACAATCAAGATCTTTCCGGGCACGCATCACGGGTTCGCGTTCCCCGAGCGGGCGGTTTACGAAACGATCGCGTCGGAGCAAACGTGGACCGACATGTTCGCCATGTGGGACCGGCATTTGAAGTAGGCCGGGGTGCGCGCGACCGGGAATTTCTCTTGTTCGGAACGCCGGGATTCCAGGAGGATGATGAGGTTTGTTCTGGGGTGACGGCGGTTTGGAAGACACTGTCAGTTGGCATCGACACGGCACGGTGCGGCGGCCACGGCCGCCCCACCTGGACCCGTCACCTCACCTCGTTAGCCTGACGGACTAAGCAACGCCCCCGGATTGCGCGCCATCGTCTTCACCAGATCCGCTCGCGTGACGATCCCAACCAGCCTATCACCCTGAACGATCGGCACCCGCTTGATGTCGTGCGTGATCATCAGCTCCGCGATGTCGCCAACCTGCGTCGTCTCCGTCGCCGTCACGACGTTGGCCCGCATCAGTTCCCGCGCGGAACTTTGCGCGCCCGAGACGTAACTCTTGAACTCCGGCGCCAGTTCGGTGCCCTCGGCGAGTTGCCGCAACCACCAGTCCCGCCGCCGCTCCCGGCTGCGCATCAGCGGGCGCACCAGGTCGCCCTCGGTGACGATGCCGACCAGTTTGCCGCCCGCCTCGCACACCGGCACACCGCTGATCGCGTGCTCGGCCAGCGTTTTGGCGATCTCGGTCATCGTGGCGCTCGGAGCCACGGTAATGACGAAGCGGGTCATGATCTCGGCGGCGTCCATGGCTATCTCCTCCAGCACCTCGGTACGCACATTGACGCACGAAAGCGCCTGCGCGGCCTTGACCAGGATCAATCCCCGCTGGGATCAATCGAGGCCGGGATCAGGCTCCGATCAGGGGATCAGCACAGTGCTGCCGGTGGTTTTCCGCGACTCCAGCGCGATGTGGGCCTTGGCCGCGTCCTGTAGCGGGAAAGTCTGGTTGATCTGGATCTTCACCGCGCCAGAGCTTACGACGCTGAACAGATCCGCCGCCACCGCCTCCAGATCCGAGCGTTTCGCGGTGTAGGTGGGCAATGTCGGCCGGGTCAGGAACAGGCTGCCTTTGGCCCCCAGCACGCCCAGATCGAACGGCGGCACCGGCCCCGAAGCATTGCCGTAGCTGACCATGAGGCCCAGTGGGGCGAGGCAGTCGAGGCTGGCGTTCCACGTGTCCTTGCCGACGCTGTCGTAGACCACGGGCACCATGGCGCCGCCGGTGATTTTCTTCACCGCCGCCACCAGGCCTGATGAACCGATGACCGTGTGCGCGGCACCATTCTCCTGGGCCAGCACGGCTTTCTCCTCGGACGAGACCACACCGATGACAGTCGCGCCCAGATGTTTGGCCCATTGGCAGAGGATCAGGCCGACCCCGCCGGCCGCGGCGTGCACCACGATCGTCTCGCCGGCCTTCACCGGATGGGTCCGCCGCACGAGGTATTGCGCCGTCATGCCCTGCAGCATCATCGCGGCCCCGGTCTCGAAGCTGATCGAGTCGGGCAGCTTCACCAGCCGATCGGCGGGCACCACGCGGTCGGTGGCATAGCCGCCCATGGGGCCGGCATAGGCGACCCGGTCGCCCGGTTTTACCACGGTGACGCCGGCGCCGACGGTGGTCACGGTGCCCGCGCCCTCGGACCCAATGATCAGCGGCATGCTTGGGGCCTTGTAGAGGCCGGTCCGGAAGTAGACGTCGATGTAGTTCAGGCCGACCGCGTGATGCTTGATCAGCGCCTCACCGGGCCCAGGCTCGGGGGTGGGCACGTCTTCCCATTTCATCACCTCGGGACCGCCGTTGGTGTGGATGCGGATGGCCTTCGTCATGTCATTCTCCGTCCCGGTTCAGATCAGGGTCGCCTGGCGATATTCCGCGCGGGATGGCTCCCGCGAGGGGATCTCCCAACATGGATTTTCCAATGTCAGCAAAGCGCGTTTGGTCGGCAGTCCGTCGCCGCCCGAATAGCCGCCTATGCCATTGGTGGCTACGACCCGGTGGCAAGGGATGATGATCGGGATCGGATTGGCGCCGTTCGCGCCGCCCACCGAGCGGGGACTGCCACCGGCGGCGTGCGCGATGTCGAGATAGGTTCTGACCGCGCCATACGGGATCGCCAGCAGCGCCCGCCAGACGCTTTGCCGGTATGGAGACCCCTCGGGCGTCAGCGGCAGGTCGAAATCCGTCAGGGCCGTATCGAAGTACGCGTGCAATTGCTCACGCGCCCGCCGCAGCAGCGTGGTTTCGTCCTGGTCGCGCCCCCAGCCCCATTCGACGGCGACGATGGCACCGTCGACCTCGGCGACCGAGAGATCCCCAACCGGGGTATGCAGCGAAAGCAGTGGCACGTGATGCCTTGTCGGGTCTGGCACGATCTCGGCGGTGGGAAGGCCCGCTGTCAAGGGCGGTGATCTCGCGAGATGCCAGGCGGAGGCGCGGGCGGACGCGATTTACCACCGGCCTCGGCATCGCGCCAGCAGATTGGTTTGAATGTGAAACTAAATGCCATTGGCCTCGAGCAGTCGCCGCGATCCTCGCGAAGTCTCAGTCGCACACACGACCGATCATTTCACCCGCGAGGAAAGGATGAACGCGATCAGGTCGTCCGTCTCATTGTTGCTGAGGTGAAGATCGGGCATGCGGTCGTGCGGCGTTTGCAGGAACGCACGCAAGGCCAGCGGTGACAGCGCCTTGTTCGACGCGATGGCGGGAAATGACGGCGCGCCCGTCGCGGTTGCCTGGGTGCTGCCCGGAAACGCGTGGCAGTTGGCGCACCACGCCAGGGCCACATTACGTCCCGCGATCGGATCGCCGGCGTCCTGGGCTTTGACAGGGGGACAAATGGCAATGGCGATAACAAGCCACCCCGCCAGTGCCGATGCGCGATACGCTCCGCTTCGGGCGCGCCGCCAACGTGATACGATCGAATGTTCCATACGGCGTAAATGGAGATAACACGATGACCCCGCATTGACGCAGGTCAACGGCGCACGCCGCATGGCCGGCCCGATTGTGCCCTCTCGGCGACACGTCGCCTGGCAGGCACCAGGCCTCGTCCGGTCAGGTGATTCAACTCTTTCCGCGATAAAGGAAGCCGTGCGAGCGGGCCTTGGTCGATTACCCGCCCTCGATGCGCGGGATGAAAAATACCTCCGCGCCCGGCGGCACCGGCTGGAAATAGCCGGTCTCGTGCAGTTCGCCGTTGATGGCGACGTTGGTCTCTTCCTCCAGCGTGTGACCCAGGCCGGGGAACAGCTTCTCCATTTCCCGGATCACGCCGCGGAGGTTCGCCGCCTCCACCTCGAACTCGCGCACGCCGTTGGTGTATTTGCGCGCGAAGCCCGAGGTGAAGGTGACGGTCGCGGTCACTTCTGGCCGGCGTCCATCGCCGCCAGCACCCGAGGCGGCGACATCGGCAGATGCGTCATGCGGGTCTTGATCGCGCTCTCGATCGCGTTGGCGATGGCGGCCATCGGTGGGCAGATATTCGCCTCGCCCACCCCCTTCGCGCCATACGGATGTACCGGGTTGGGCACCTCCACCAGGATGGTGTCGATCATCGGAATGTCCGAGGCGACCGGGCAGCGATAATCCAGGAACCCGGCGTTATCGAGCAGGCCTTTGGCGTTGTAGATGTATTCCTCGTTCAACGCCCAACCGATGCCTTGCACGACACCGCCCTGGATCTGGCCCTCGACGTAGCTGGGATGGATGGCGCGCCCGACGTCCTGCGCCGCGACATATTTCAGGATATCGACGCGGCCGGTCTCCGGATCCACCTCCACATCGACGAAATGCGCCGCGAATCCCGGGGCCTGAGCGCCCGCGTTCACGCCGGCCGAGGCGGTGATCGGTCCGCCCGTCGCCGCCGCCTTGCCCGCGATCTCCGCCAGCGATAGTGGCTTGAAGTCGCCCACGTTGGCGCCCGCCGGTTTGGCGAAGCCGTCTTCCCAAACCACGCCCTCGGGATCGACGTCCCAGATCATCGCGGCCCGCTTGCACGCGTCCTTGATGACCGCTTTGGTGGCGTCCACCACCGCCATGCCGGTCGCGAAGGTCACGCGCGAGCCGCCGGTCACGTGCGTGTAGCCGACCGTGCCAGTGTCGGCCACGATCGCGCGCACCAGATTGTAGTCAACGCCCAATGTTTCAGCCGCCATGATGGCCATGGAGGCGCGGGAACCGCCGATGTCCGGGCTGCCGGTCGCCACCAGCACGGTGCCGTCGGCGTTGACCTGCATCGTGGCGCTGCTTTCGCCGCCGCCGTTGAACCAGTAGCCGATCGCGACGCCGCGGCCCTGGTTCGGACCTGTCGGAGGATTGGCGTAGGCCGGGTGCGCTTTCAATGCCTGCAACGTTTCCATGAACCCGGCATGCGCGTGTTTCGGCCCGGCGATGGTCGGCACGCCGATACTGGCGACGTTCTTGATGCGCAGTTCCAGCGGATCCATGCCGATCGCCTTGGCGCACATGTCGATCACGCTCTCGACCGCGTAATGCCCGATCGGCGAGCCAGGCGCGCGATACGCCGCCGACTTCGGACGGTTGCTGACAACGTCGTAACCAACCGCGCGGGCATTCGCGATGTCATACGGCGAATACGCGCACAGGCAGGCGTTCATCACCGGCGAGCCAGGGAAAGCGCCCGCCTGGAACTTGAAGATCGCGTCGGCGGCGACGATTTTGCCGTCTTTGGTCACGCCGACCTTGGCCCACATCGAGGACCCCGACGTCGGGCCCGAACCCTTGAACACGTCCTCCCGGGTCATTTGCAGGCGGACCGGCAGACCGGATTTCTTCGACAGCAGCGCCGCCACCGGTTCGAGGTAGGTCACCGTTTTGCCGCCGAAGCCGCCACCGATCTCCGCCGGCGTGACCCTCAGGTCGCCGATCTTGCAGCCGAGGATCTTCGCCGTCAGCGCGCGCATCTGGAAATGGCCCTGACTGGAGGACCAGATCTCCCCCTGCCCGTCCGCTTCCATCTTCGCCACGCAGGCATGCGGCTCGATATAGCCCTGATGCACGGCGGCGGTGGTGAATTCCTTCTCGATCACCACGTCGGCGCTCGCGAAACCCTTCTCGATGTCGCCCATGACGAATTCGAGGCGCTTGGAGATGTTGGACGGCTTCGGATTCGGCTCGGCCAGGCCGCGCGGGATCATATCCTCGAACAGCAGCGGCGCGTCGGGCTTCATCGCCTCATCAACATCGATCACGTGCGGCAGGACTTCGTAAGTGACCTCGATCAGCGACGCGGCTTCCTCGGCGATGGAGGCCGAGGTGGCGGCGACGGCGGCGATCGCGTGGCCCTCATATAGCGCCTTCTCGCGCGCCAGAATGTTGCGGGTGACGTGCCAGAAGTTCACGGCGACGCGCTCGGGGCCGATGAATTCGTTCTTTTGCTCCGGCAGGTCGGCGGCGGTGACGACGGCTTTCACGCCGGGCAGCGCGGCGGCCTTGGACGTGTCGATCTTCTTGATCAGCGCATGCGCGTGCGGCGAGCGCAGGATCTTGCCATAAATCATGCCCGGCAATTTGAGGTCGGCGCCATACATCGCGCGGCCGGTCACTTTCGGCACGCCATCCGGGCGAATGGGACGGGTGCCGACCCATTTGAAGCGTTTGACGGAATCGGTGACAATCGTTGAGTCGTTCATGGCGCACTCATCCCCAGGGATTGTGTGTGGTGGTCGGGTGACAGGTTCGCGCGGCGTCGCCGGAAACGCAAGACCGGGCCGGCGGCGGACCTGGCCGGCGGCAGGAAGGTGCGTTGGGGTGGACGCCTGGGTGTTTGACCGGTTGGTACCTCCGATCTTACCGGCGATCTTACCGGGAGGTTCTGCTCCCTGGAACCTCGCCAGGGGTGGAGGCCCCTGGAACGCGGGATTTTGGATTCGTTACCGAGGGCCTCGCCCCGAACCTGACCTGAAGGGTGGGGTCCCTGACCTCGACACCCGTTTCCGTGTTGACACCCGAGGCTCAGGTCAGCATTTTGCGGCCGCGCTGGTGACCCGCCCTGGGTCGGCCGCGACGGGATGGGGCTGTAGCTCAGTTGG
>PLSZ01000124.1 GCA_003164305.1 Acetobacteraceae bacterium
GCCGGAGTTCGCGCCGGTCTCCGTATCCGTGGCTCACGCCGAACGTTCTTCGCGCGATTCATACTCGTTTCGTTACATTTGCGACGATGTGATTGATTGACCAATCGTCCCGGGTCCTGATCGACTTTACCCATGCACGAGCATCGTCCAAATTATTATCCAATACGAATATACGGTGCCGGAGCCATTTTATTTTTTGACATTTCCCGCCGTTAAATCCTTGAACAACTTCCGGTAGCGAACTAGTTTACAAGACGGTTACACTTCACGAAATGCTACCTGTTGGCGCGGGTCAGCCTGACGATCATCTGTACAAGCACCAGAACACTGGCTGAAACGCGCGTCCAGATGCGGAGCAAGCAACACAGGTCCGCCGAGATCTGGAAATTCCTGAGGCTGAATGCATGCCGGACGATCTCGAAGCCGTCTACCAACAGGTCCGCTCGCAGCTTGGAAACGAGGAATGGCCTCGACTTTCCGCGCATGAGCAGACTGTGGCCGTTTATCAGGAAATGCGGCTCAGGGACGCCGCGTCCATCGATAGCCGCAATCATCCTGGCGGCGGGCTCGGCGGGGTCATTTCATTTGGAACGACCATCCGCGGCGTGGTGCGCCTGCGGTTGACGGGGCAGATGGAAGCGTGGACCGTTTCAGGTGAAAACGTTTTACCGACCGGCCGCAAAACCCGCGCGCTGTTCGCCGCCGTGGCGATGGCGGCGCCGCGGCCCGCGTTGCGCGCGCGCCTCGCCGAACTGATCTGGAGCCGGCGGCCCGAGGAACAGGCGCGGGCTTCATTACGCCAGGAAATCCAGTTGCTACTGAGGGCGCTCGCTCCGGCGAAGACCGAAGTCCTGCACGTCACACGCGATCATCTGTCGCTGGCACCTGGCGTCACCTGGGTCGATGTCGAAGAAATCATGCGGGCATCCGCCAGCAAGCCGGCGGCGCTGTCGTTGTTGGACGGCGAACTGCTCGAGGATCTGGAAGGCATCGATCCGGCATTCGACATGTGGCTCACGACGGAGCGGGAACGGATCCGTGATCGCGCACGCGGCATGGCGGAATCCTTGTTACGTGAACAAACCGATGCCACGTTGGTCATTCCGGCGGCGCAGCGGCTGTTGCAAATCGATCGCGCGCATGAAGAAGCCTGGCGTGCCCTGATGCGCGCGCACGCCGAACAGGGTGAGCGCGGAATGGCCATTCAGGCGTACCACCGCTGCCGCGCCGTGCTGGCCGATCTGCTCGACGCCGTGCCCTCGGCGGAAACGCAAACGTTGTTGAATGAGCTTCGCGGTCCCTCCAGCAAGCGCATGCCGCCGCGGCCGCCGAGACTGGTGGCGGACGCCGAACCGGTCACGCTGCTGGAATCCGAGACCGAAACGATGCCCCGGGAGATGCCGCCCCCGCGTGAGGGCGTGCGGGTCGGAGTCCTGCCGATCCGCTGTGTCGGTCTGCCGGATGACATCGCCTATCTTGGACCCAGCCTCGCCAATGAGATAACTCTCGCGCTATCGCGTTTTCGCTGGATGACCGTCGTCTCGTCGAATTCAACCGGATCGGCGCGGGACGGAGAGGTCGTCAAACAGCGCGACCGCTGGATCGACTTCATGCTGGATGGGGCAATCCAACGCAGCCGTAACAAATTGCGTATCACCTTGCGCCTGCTCGATCTCCGCGAAGATAATCAGGTCGTCTGGGCCAGGCGGTTCGACCGCTCCTCCGACGATCTGCTGGCCGTGCAGGAAGACGTCTCCGCCGAGGTTGCCGCGCAGATCGATCCGGTGATGCTGCTGATCGAGGCGAAACGCGGCGCCGCGCGGCATGCCCCGACCCCATCGGTCTACGATCTCATTTTGCTTTCGGTCCCACTCATTACCAGACTGGAACGGAATGGCTTCATGCGAGCGGGCGCGTATTTACAGCAAGCCATCGCGCTGGATCCGGAGCACGCCGCCTCGCACGCCTGGTACGCCGCCTGGTACGCCCTGTTGATCAGCCAGAACTGGGCTTCCGACGTCTGTCACGCCCGGCGGCAGGCCGGTTTTCTCGCGGAACGAGCGACGTCGCTGGCACCAGATTCAGCGGGAGCGTTCACGATGTGCGGCCTTGTGCGGGCGTTCATCAATAATCGGCCGTCAGAAGCGGCCGCCCTCCACGAACACGCGCTCCTGCTAAACCCAAATCTCGCCTCCGCCTGGGCTCTGTCAGCCATCACGCAGGTTTTTCTGGGTCACCTGCAAGAGGCCGAACGGCGCTATGCCCGTTACAAGGCGTTGTCGCCGCTCGATCCTTACTCCTTCATATTCGATGGACTGTTCGCGGTGGTCCACATTCTTAAGCACGACTACCCGACCGCGGTGACCGTCGGACGGGCCGTTACGCAACTGCATCCAGGTTATTCGGCCGGATACAAACCTTACCTCGCGGCGCTTGGTCATCTCGGCCACGTGGAGGAGGCTTCGGTTGTCTTACGGCGCCTGATGACGATCGAACCGGGACTGGCGGTGGAGCGATGTCTCAGGTTGATCCCGTTGCAACGCGCGGTGGACCGCGACCATTTCGCCGAGGGGCTGCGGCTGGCCGGCGTGCCCCTATCCTGTGGCCTGGTGCCCGAGTGGGGCGACAAGAACCTCCACTGACATATCCTGAAAGGCGTCGCTGGCACCGACGAACCCGCCCACCACCGGCATGGCCTGATGGATATCGCGCGCGACCGCGACCGGGATCAAATTAAAGCCGCCGACGCCGCGGTTTGTTGGATCGAAGGTGATCCAACCGGCTCCAGGCACGTAGATCTCAGCCCAGGCGTGGGTCGTTCCGGCGTTCGCGGAGCCCTGAAGGGCCTGATCGGGATTGTAAAGATAGCCGGAGACCAGGCGGCCGCCAAAGCCAAGCCCGCGCGCCGCCTCAAGGAACAGCACCGCGAAATCCCGGCAGGATCCGCTGCTGAAGTCCAAGGTTTCAACGGGCGACTGGGTTCCCTCGTCCTCCCGGCTTTGGTAACGAATCCCCGTCGAGACGCCGGTGCTCAGGTCTTTTAACAATGCCAGCGTGTCGGTTGGATTGCCGCCGACGAAACTCTGAGCCCAGTCGCGCAGGCGGCTGGCGGAGTCGGGGTATTGTTGCACGGTCAACGCGCCGAGATCCAGCCATTCATCGTCTGCGTAGCGAAACGGAAAGAAGATCGCCGAAGCCGCCACGTCGAACACCGGCCAGGCCACGGCGTCGAGTTCCAGCGCCGCGATGCTGTCGATCACCAACGTATCGGTCGGCGACTGAAACGTCACGGTCGCGACGGCGTTGCCAAAAACATCTTGCGCCCAACTGACGTTCGCGGTTGGTGTCACGGTCAGGTCGAATGAAATAAGGCGCAAATCGCGGCTTTCCCGCGGCCGCAGCATCAACCGGTGCGCCCCAAGGGACACCGGCTGGCGATAGCGATAGGTTGTCTTGTGATGGATGCTGAGCGCGATCATCGGTTGACACCAAGACGCCGCGCGGGCGGCGGCACATCCATCAGATAACGCATGGCGCCGCCGAGTTCGATCCGCAAAAGTCCCGCCGCGCCATCGAGAGGCAGCAAGGCGGCACCATCGGTCCAACGCCACAGCGCGGTATCGTCTCGCTCCACCTGCCACCAGCCGTCCCGCAACTCGGGATGATCGAGCGGGATGGATTTTTCATGGCGGCGCGGACGCCACGTCAGCGACCGCACCGCGACACCCAGGCGGCGGCTGTCGTCGATCCAGGGACGGACTCCGGAAGGCGCGGCGGCGCGTGACAGCAGGCGCACGGCATCGGCTTTTGGCGGCAGCACGAACACGTAACGGCGATGCGTTGCCTCGACCGGGGCCAGCACGCGTCCGTTCGCCAGCAGACGCAGGTTGGGATCGGAGGTCGTCGTGGCCCCGGCCATGGCGAAACCCAATCGGCTCGCGCGCCGGGCGAAGCGCCGCCAGACCGGCTCGATCCATTTCGGATCGGTGACGAACGGCACGCAGGACAATGCCTCGCGCCGCGGCTGCCCGTCATCCGCGGCAAGATCGGGATGCGGAATCAGCGGAACGTTCCCATTCTCGAACAGACCGCGATTGCCGGTATCGAGGTAGCTCTCGGCCGGCGTTCCCTCGGCCAGAAGAATGTCGTGCCGGTCGAGTTCGACATGAAAGTACTGGATCGAGCGAAACCGTTGCTCGCGCGCGATCGTCGCGTCGTTGCGCAACAGGCGCGCCGGGACCAGCCGGCCGTCGATGTAAAGCGCGTGATCCGGCGACAGCAGAAGATCGCGCCGCGGCACGCCCTCGGCCAGGGCATGGGCACGAACCCGGATGGGTTGCACGAGCGCGGGATCGGGATGGCGCGTGAGGTCGATCCGCCGGTGACCGATCCAGACGATCGGACGCTTTTCGCCGCTGACCGTAAGAACATTGTCGCCGGCATGCAGTTGCTCGACCGGAACCTCGCCGCGATCGGTCTCGATCCGCGTTCCGCGACAGAAGCAGGCCGCGTAACCGGTCTTGACCACCGTCTGAGCCGGCTGGCCTTGCACGCTGAAATTGATGCCGTTGGCCGGCCCGACCGAGGCCGCGTCCGGCTCCCAGTTCCACAAATACGTTCCCACCAAAGAGCCGTTGCCATCCGCCTTCCACGCATCGAAAAACGCCTGGTAAAGATTGGCCTGCAATGCCGGATCCGCGACCGCGCCATCCGCGTTGCCGTTCTCGTCATAACCTGGCGTGGCGGGCGAAGAGTCGGCGTCCGATGAGTTCGCGTAACCAAGTTCCGTGAACAGCAACGGCTTGCCGACGGTAGCGGCGATGCCCTGGTAGTAGCTGATCAGCGACTGGTCGCCGGTGACCGCCAGCGTCGTCGCGTCGGTCGGCGTTTGTGTCCAGCCCGCGATCAATTGGTTCAGCGTCGGGTTTGCGAGATCGGAAATCGGCGCGTATTCATCGATGCCGACATAGTCCAGCTTGTTCCAGAAACTGATCTGCGTCGTGATATCGCCGGTGCCAACCGGTAATCCGCTGCCGCCGTATTGCCAGGGCGACAACGCGTCGTCCCAGTCCGCCGAATAGGTCAGCTTGCCGGTGAATACCGCGCGCACCGCCGTGATGATATTGTCCCAGTACGTTTCGTACGCGGCCCCGGTCAGTTGATCCAGTTCGGTGCCAATGCAGAACAGCGTCGCGCCATTGGCCTGCGCCAGCGTCGCTTCCCGGACGATCATCGTTTGGTAGCTGCTGAAGAACGTCGCCACGTTCGACGGATTGTAATAGGTGCGCCACTCGCTGGCGCTGTAGGAGCCATTTTTCGGGTTCGTCTGACCGGGCGCGGTGTCGTAGTTGCCCGGCAAAAAATCGATCAGCGGGCGAACCACGACCGACAGGCCGAGTCCCGTCGCCGACGTGATAGCCGAAGCGACATTCGCGTCGCTCTCGGTGTAACCGCCGGCGACGTCATCCTGATAAACAGTGGAGTTTTGCGCGTCGATGCCGAAATCGGCGGTCATCGCGACGGCGTTGACATTGACCGCGGCCAGGCTCTCCAGAGAGCTGGCGGCGGCGTAGGAGCCGTAAACATCCGCGACGTAATCGACGCCATTGAATGGCGGCGGCGAAACGGTCTCCGATGTAACAATCACGATCGGCGCGGGATCATTGACCACCACCGGCGGCGGCAGGCTGATATCCAAAGCCTGATCCGCCGCCGCATCCGCGCCACCGGTCACCACCGCCAGCGAGCCTTCCTGGTGGCGGCGGCTCCTGTCATGCTCGATCGCCATCGGTGGCCCTTTCGCGTTTCACCCGCACCGGGTGCCTTGCCGGTCGCGGCCTTCAGGCGGGTATTTCACGCGCGGCGATCTCATAATGGAAGCCCGCTGGATCGAGCGCGTTCGGTTGGCCCTTGGCGGTGATCGCGC
The DNA here is from genome assembly GCA_003164305.1 of Acetobacteraceae bacterium. The sequence continues at coordinate 5,927 of PLSZ01000124.1, forward strand.
AAGGGTACATCAGGAAGGCGAAGTTTGGTTGCTCCGTGCCGGCGCCCGGAAGCTCGATATCGGTCGCGCTGTTATAACCGATCCAGTTCATTTCCCAGTTGCCGAACAACCTCTCCCGCAGCGCGGCGACGTCGGGATGCTCCAGGGGAAGTTTCTGTTCCAGCACGACCTTGCGCACGTCCGCCGGATCGACCGGGAACCAGCCGGCGTCTTCCAGGAATACTTCGGCGCGGCAATGCTGCGCCTTGCTGATATCGCCGCTTTTGCCGAGCGACGGGAACTGGCGCGATTCGGCCACGCGGATGCCATAAACGTCGCGGGCCGGGAAGCCCGCGGCACGGGCGAGACCCACCATCAGGCTATTGATATCCGCGCACTTGCCGCCGAATTTCCGTGATTCGAGCATCGATTTTACGTCGCCATAGCCACAGCCAGGGGTGTCCGGATCGCGCCATGTCGTATCGACGACCCAATCGTAGATCGCGCGCAACCGTTCGCGCGGCGTGGAATATCCGGCTGTGATCCGATCCGCGGTCTCTCGCACGATACCGTCCGTCGGCACGCTCGGCTGGGGGGCTGTCCAGAACGCACGCTCGGCCTGGGTGAGCGGGATCATCGGCAGACTGCCGCGGTCGCTTGTGGCGATGCGTTGCACGACCTCGACCTGGCGCGGCGTGGCGGCGGCGTCCCAGGTGGCGCGGAGGAGGGGAGCGCCATAAGTCGTGTCCCGCACCAGTTCGACCCGTCCGCTGGCCTGAAAGCGGGCGTCGAGCACGGTCTGATAGCCGCCGGCGGTCTGCGCCAATGGCAGCCAGAGCCGCTCTGGGCCGGACGGGTCCCGTAACGTGACGCGGGTGGTCACCTCAAACTGGCGCCACGTGCCAGGCTGGATTGGCTCAGCGGCCCAAACGGGGGCGGCGAACACGGAAGCGGCGGCGAGAAATCCGCGACGGAACATGGTCTTTCCTTCCCAACCTGCCGGCGCACGGCTGGCATGGGGTTCGGCACCACAAGGGGTGCGTTATGACGAGGGCCGTCGCCTGGTGGCGGCACGACCTCGCCGATGACCATACAGGTTCGAGAGCAGGGTTCAACCGGCGCTCCGGCGGCGGCAGCGCCCTGACGCTACCGCAACAATTGCGGCCAGAGCCCCGCCACGCCGAGCAGGATCAAATATATCGCCACGATGAAATTCAGCAGCCGCGGCACGATCAGGATCAGGATGCCGGCGATCAACGCGATCAGCGGTTGCAGCAGCGCGATATCGAGGTGAACATTCATAACGCGTGGCTTCCTTGTGACTGGTGGAAAGGCGCCAGCGCGACCTGGCGGCGGCACACGCGAGCGGGATGGAACCAACCTGTGGATGGAGACCGGCGCCGTCCAACCACCAAACTCGCGATAGGACGCAAAGTTCCCCTGTCAAAGCATGCTTTGCCCCCGATATCCGCGCATTACCAGATGCTCCCCGCCTGGCCGACCATTCCGGAAGTGAATTATCCACGAATTGTGGATGAAATGCCCCTCCGGAGCCGAATCGTTCGGCATATCTGTTTGTTTTGATGTGGTTTTTTCTTGACAGGCGGCTGTGGATGACCGGCATGGCTCGCGCCGGTCACTCGTTCCGGCCCACCGGGCCAGGCGATCCAAATCCCTCCGGCCCTTGCCATTTCCGTCCATGCCCTTATCCCCTCCCCCACCGTTCCACCAAGGCCGTCTCCAGGGATCGTCTCATGTCCAGCTTCGACGCCTCCGCCGCCATCGACTCCTTCTGGGCTGCCCGCGCCAGAGGCGAGTGGTTTCCCGCGGCCTGGAACGACAAACTCACCAACGATCAGGCCTATCGGATCCTGTTCGGCATCATGGAACGCCGCCTCGCCGCCGGCGAAAAGCAAATCGGCTGGAAGGTCGGCCTGACCTCCAAGGCCATCCAGCAGCAGTTCAGCGTGCATGAGCCGGTGTTCGGTTGCATCCTCGAATCACGTCCGTCCGGCCACGGTTTCGCGCCCGGAGACCTGATCAGCCCAGGATTCGAAAATGAACTATGCCTGCGGCTGGGGAAGGGGCTTTCCGGCGTCATCACGACGGACCAGGCCCGCGACGCGATCGACGCGGTCTACCCCTCCCTGGAAATCATCGAAACGCGAGGCGACCTGACGCGGCAACTGGCCCTGGCGCTCGCCGACAACGCACAGCAAAAGACGGTCATTCTGGGCCAGCCCGTGGCCCTGCCCGCCGATCTGGAAACCATCGAGGCGCGGGTGACGATCAACGGCCAGACCGCGGGCACCGGAACGGGCAACGCGGTGCTCGGCAATCCGTTGAACTCGGTCGTCTGGCTGGCGGCGAAACTCGCCGAATTCGGGCGCTCCCTGAAAGCCGGCGAGATCGTCATGAGCGGCTCCTTCACCCGCCAGTTTCCGATCCATCCCGGCGACACGATCCGCGCGGACTTCTCCGGCGTCGGCGCCGTCGCGACGAGCATGACAAACGCATGAGCCAAATTCGCGCCTTGCAGATGCTGTCCGACAAGGACCTCGCGCTGCGCCACATCGATCCGCCGCCCCCGCCAGGTCCTGGTGAGGTTCAGTTGCGGGTCCGTTACGTCGGCATCAACCACATCGACGTGTTCGGGCTGCGCGGCATGGCGTTCGCCAAACGCCTGTACCCATTATCAGTCGGCGCCGAGGCGGCGTGCGAGGTGGCCGCGGTCGGCGAAGGCGTTACCAACGTCGCGCCGGGCGACCGCGTCGTGCCGTTTTCCGCCTACACCTGCGGCACGTGCCGGCAATGCCTGCGCGGCAACGACAATCTGTGCGAGAACGTGCTCGGCATTCGCGGTTTCCATGTCGATGGGTGGGCTCAGGACCTGACCAACCACCCTGCCCGCCTGATGGTGAAAATTCCTGACGGTATCGACATGAAGGACGCCGCCTGCGTGGGCGTCGCTTATTCGACCGTCGAACACATGCTGTTCGACAACGCGAAGCTGGAGCCCGGCGAAACGATCCTGATCCACGCGGGCGCGTCCGGCATCGGCAGCATCGCGGTGAAGATCGCCAAATCCCTCGGCTGCACCGTGATCACCACCGTCGGCAGCGCGGAGAAGGCCGAAAAGGTCAAAGGCCTCGGCGCCGATCACGTGATCAACTACCGGGAGGAGCGGTGGGAAGGCGTGACCCGCAAACTCACCGCGCGCAAAGGCGTGGACGTCGTGTTCGAGCATGTCGGCGCCGATACCTGGCAAGGATCGTTGCTGGTGTTGAAACGAGGTGGGCGGCTGGTGACCTGCGGCGCGACCTCGGGCGGCGGCGCGACCATCAACCTGATGCAGTTGTTTCAGCAGCAGTACCGGATCATCGGCTCCTTCGGCTCGCCGATCTCGGCGTTGCGCCGGGCGCTGGACCGGATCGCCGGAGGGGTCGCGCCGGTGATCGACACCGTCTACCAACTCGACAATTTCCGCGCCGGGGTGGAGCGGCTGGCGACGCGCGACGTGTTCGGAAAAATCCTGGTCGAACTTTAGATTCGGTCATGAAAAATTGGCCGCTCCGCGTGTGGGACGCCATCGTCGGCGGCATCGTGCTGGCGCTGTTCGCGCTGATGCGCCGTCTGGGACCGGAACGAGCGCCCGCCCTGTGCGCCGCGGTGGCTCGAACGATCGGACCTTGGCTGCCGGTGCATCGCATCGGCACGACCAACATCCGCGCCGCGTTTCCCGAGAAGGACAGCGCCTGGCACCAGGCCACGCTGAAGCAGGAATGGGATAATCTGGGCCGCGTCGCCGGTGAATATGTGCATCTGAACGCGCTGTGGGACTTCGACCCGGCCCATCCGAAACAGGGACGCATCCAGTCGGACGACGTGGCTCTGTTCATCGACATGCTGACCGACGGCAAGCCGGCGTTGTGCTTTTCCGCGCATCTGGCGAACTGGGAACTCGCGGCGCTGGCGCCTCCGGCTTACGGGATGGAGTCCGCCGTGGTGTACCGGATGCCGAACAATCCGATCGTGGCGCGGGCCATTCAGCGGATCCGCGCGGCGTCGATGGGCCAGTTGATCCGCACCCGCAATCAGGCGCCGATTGAGATGGCGGGCGCGCTGACCGCCGGCAAACATGTCGGGATGTTGACCGACCAGCATTTTTCCCGAGGCGTGGACATCACGTTCTTCGGCCGGCGCTGCAAGGCGAATCCGGCGATCGCCCGGCTGGCACGGCATTTCGATTGTCCGGTGGTCGGCGTGCGGGTGATCAGGCGTCCGGATGGCGGGTTCACGATCAACGGAGTCGGACCGCTGACATTGCCGCGCGACGCCGGGGGCCGTGTGGACGTGACGGCAACGACCCAGATGATCAACGATATCGTCGAGGGGTGGGTGCGCGAAAATCCGGGTCAGTGGCTGTGGTTTCACCGGCGTTGGCGCTGAACCGCCGCGTGGCGCCGTTTGGCCCGTTCCCCGCCACGCTTTTGCCATACGCCGAAGCAATGACTCCTGGCCGGGGCGACCGGTCGAAAAGGATTGCTTCCGCGACGGGCGCGCCCAGAGTCATCACACCAATGGCCGAAAGTCTTGACCCATGACGTCTCCTCGTCATCACCGAGCTCGACCCGGTGATCTGTCGCCGCACGTGCCGCGCGAGATGGCCGGGTCGAGCCCCCTACGCATCAAGTTAAGCGCCGCGAGAGG
>PLSZ01000275.1 GCA_003164305.1 Acetobacteraceae bacterium
GTCCAGCGCGGACAGCGGTTCGTCCATCAGCAGACACGCAGGCCGCACCACCAAAGCGCGCGCGATCCCGACCCGTTGCCGCATGCCGCCGGATAGTTCCTTGGGCCACGCACCAGCGAAGTCGGTCAGGCCGGTCAGCGCCAGCACGTCGCGCACGCGTTCCGTCGCCGCATTGGCGCTTAGCCTTTGTTCCAGCACCAATGCCACGTTGTCCCGCACGCTGCGCCAGGGCAACAGCGAAAAATCCTGAAACACATAGGTCAGCGGATTGAGGCAATCGTCGGCGATCTCGCCCTCGGTCCGCACCGTGCCGGACAGCGGCGCCAGCAGGCCGCCCATGATGTTCAGAAGTGTCGATTTCCCGCAGCCCGAGGGGCCGATCACCACCATGATCTCGCCCGGCTCGGCGGTCAGCGAGATACCGTCGAGAACGTTCAGTGCTTTCCAGGCATGGCTGACCTGATCGACGATCAACCGAAGTCCCGTGCTCATCGCACCGGCAGGAAGTGCGTGTCGATCAGAGAATCCGGATCGGCGTCGCCCTTCACCAGATCGCGCGATTTGAAGGACCGCAATTGTTCTTTCACATCCGCCACGTCCAGCGCGGCGCCTTCATCGTAATATCCTACGCCGCTGAGGATTTTCTCGCGCGCGCCCGGATCGCCGGTGAATACATAAACCGTGATGTTGGCGATCGCCGCGTCGGTTGTCGCGTCCACGACCGGTTTCCCGGCGGCGTCGCGGCGCATGAACGCTTCCCGATAATCCACGACCCCGCGTTGATAGGCCTTGCAAAACCGCTGTACCACCGCGGCATTTTGCTGGATCATCCGCTCGGTCGTGAACAGCGCGGTGAGTTGATACGGCACCAGATCTCCGATCCAGCCGATGATATGCGCCTGTCCCGCGGCCGCCAATGGTTTCGCCTGCGAGGCGATCCCGATCGTCGCGTCCACCTGGCCGCTGGACACCGCCGCGATCATGTTCGGCACTTGCTGAACGGCGCGCAACTGCACCGACTTCAAATCGAAGCCGCTCTTTTCCGCCAGCCGCCCGATCAGATAATCGAACGAGGACCCGTACTGCGTGATCGCGAAACTATGCCCGCCCAACTTATCGACGGACGTGAGGCCCGCGTCGAAAGCGGCGTTGGAGACGAGGATCGCGGACCCTTCAAAGCCTTTTTCCTCATGCAATCCGCCGCCGATGACTTTTAAAATTCCCTTCTCCGCCAGATTGAAGAAACCTCCGGTCAGCGCGGTGACGCCGATGTCGATATCGTTCGACACCGCCGCCGCCGCGATCGGCTGCGCGGACTCGAAGAACCGGAACGTCACCTCCAGCCCCGCGTCGCGGAAATAGCCGCGCCCCTGAGCCATGTAGAATGGCGCCGGCGACAGCGTGCGCAGCAACCCAAGCCGCACGGTATCAGCCGCGTGCCCCCGTCTCAGCGGCGCCAAACCGGCAAGCGCCGCGATGAACGATCGTCGTGGTAAGCCCAATGCGCGTCTCCCCCGAGCAAGCCGCACCCTGTAGCGCCGCGCGTGGTTTCCGGCAATGTCGCCGCGCTGTATAGGCACGCTCATGCCACCACCTTTGCTATCGCTTCAGGATATTCACCTCACCTTCGGCACCACGCCACTGCTGTCCGGCGCGGGGTTGAGCGTCTCGGCGGGCGATCGGGTCTGCCTGGTCGGCCGCAACGGCTCCGGCAAGTCGACCTTGCTGCGCATCGCCGGCGGCCTGATGCAGTCCGATTCCGGCCGCCGGTTCGCGCAGCCCGGTGCCACCATCCGCTATTTGCCGCAGGAACCGGACTTCTCCGAATTCCCCACGACCTTGGCCTATGTCGAGGCCGGGTTCGACGCCGGTGCCGCCGGCGACCACCACCGCGCGTCGTATCTGCTGGAACAACTTGGACTGAACGGCACCGAGGACCCGTCGCTGTTGTCCGGCGGTGAGGCGCGCCGCGCCGCCCTCGCGCGCGTGCTGGCGCCGGAACCGGACATTTTGCTGCTGGACGAACCGACCAATCATCTCGATCTGCCGGGCATCGAGTGGCTGGAGCGCGAATTGCGCGATCTTCGTTCCGGGATTGTGCTGATCAGCCACGACCGGCGGCTGCTGGAGCGCTTGTCGCGCGTTACCGTCTGGCTCGACCGCGGCATCACGCGGCAACTCGAGGCCGGATTTTCGAAGTTCGAAGCCTGGCGCGATGAAGTGCTGGAGCAGGAAGATACCGACCGGCATAAACTCGGCCGCAAAATCGTGATGGAGGAAGACTGGCTTCGTTACGGTGTCACGGCGCGGCGCAAGCGCAATCAGAAGCGGCTCGCCGACCTGCACGCGTTGCGCAAGAAGCGCAAGGAACTGCGTGGCGCGGCCGGCGGCGTGAAGATGCGCGCGACCGAGGGCGATTTGTCCGGCCGGCTGGTCGCGGTGGCCGAAGACGTCACGAAAGCGTTCGGCGACCGTGTCGTGGTGCGGGATTTCTCCACTCGGATCCTCCGAGGCGACCGCGTCGGCATCGTCGGTCCGAACGGCGCCGGCAAGACGACATTGCTCAATTTGCTGACTGGCGTGCTGATGCCGGACGCGGGTTCGGTGGCGATCGGCACCAACCTGCTCCAGGTCACCGTGGACCAACGGCGCGACGTTCTGGATCCGCACCGAACTCTCACCCAAACGCTCACCGGCGGCGCCGGCGACAGCGTGGTCGTCGGCGGCCAAACGCGCCATGTCGTGGGCTATATGAAGGACTTTCTGTTCGCGCCCGAGCAGGCGAACACTCCGGTCGGCGTCCTTTCAGGGGGCGAGCGCGCGCGTCTGACCTTGGCGCTCGCCTTCGCCAAACCGTCGAACTTGCTGGTGCTGGACGAGCCGACAAACGATCTCGACCTGGAAACGTTGGAGCTGTTGCAGGAACTGCTGGCCGATTACGCCGGCACTGTGTTGCTGGTTTCGCATGACCGGGACTTCATCGATCGTGTGGTGACCTCGGTGATCGCGACCGAGGGCGACGGTCGCTGGATCGAATACGCCGGCGGCTATACCGACATGCTGACGCAGCGCGGCCCGGCGAAGCTCGTGGCGGCCGAGCCTCAGGCGAAACCCAAGGCTGGGGCCCAGAGGCGCGGCGACGGCACGAAACGCATGACATTCAAGGACCGCCACGCGCTGGAAACCTTGCCCACGCGCATCGGCTCGCTGGAAGCCGAGACGGCGAAGTTGACGAAGCTCCTGGGCGACCCGGATCTTTACGCGCGAAATCCCTCGCGCTTCGTCGAAACGACCGCCGCGCTGGAAACCACGCGTCGCGCCTTGGCCGAGGCCGAGGAACAATGGCTTGAACTGGAAATGCGGCGGGAAGAACTGGATGGTTAGCGTTCCAATTCGTTGCGTGCAACGGAGTCCGGAGCGGACGCCAGTTTTAATTCAACCGCGGATGCACGCCGATGAACGCAGATCAGGATCGACGGTTCGCGCCGCCTGAACCATCATCGGCCACCGGCGATCGACACAACTCAATCATTTCTTATCTGCGTTCATCGGCGTGCAGCCGCGGTCGAATTCTTTTTCACAAACAACCCGAAGTGGCCGCCGCGTCCCTACCGCCGAAACCGCAGATCCAATCCCCGCGCGATCCACCCAGCCTCGATCGCGTCCAGATCGATCAGCCCCGACGGGTTCGCCTTCGACGGCGCGGTCCCCAAACGTGATACGCCTTCGGCCCGCCAGATCCCCAACAGTCGCCGCAACTCGCCCAACGGTTCCGCGTGATCGTCCACACGCAAATTCAGATCGGGAAAATCTTCTGTCGTTACCATCACCATCGCGGCGGACTGCCTGCCGCGCCGATCGCCGCCCGCGGCCTCGCCCGCCCGCATCGCCGTCATCAATCGTTCCGGCATCGGCAGTTCGTCGTTTACGTTCCAAATACGCAACGTTTGCGCGATCGTCGGTTCGCCGGCCAGCATGTTGCCCGCGACGCTGATTCCCTCGGCGGCCACCGAGCCGCACCATTCCACGCAATTCCGTCCGGTCCACGCGGCGGTGCGGCCGAAACGATCCACCGCGTGCACCTGACGCAGTCCGCTGCCCTCGTCGCCCGCCAAGGCGCCCTCAATGGCCGACGACGGAGGCAACCCGCGCGCCATGCCGTCCAGGATCACCGGCCCCAGATAGCGATTGGTCATCGACTGCGTGGATACCGCGCCGACGCCGGCCCTTACGAACGGGCAATGCGCGCCCACCGCGAACGCCTTGGTCGCCACCGCGACGGCGAAGGCATCGGTTTTCGGATCATGCGCGACAATGGACCACGTCATAACGCGAAACTTTCCAGCAAACGCAGCGTGCGAGTCGGCTGCCGCGGTTTCGTCCGCAGGAACGCCAGTAAATCCACTGGATGATCGATATCCAGCCCAATGCCGGGAAGCCGCACGATCGTTGGCTCGATCCCCTGACGTCGCGCGGCCACTAAATGCGGAAAGTAACTGTCGTCGCCAAACCGCAACGGCACCGCGAAGGGCGGCGCGCAAATCACCGCGTTGGAGCCAAGCTCATCATGCGCCGGAACGATCGTGAACGACGGAGCCTCCCGGCACGACGACACCACCGCGTCGATCTCCCACGCGGACACCCGCGGAATATCTCCCGGCAACGTCATCAGCGCGCCCTTGCCCTCGGCGGCGAGAACCCGTCCCATGCCGTTCACCGCCCCGGTGTGGCCATCCCGCGCGGCCTCGCTCACCACGCGGGCGCCGTAACGTTCCGCCAACGTCGCGGCGCGCGGATCGACCGTGTTCACCATGATGCCCGCCAGCCGCGCGGCGCCGGACAACGCCTCCAGCACATCCTCCAGCATCGTCTCAGCCAGGATTTCTCGCTGTTGTGGACTGAGCAGCGACGACAAACGCTGCTTCGCGCCAGTGAACTCCTTCACCGGGACACACGCCCAAACATCGCTCATCGCGAAGTTTTCCAAGTGGTTACCATCGCGCAGCCTTCCGAACGCTTATCATCGCGCCAACTTCCGGCGACGCAACACCGCCGCCGCGTCCAGCACCGTCCTGGCCAGAGCCTCCCGATCCTCCATTGTCCGCATCAGCGTCTGCGCCAACGTGACGCGCGCGTCGATCGAAACGACCTCCGACATGTCGGCGTGATCGATGACGTAACCATCCAGCAAATCGTGATAACGCTGCGCGACCGTACCGGCACTCGGATCCAGCCCCAGTTCCTTCATCATCTTCGCGGTCGGACCCTTCACCGCCTGGCCCGCGATGATCGGCGACACGGCGATGATCGGCGCCGGGCTGTCGATCATCGCGTGACGCACGCCTGGGATCGCCAGGATCGGCTCGACGCTGATGAAGGGATTCGAAGGACAGATCACGATCGCTTGCAACGCCGGATCGGCCAGCGCAGCCAGGAACTCCGGATGCGCGCGCGCCGCGCCGGCGCCCTGGAACAGCAACTCATGCACCACCGGCTCGCACCGGCGATGCACGAAATACTCCTGGAAATCCAACCACCCTCCCTCGGTACGCAACCGCGTCCGCACCGGGTCGTCGCTCATCGGTATGACCCGGGACCGAATTCCCAACCGGCGGCACAGATCGGCGGTCACCGCGGACAAACTCTCCCCCCGTCCCAGCCGCCGGGTTCGTTCCACATGCAACGCGACATCGCGATCGCCCAGACGGAACCACGTTTCGCCGCCCAGAGCCTCCATCGTTTCCATGAACGACCAGGTTTCGTCGTGCCGTCCCCAGCCGAGCTCACGATTGGCCAACCCCGCCAGCGTATACGCGACCGTATCGATATCGGGAGAAATCGACAGCCCCAGATGCTCGAAATCGTCGCCCGTGTTGACCACGACGACCAGTTCCTCGGGCGGCATGACGCGCGCCAGGCCCAACGCCAGCTTGGCGCCGCCGACGCCGCCGGACAAAGCGATGATCACAGGAACAGATCCTCTTCGGGCGGGCGGACCAGTTCCGCGATGGAAGCGTCCGGCGCCGACCAGTTCAACCCGCGAACGACAACGACCGGTTGTCCTTCGGCGGCCTGGCCTTGCAGCAACGACGCGGCGGCGGCGATCTCATCGGCGAAACCGATGATGCTGACTTCNNACCCCCGCCGTGCCGCGGCGCCACGGCCGTCCGAAGCTGTCATTGATAACGACCCCCAACGACACGCCCAACCGTTCCGCCAACGCCGCGCGGATCTTTTCGGCCGAGCCATCCGGATCGAGCGGTAACAGCAACGCGCGCTGCACGCCGTCGGAAGGCGCGACATTCGATTGATCCACGCCGGCGTTCGCCATCACGAACCCTAGCCGATGCTGCATGATCATCAGATTGGGCCGGCTGCGCACCACGCGCACCGACTCCGACAGCACCACCTGCACGATGCGCGGATCTTTCCCGACCTTCGCCGCCAGAGCGATTGCCTCCTCCGAAGGCGTCACCGTGGCCAGATCGACCGTGCGTCCTTCTGCCTTAGAAACAATCTTCTGCGCGATCACCACCACGTCACGATCTCGTAACGTCAATCGGGAGCGCGCCGCCGCTTCGGCGATCAGGGACGGAAGATCGTCTCCGGCGCGCACCATCGGCAGGCCGGGGATCGCGAAAATTTCCAGTCGAGCGCTCATGATGCCTGCGTTGGCACCACTTCAGTCGAAACGCTGGCGTAGCTTTGGCAGCACCTGCTCGCCATAAAGTTTCAGGAATCGCACCTGATCCGGACCCGGAGCGTGGAACACCAAATGGCGGAAACCCATGTCGATATACGGTTTGATCTTCTCGATGTGCTCGTCCGGATCGTTGGACACGATCCAGCGGCTGGCGGCGCGCTCGATCGGCAACGCATCGGCCAGGCGTTCCATCTCCACCGGATCCTCGACCGATACTTTTTCCTCCGGTGTCAAAGCCAGTGCCGCCCAATGCCGCGTATCGTTCAAAGCCCGCGCGTGATCGGCGTCGAACGAAACTTTCATTTCGATCATCCGGTCGAAATTCGGCTTCGGCCTGGTGGACAGCCCCAGCCCCTCCTCGACATTCGGCAACAAAGTCTTCGTGTACAGATCCCAGCTTTTGCCACTGGTGCAAATAAACCCATCCGCCATGCGGCCCGCGTATTTCGCCACCTGAGGCCCCGCGCCCGCGACATAAATCGGCACCGGCGTGCCCGGCTTGTCATAAATCGTGGCTTTATCCGTGCGATAAAATTCGCCGTCGAAAGTCAGCCGATCCTCGCTCCATAACCGGCGGATCAACGTCAACGCCTCCCGCAATCGCGCGAAACGTTCCTTGGTTTCCGGCCATTTCATGCCGGTCGATGGCACTTCGTTCAGCCCCTCGCCGGTGCCGACGCCCAGTACCAAACGGCCCGGAAACATCACGCCCAACGTGCCGAACACCTGCGCGACGACCGACGGATGATAGCGAAACGTCGGCGTCAGAACGCTGGTGCCCATGATGATGCGCTGCGTGCTGGCTCCCAACGCGCCAAGCCACGGAAACACCGACGGCGCGTGCCCATCGGTGTGCTTCCACGGCTGAAAGTGGTCGCTGATAAAGACCGAATCAAACCCGTTCCGCTCGGCCTCGACCGAGAAATCCAGCAGCATCTTCGGCGCGAATTGTTCCGCGGACGCTTTATAACCGAGTTTCAGCACGACCGGGCCTCCTCATCCTTATCCGGTGGCAAGTTACCGTCCCCATCTGCCCGCGGCAATCGGGGGCGCGGCGTGCGCCTGGGGGAGGCGACGCCGGGGTTTCACCCCGGACCCCAGCAGGAGGCTCTGCCTCCTCAACCTCCGCCAAGGGCGATAGCACCTGGATCCCGTCATTTGGATAGGAGGGGAGAAGGCGCCCTCGCGCTGCCTCACTCCCCGGCGACCGCCCTTGACCACGGATGCCATCCGGCCCCTAAACCGGCTGATGACTGAACGTCCTCCCGCCGAGATCATCGACGCCTTGCAGCGGATGGGTCTGCCCGGCGCCACGGTTGGTGAGCGGCTGACAGGCGGCGTGTCTTCCGACATTTGGCGAATTGAGCTTCCGTCTGGCTCCATCTGTGTCAAACGCGCGTTGGCCAAGCTGCGCGTTGCCGCGGACTGGCACGCGCCGGTGGAGCGTAATGTGTATGAGGCGCGGTGGATGCGGCGTGCGGTCGGCTTCGCGCCGCGGTTGATTGGGCAGGATGCGGCGAGCGGCACGCTGGCGATGGAATTTCTTTCGCCCGAAAATCATCCGTTATGGAAGAACCAGCTGCGCGATGGGATCGCCGATGATGCGGTCGCCGCGAGCGTGGCTGAGGCTTTGGTGACGATCCATGCTCGGTCGGCGGCGGATCCGGCGGTCGCGGCGGAGTTTCCGACGGACGGAATTTTTTATGACATTCGGTTGGAGCCGTACTTGGTGGCGACGGCCAGGGCGCATCCGGATCGCGCGGATCGGTTGCTGGCGTTGGTGGCGACGACTCAGGCGAACAAGAAAGCGCTGGTGCATGGCGATGTCAGTCCGAAGAACATTTTATGTGGTCCGTCGGGGCCGGTGTTCCTGGACGCCGAGTGCGCGTGGTGGGGTGATCCGGCGTTCGATCTGGCGTTTTGCCTCAATCACCTGCTGTTGAAGTGCCTTTGGACGCCGCGCGCGCGGCACGGATTCTTGCGTTGTTTCGACGCGCTGGCGGCGGCGTATGCGCGCGGCGTGACGTGGGAACCGGCGGCGGCGTTGGAGCAGCGCGCGGCGGGGTTGTTGCCCGGGTTGTTCCTGGCTCGGGTGGATGGCAAATCTCCGGTGGAGTATGTCACGGACGAGGGTTCGAAGGATCGCGTGCGGCGTGTGGCGCGCGCGCTGTTGGCCGATCCGCCGGATCGGTTAGCGGATATTCGCGGTGCCTGGCAAAAGGAAATTGACGCATGACAGACACCAGCATCGCTTTCGTGCACGCGCGCCGGGTGTGGGATAGTCGCGGCCGGCCCACGGTGGAGGCCGATGTGATGCTGGAGAACGGCGCCTGTGGCCGCGCGATCGCTCCGGCGGGAGCGTCCACCGGCAGTGCCGAGGCTCTCGAATTGCGCGATGGAGGCTCGCGGTTTGGTGGATACGATGTCACGCGCGCGTTAGCCAGCGTGAACGGGGAAATCGCATGGGCCGTCTCGGGCATGGACGCGACGAATCAGGGAGCGTTAGACGCGCGGTTGATCGAACTGGACGGCACGCCGAATAAAAGCCGGCTGGGCGCCAACGCGATTTTGTCCGTGTCGATGGCCGCCGCGCATGCCGCCGCGCAGGCGGAGGGGTTGCCGCTGTTCCGCTATCTGGCGGACGACGACGTGACGCTGATCCCGCTGCCACAAATCCAGATATTTGGGGGCGGCGCGCACGCGGGACGGCGGGTCGATATTCAGGACTTCATGGTCATGTGCCCGGGCGCGGACTCGTTCGCTCAGGCATCGGAATGGACGGCGGAGATTTATCGACACGCGGGAAAACTGATGGCAGAAGCTGGCAGTTTGGCCGGCGTTGCGGATGAAGGTGGCTGGTGGCCCGTGTTTTCCACCAACGAACAGGCGCTGGACATGCTGGTGCGCTCGATCGAGCGCGCGGGGTTTCGGTTGGGCGATCAGGTGGGGATCGCTCTGGATATCGCCGCCTCGGAGTTCGGCCGCGACGGACGTTATAAATTGGCGCTGGAGGATCGGGAACTCGACAGCGCGGGGATGATCGCGTTGCTGTCAAGCTGGATCTCGCGTTATCCGATTTTGTCGATCGAGGATCCATTTGCGGAGGACGATCCGGCCGGCTTCGCTGAATTTACCCGGCTGCATGGCGGTTCGTTGCAAATTGTTGGCGACGATTTCCTGGTCAGCGATGCCGCGCGGGTGCGGGACGCGGCGGCGAACGGCGCGGCCAATACCGTGCTTCTGAAGCCGAACCAGCGCGGCACGTTGAGCGAGACGCTGGACGCCTGGAACGCCGCGAAGGAAACCGGATTTTCCGCGATTGTCTCGGCCCGGTCAGGGGAAACCGAGGATACGACGATCGTGCATCTGGCGGTCGGATGGGCGGTTGGACAACTGAAAGTCGGAAGTTTCGCGCGAAGCGAACGGATGGCGAAGTGGAACGAAATGTTGCGGGTCGAGGAAGCGCTCGGGTCGCGCGCACGGTTCGCGGGTGGGTCGGTGCTGGGGCGTTCGCGGGCATGAAGGTGGTTTATCATGCCTCCGCCGGTCCCGATCTCGCGGCACGGCTGGCTTCGCTGCCGGGTTTGGAGGTCACGGTCTGTCCGGAGGACGAGACGGCGCTGCTGGCCTCGCTGCTGCCGGAGTGCGAGGTGCTGTGGCACGTGTTGACTCGTTGCACATCGGAGATGATCGCGGCGGCGGCGAAGCTGCGGTTGATCCAGAAGATCGGTGTTGGGGTCAATACAATCGATCTGGAGGCGGCGAAGACGCGCGGCATTCCGGTTTGTAACCTTCCCGGGACGAACTCACGCGCGGTGGCGGAGTTGACCTTGGCACTGATGCTGGCGGTTTTGCGGCGGGTGCCTCGGTTCGACGCGTCGCTGCGCTCCGGTGTTTGGACCGATTTGGCGTTGCAGGATGGGCTGGGGGAACTTGGCGGACGGGTGGTCGGACTGGTTGGATACGGATCGATCCCGCAACTGCTGGCACCGGTGCTGACGGCGATGGAGTGCGAGGTGCTTTACACGGCGCGGAAGCCGGTGCCGGACGCGACCGCCCGGTTCGTGCCGCCACGGACGTTGCTGGAACAATCCGATATCGTCAGTTTGCATTTGCCGCTGACGCCGGAGACGGATCGGATGATTGGCCGGGAGGCGCTGGCCCGGATGAAGCAAGGGTCCGTTCTGATCAATACCGCGCGTGGCGGCCTGGTGGATCAGACGGCGTTGACTGAGGCGTTGCGGTCGGGCCATCTTGGCGGCGCGGGACTGGATGTGTTCACCGACGAGCCCGTGGCGCGCGATGAGGCCTTGTTGGCATTGGACAACGTCGTGATCACGCCGCATGTCGCCTGGATCACGACCGGAACGTTCGACCGGAGTTTCAGCGTCGCGGCGGAGAATTGCCGGCGCGTGGCGGCGGGAACCGGGTTGCTGCACCGCGTGGTTTGAGGGAGGTTTCGCGATGGCGTTACAGCTTCGGCCGAACTGCGAATATTGCGATAAGGATTTGCCGCCGCACGCGACGGATGCGCGGATCTGCACGTTCGAGTGCACGTTTTGCGCCGATTGCGTGGAGACGAAATTGCATGACGTGTGCCCGAATTGCGGTGGCGGGTTCGCGCCGCGGCCAATCCGGCCGGCGGCGGAATGGCGTCCGGGATTGTCGGTCGCGACGCGGCCCGCTGCAACGCAGCGGGTGCATTTGAAGTTCAGCGTTGAAGACGTCGCGGCGTTTTCCGAACGGGTCAGAGGGGTCGATCCGGCGAAGCGCTAAGGCCCAGGGCATGAAGGAATTTAACCCAGTACGCTTTAATGACGACCCATAAAAGGCCGCTCGCGGCGAGCGGCGCGGCGGGTTTGGGCGCCGGCGATGGCGGCGTTTCGGCGTCAACTGGCACTTCGTCTTTGGCGAATTCCTCGGACGCGCGGTGGGCGAAGTCGGCCATGATGGCGTTGGCCACGGCGATGCCGCCGGTGCGGGCGAAATCCTCCAGCACGCCGCCGAGTTCGGCATCCGAAACGATTTTGACGGCGGTTTCCGGCTTCGCGCTGTCCGGCACGTCGTGCAACGCGAAGGAGACTTTGACGCCGATGCGGGCCGAGCGCATGTCAGCCGTGCCGCGGCCATGCACCAGGCCGGTCAACGCCTCATCATCGAACGCGCAGGTGGCGCGGCCTTTGAAGTTGATCCTCTTCGGACCGAACGACACCACCATGGCACCTGGCCAGGAGCCATCCTCGGCCTGGGGTTCCAGCATCGCGCCCGGCATGCAGCGCGCCATGCGCGGCACGTCGGCGAAACGTTTCAGCACGTCCGAAGCTTTGCCGGGAACGCGGAATTCACCCTCGAAATGCATCGCCGGTTACGCGACCGGGCGCAGCAGCGGCGCTTGACTTGGGACGCCGTAATAAACTTTGCCGTGCGGATCGCTGAACGCGGTGGGCGACACGCGGACGTCGATCAGGTACAGGCCACCTTTGCGCAACCCTTCGGCGACGGCGGCGGGTAGATCGGCTTCCTTGTTCAGCAGCACGCCGTCGCCGCCGAAGGCTTTCGCGATCGCGACGAAATCCGGCGAGTCCCAGTGCGCCTGACCCATTTCGAAACCTTTCGGCACCAGCTTGTGGACCTCGGCGCCGTAACCGCCGTCGTTCCACACGATCAACACCATTTGCAACTTAAATCGCGTGACGGTGTCGAGTTCCTGGATGTGGAACAACATGCTGCCGTCGCCCTCAATGGCGATGTGCGGGCGTCCCGGATTGCCGGCGCCGGTGCCGATCGCCAGCGGCAACCCCTGTCCGACCGCGCCGAACTGATAGGAGAACTGGATTTCCGCGCCCTCCGGCAGCGCCATGTACATCGCCGGGAACGAAAAGAAATGTCCGGCCCCGCAGGTGACCAGAGCGCCTTTCGGAATGGCGCGGGCGAGATATCCGGCCGCGGCGCGCGGATCGAGCCCATCCGTTGGCGGATCGAACCGATGCGCCGGTTCGTCGAGCACCGCCCGGGTTTCGGAATTCCGGAATCCTTCGTTGCGGACCTGTCGGCTTTCCAGTGCCTCGGACAACGCGGCGACGGTTTTGCGGGCGTCGCCCTGGATGTAGAGGCCGGGAATGACGCCGATTTCCTCGGGCATCGGTTTGATATCGATACGAGCAACTTCGGCGCTGGGGAACAGCAAGCCGCCCTCGGTGGTGTAGTAACCGAGTTCGGCGCCGACGCCGAGAACGAAGTCGGCGTCAGCGAGAAGCCGTTCCGACGGTTCCGACGCGAAGGCGCCGGCGATGCCGATGTCCCAGGATTGGCCGGCGAAATAGCCCTTGCCTTGCAACGACGTGGCCAGCAGCGCGCCGACGCGATCGGCGAGTTTGATGATTTCGTCTCGCGCTTTCGACGCCATGGCGCCTTTGCCGGCGATGATCACCGGGCGTTTCGCGGCGGCGAGTTTTTCCACCACGGGCGCCAGCAAATCGGGGCTGGGGCTTTCGACGCGCGGCGGCAGGAACTGCGTGGAGGGGCGATAGTCGAAGTCCCAGTCGAAGTCTTGTTCCTGGAGATGCATGTTGAGGTTCAACACCACCGGGACGCGATGCACGCGGGCGGCGTAGAAGGCTTCGGCGATTTCCTCGGCCATGTTGTCGATGCTGGTGACGGTGTGGAAACGCGCCGAGCAGGCCTCGGTAAAGCGCTTTTGGTCCATCGATTGGGTTTTGTTCTTGGCGCCTGGATTGATTTCACCGGTAACGACCACGAGCTGTGAGCGGTTGCGCGCGGCGATGATCAGCACGGTGCCAAGCTGCGTCAGGCCGGGTCCGCAGGTGACCATGGCGACGCCGACCTTGCCGGTGGTGCGGGAATAGCCGTCTGCCATCGATACGGCGGCGGCCTCATGCCGGGCGGAGATGATTTTCGCGTGCTTCTTCGCCAATGAGGACCACAGCCACATGTTGCCGTCGCCCATCAGGCCAAACAGATTGTCGCAACCCTCGGCCAGCAAGGCGTCGGCGATGGCTTCGTAGACTTTCATTGGTGTGTACTCCCCTTGGCCGCCGGATCGGCGGGCCCGTCGTGTTCCTGGGGTCTTTGTTCCAGATGACCGGCGGCGCGTCCATAGGCGGGCACGGTGGGTCTGACATCGAGGGTGGGACGTGCTATCACCGTGGGATGAGCGCGGCACTCAAAGCAATGACGATCGACGAATTCGATGGCTTTCGTCCGGTGGCGATGACCGGCGGCACGATCGCCCACGAGGCCATCGGCCGGAACCTCCGCACGGAGCTTGATAGCCAGTTGCGCGGTTCCCGTTGCCAAACTTTCGGTCCAACCACGAAGATCGAGGTCGCGGGCCGCATCCGGTATCCGGATGCGCTCATCGTCTGTTCGCCATTGGACCGGAAAGCAACCGTTGTGACTGATCTTGTGGTGGTGTTCGAGGTGCTGAGCGACAGCACCGCGCACATCGATTATTTTGAGAAGCTCCGCGAGTATACCGCGACGTCGTCGATCCGGCGTTACGTGATCCTGGATCAGGACCTGATCGCGGCGACGGTTTTTGTCCGTGACGGTGACCGGATGGTGGTGGAGACGGTCGCGCGCGGGGAGATGTTGAGGGTCCCGGAAATCGACGTGGAGATCCCGCTCAACGATCTGTGTCGCGGTGTTGAGCCGGAGCAACCGCCGGACGCCGGGGCCGCCTCCGGTTGACCGCGATTTTTCATTTGGCTGCGACCATTGGCGCCGCCCACGACATCAGCCAGCCAACCGTGTCGCGAACTATCGCCGAGCACAGGAGCACGCCTTGGGTCTTTCGGATCCGACTGATTGGTCGATGCTACAGCACGCTTATGGGCCGGCTGGAGACATACCACCGCTTTTGCGCCGTCTTGGCGTCGATCCGACACCGAAGAACCCGAATGACGAACCCTGGTTCACGCTATGGTCGGCGCTTTGCCACCAAGGAGACGTCTATAGCGCCTCCTATGCCGCGGTTCCCGAAATTGTGCACATCGGATTGGCCGCAAAAGGTCCAATTGATATTGGCTTTTTCATGCTTCCCGCTTGCATAGAGGTTGCCCGGTCGACCGGCCATGGGCCAGCACTCTCCGATGCGGTCACAGGTCCATACCGGCTGGCGCTACGCCAATTGCATGACTGCGCCTATGCTCATGCTGACGATCAGTGGGATAGCTACATGGCTCAGTCCATTGCTGCCGCACTGTCGGCGTCCAAGGGGCAAATTGAGTTGGCTAAGGCGTTGGTGAACCTGGATCGGGATATCATCCGCAAGATCAACGTGGGTGATTGGTAGCGTCCCTATCGCTTTCACTGCTTCATGACGGGCCGGTCCAAGCCTACGTACCAGGTGACACCACGCCCTAGACCCGTTCGCACGGTGCGGCGCGCCAGATGGCCGGGTCAAGCCCGGCCATGACGTCATCGGAATGAGTCAAACGACCTTATTCGCTTTCAACTTCTCGACGTCGTCAGCGCTCAATCCCAGCCACCCGGTCAGCACATCTTCTGTATGCTCCCCCAACACCGGCGACGCCTTCACCTTCGGCGGCTTGCCATTAATACGCACCGGCCACGACGGCATCTTAAATCCCGCGTAGCTCTTATGCTCCATCACCTGCATGATGCCGCGCGTCTCGAACGTCGGTTCGTTCTGCAACTCCATCGTATCCAGCACCGCGCCGGCCGGCACGCCCGCGCCGCCGACCGCCGTCATCGCTTCGTACTTGGTACGAGTCCTCGTCCAGGCGGTGATGATCGGATCCAGCTCCGGATCGTTCTTCACGCGCAACGCCGGCGTGTTGAAGCGCGGATCCTCGATCAGGTCTTCGCGGCCCATCACCTTGCACAGCCGGGCCCAATGTTCGGGATTGCCGCGGCTGGTCATGATCCAGACATAGTCGTTCGGCCCGCCCGGCGCGCAAGGATACAGCCCAGACGGCGCGTTTGTCCCGCCGCCGGAGCGCGTGCCATCCCGCTCCACCGCCTTGCCCGACCGCGCCTGGGTCGCGAAGTTGGTGCGCATGTAGTGCAGCATCGCATCCTGCATCGCCACCTGCAGCCGGCAGCCCTCTCCGGTCTTGTCTCGTTTACGCAACGCACCGAGAATGGTGATCGCCATCGTCATTCCGGTCCCGGTATCACCCAAAGACAAACCCGGCTTCACCGGCTGCCTCCCCTTCTCCCCCGTCACGCTGATCGTCCCCCCCATCGCCTGGGCGATCATGTCAAACGCGAGATTGGTTTCATACGGGCTGCCTTCGCCAAATCCCTTGACCTGGCAATAGATAATGCCGGGGTTCAACGCTTTCACCTCGTCATAACCGAGGCCGAGGCGTTCGATCGTGCCGGGCGCCATGTTCTCCACGGTAATATCCGCTTTACGCAACAAATCCTTGACCAGTGCCAGGCCTTCCGGCGCTTTTAAATTCACCGTGATCGATTTCTTGTTGGCGTTGAACTGCTGGAAATAATACGGATCGTCATCGGGCTGGCCCTTGCGCAGCCGCCGGCCGGGATCGCCGGCACCGGGGTTTTCGATTTTCACGACCTCGGCGCCCAGCCAGGCGAGGGCTTCGGTGCAGGATGGGCCGGCTTCGAACTGGGTGAAATCGACGACCCGCACGCCGGCGAGAAAGTCGTAGTCCGCGCTGTTGTTCGACATGATGATTTCCTCCGGTGCGGAAGCTTCGCACGGAACCGGGGTTTATCCAACCCGATCGCGGCGGCGCCAGCGCAGACCGATCCAGACGACCCAAAGGAAGCAGATCGTTTCGGAGATGTCGATCGCTCGCATCGGGCCGACGCGATCGGCCAGGAAGCCGAGCATTAATATTCCCAACGGACCCATGCCGATACAGACGGTTAACAATCCCATCAGGCGGGAGCGGATATGCGCGGGCGCATGCAACACGATCAACGAGGTTTGCATGTTGGCGAAGGCGGCGGAGCCGAAGCCGCCGAGCGCCAACAAGCCGCTCGCCAAAGCGAAAACGGGGGCGAGCGGCATCAGGAACACACACGAAATGAACATCAGGGAGCCGCCGACCATCAATACGCGGCCGGTCAGGCGCGGCTCGCCGCTGCTCAGCCAGATGCCGCCGATGAAGGCGCCGAACGCCTCGGACGCGGCGAGGATGCCTACCAGGGTGGGAGAGACCATGAAGACCTGGCGGCCGATCGGCGCGATCAGGGCGGAGTAGGGAAACGCCAGCAGGTTCATCGCGATGGTGACGGCCAGCACGCCGGCGATGGTGATGTGGGCGCGGGCGAAGGCGATGCCCTCGGCCAGGTCGCGCGGAACGTTGCTGACCACGAACGGACGGCTTTGCTGACGGTAGCTGACGCCTCGGGTGATCGACGCGGCCAGGGCGTAGACGCCGGCGGACACGGCGTAGGATCCGGCGATGCCGAAGTGTTGATAGATGATGCCCGCGGCGATCGGGCCGAGCAGGCGGGCGCCTGAATTCGACATCGTATCGAGCGCGAGGGCCCGGGACACCAGGCCGCCTTCGACGCTTTCGCCGACCATGCGCCGGCGCGTCGCCATTTCGGTCGACCACACCATGCCGGAGACGAAGGAAGAGATCGCCAGATGCCACGGATGCACCACGCCGAGGATCGCCAGGGTGGCGATGATCGCGGCCGAGGCACAGGTCAGAAGTTGTCCAATTTGCAAGACGGATTTGCGGCTGACCGACTCGGTGATCACGCCGGAGAAGGCGCCGAACAGCAGCATCGGCATGGTGCGCGCGGCGGAGACGACGGCGACCGCGAGGCCGGAGTTGGTGGCGTCGAGGGTGAACAAAGCGGCTGCCAGAAGCTCGAAGAAACGCATGGTGTTGACGCAGCCGCCGATGGCCCAGAGGCGGAGGAAGGCGGGCGTGGACAGCAGGGCGCGCAGGCCGGTGGTGTTGCGGGTGGGCGGGGTCATGGGGGCGTCGTTGGCGTCGCGCGGGAGTGGGTCATCGCACGCAAGGCGGTGCCGGGCGAGATGGCCGGGTCAGGCCCGGCCACGACGAATTGTCGCGGGCCGGCCATGACCAATTCACGAACTCACGCCCCTTTCAGCGCGGCATTTGCTCCAACAACCGGCCCAGGCCCGGGATCGGATCGTTCAACTTCATGACGCCCAGAGCGGCCCATAAGGCGGCCTCGTTGGTGGTGATCACCGGCTTGGCGAAGGCGCGTTCCCAGGGGGCGATCCAGGGCATCGTCGGGAAATTGCCGCCGGGAACGATCAGCAGTTCGATCTCGGGGGTATCGACGCGGCGCAGGGCTTCGAACGCCATGTTGGCGTCCAGCTTACCGATGGCATAGGCGTCGGTGGCGCCGAAACCCTCCATGCCGACGACATCAAGTCCGTATTTGCGTTCGTAGTAGCGTTTGGCGTTCTCGATCACCTGGATGGAATACGGGGTAACGATGCCAACGCGTTTCATTCCCAGCGCCAGCACGGCTTCGCCGATCGCCTCGGCCGAGGTGACCGCGGGCACGCCGGCCCCCTTCGACATTTGGGCCTTAACCCTGGCGTCGTAATCGTCGTCGAACAGGCTGGCCGAAGTCTGCGCCAGCGCGACGACCTCAACCTTCGCGTCGCCCAGCATCTTCGACTGATAGATGACGTCCTCGTCCTTGCTGGGGGAGAACGGGGTGTTGCCGCCCTTGCCCAGACGCGCGGTGTGGAATTGCAGCGTGGCGGGCAGGCAGTGGGTGTATTCGATTTCGACCGTCGTGTTAGTGGACGGGATCAGCACGCCGAAGTGCCGCCGTTCGATCTGGATCATCTGACCTCCCCCGCGATTGTGTCGCGGGAGGGGTCGCACCTACGCGGGTCAAAGGCAAGCCGGAGGGCCCGGTCAGTGCGCCATCAGAACGGGCAGCGCGGCCGATTGCAGCACGGCGCGGGTGAATCCGCCGAACACCGCTTCCCGCAGGCGGGTGTGGCCGTAGCCGCCCATCACCAAAAGTCCGCAATTCGCCTGCGTCGCGGCGTCGAGCAACACATCGACCGGTGAGCGGGAGTGTTCGCGCAGCGCCTGGATGGTCACGTTGGGGTTGTGCCAACGTAACATCCTCGTCAGACGGAGATGGGATTTGTCGCCTTCCTCATCCTCGGTGACGACGAAGACGGTGACGTGACCGGCGGCGTGGATGAAGGGCAGCGCGGCGCGCACGGCTCCGGCGGATTCGCGGGTATCCTTCCAGGCGATGCCGATGACGCCGTTCAACGGCGCGGGCGGCACGGTGGAGGCCTGGGGCGCGATCACCACCGGTTTGCCGGTGTCCATCAGGGCGGCTTCCATGAGGACGTAGTCGGGGCCCCATTCTTCCTCGCCGCGGCCGACGACGATCAGGTCGGAGGTGCGGCCATATTCGGCGAGCCAATCGGCTTCGGTGCCGATTTCGCTGATCCACTCGCCGGTGACGCCTTTTTCGGCCGGCGTTTCGGCGGCGGCGATTTTGTTCTGGGTGCAGAACGCATGCCAGGCGTCGGAGGCGGCTTTCTCGCGCCCGTCGGCGTCGGCTTCCATCTGGCCGATCATGGTATCGATGCCGGATGCCATCCCGCCGTCGCTGGCGGCCAATGAGGCGACGTCGCGGCGCACGTCGGGGCGCACGTGCAGGGCCACGAAATGCGCGTCGAACGCCTGGCCGAGGGTCAGCGCGGTGGCGAAGACCTCCGCGTCGGCGGTCGAACCGCTGACCGGCAGCAAAATGATTTTGGGCATCGGAGACCTCCCGTGGTTCGGCGTCCTGGCGCCCCTTCCCGAACGAATTGTTCACGCGAATGTGGGCGGGTCGGGGGAGGTTGTCCAGAAGCGGGGGGTTCAGAGACTCTTTCGGGACTGGCCGGGGCCGAACACCCGAAGCACCAGGATGTCACCGGCGGTCTCGGCGCCGCGGGGATCCCGGTTGCATCTGCCAATTCAGAATGGCGTCAAGGTCGTCGATGGTATCGACCGCGTAGCAAAGTGTCCGCGCCACGCGGACGCGTCAGCGGCCGGAACGCGGCGGCGGCAGTTCGCGATCGGCGCCCGGATTGTCGATCCACACGTCCGCCTGAGCTTCCGACACGGTCCGCCCGCCGGCGGCGGATTCTCGCGCCTGGGCGCTCAGCCGAGCTTCGCGAGCGCCGGCGGCGTCGGGCGATGACGGTTTCAGCCTGGGAGGCACCGGTTTCGATCGTGTCCACGGCGGATAACGTAATCCTGGCGGTAACCGGTGACCAGTCGAACGCTGATACGGGCCGGTAGTCCGTTGCTCACGCCGCCTCGTCCAGTTCGACGTAAACCGTGCCGTCGAGGATGCGGCGGGCGGTGCGGCCCAATGTGGCGCGGCGGACGCCGTGGTTGCGGCCGGGTTGGGCGAGGACGACGTCGGGTTCGGTCTCGATCACGCCCGCCGGGTGGCCGATGCGCAATTCGACGCGGCCGGCGGCGTCGGGACGGGCGGCCTCGGCGACCAGGCTGCCGGGGATGCGAGCGGCCACGCCGGTGCAGACGGTGGACGTGCCGGCGTAGGTTTTGTGGGAAATTTGCATGAACAGCAGGCGGGCGACGAGATCGACGTCATCGGCCGCGACTTGCATGCCGTCGAGGTGACCGGTGTAGGCGGCGGGCGGGGAGACAATGCCCAGAATAGGAGTGGCGGGGGATTCCGAGCGCGCGGCCGGGATGGAGGTGGCCATGCCCATGCGGACGGCCCCGGCGGCGCGGATGCGTTCCAGGCGGTCGAGTAGCTCTCGATTGGCGTCGATTTCCGCGGGGGACTCAATGCCGGTCAGGCCGACGTCGCGGGCGCGGATGAAGACATGGGCGTTGCCGATGTCGATCAATGAGGCCTCGATCGGGCCGATGCCGGGGACGTCCAGCGTATCGACCGGGCTGCCGGTCGGCAGCAGCGCTCCCGTCGCGCCGCCC
>PLSZ01000070.1:0-15863 GCA_003164305.1 Acetobacteraceae bacterium
ATGCAGGAAAACGCCCTGCACGGCTGGCGGCTGCCCGACGGCCAGCATATGCGCATGAGCGGTTATCCGACCAAGACCACTTCGCTGTCGTTCTCCAAAGGCGGGAAGTGGCTGGCGAGCAGCGGCTCCGACGCGATGATCCTGTGGCCGTTCTTCGGCGGTGGCCCGATGGGCAAGGCGCCGATCGAACTGGCCGGCGGCGACGGCATCAACTGCACGCAGGTCGCCAGCCACCCGAAAGACGAAATCGTGGCCGGAGGGTTCGAGGACGGCCTTGTCGTGGTCGCCGACATCGCCTCCTCCCGCATCCTGCCAGTCGCGCCTCCTGGGCACGGCCCGGTCACGACGCTGGCGTGGAGCGCGGACGGTACGCGCCTGGCGATCGGGACGGAGAACGGTTACGCCGCGATCGTCGATTTCGCGCGGCGACCGGGATGATCGGTTCGCGCCGGTCGAGATTGCCAGAATGACGCCCGAGCCCAACGCTACCTGGAAAGCCTTGGACAAACTCGGCCTGGGGACCTTTCGCCTGACCGGCCCCGACCGGTCAGGCTGCGATCGAATGCGCGTTGGCGATGGGCTACCGGCACATCGACACCGGTCAGATGTATGGCAATGAGGCGGAAGTTGGCGCCGCGATCGCCGCCTCCGGCATCCCGCGTGGCGAGATCTTCGTGACCAGCAAGGTCTGTCACACATTGGCCTCGCCGGAAGAAGCGCGTGTATCGCTGGAGGAATCGCTTCGCCGCCTGCGCACCGATTATCTGGATTTATGCCTGATACACTGGCCGCGTATCGGCCTCGACATCCCAGGCGTCCTGGAAATGCTGAGCCGCGCCCGGCAAGACGGCAAAACGCGGCGGATCGGTGTCGCGAATTTCCCGCTCCGGCTGCTGCGGATGGCGGTGGAGGACGTTCAGGCGCCGATCTTCTGCGACCAGGTTGAATACCACGTGCTGCTCGATCAAACGCCGCTCCTGACCTACCTGCGGGACCACGGTATGATTCTGGTCGCGCACGTTCCGTTGGCGCGAGGTCGCGTGATTGACCATCCCGTTCTGGCCGAGATCGCCGCGCGGCACCACGCGACACCAGCGCAGGTGGCGTTGAAATGGCTGCTGGATCAGGACGCGGTCGCGGCGATCCCCAAGGCTGGCCGCGAAGCCAGTCAGCGCGAAAATCTGGGCGCGATGCAAGTCCGGCTCGACGACACGGACCGCGCCAGGATCGCAGCGCTGCCGAAAGACCAACGTTTGGTGGATCCGCCCTTCGCGCCCCAATGGGACTGATCACGGGGACTGATCACGGAGGGATTGATCGCGGGGACTGATCGCGCGGCATTGACCACGCCTCGCCCGCCCCGTTAGCGTCCGCCGAGCCACTGTCGCCACTCGCGACCCAAAAAATGAGGAAACTCCATGATATCCGCTCGATTCGTGTTCGCGTGCCTGTTGCTGACCGGGGTGACCGCCCAGGCCGATCCACTGCCGAAAGTGGCGGAAGCCAGCAACATGACGATCATCGGACACAGCGATCTGAACGGTGCCGGCAAAGGCGGCGAGGGCCTCGCACTGCGGCAATACCCCGATGGCCGACGGATCCTGTTCCTGGCGCACGAGTCAGGGCCGATGTGCGTCAGCATAGTCGATGTGACAAAGCCGGACGATCCCAAGGTCGTGAAACAGATCCCCGTGGACGGCGCGGATCTGCGCTGCAACTCGTTGGGCATTTCCGGAACCACGCTCGCGGTCGCGCATCAGACCGACAAACCGGGCCAACCCGGCGCGGGAATGGATGTTTACGATGTCGCCGATCCGGCCAACCCGAAGAAACTCTCGCATTTCGACACGTCCGGTCCGCATTCGCGCGGCGTACATTATCTTTGGTACGCCGAGGGTCCCTACGCGTATCTGTCGACCGGCGCGAAGGACTTCACGCCGCACAATCAACTGGATGACCAGTTCCTGATGATCGTCGATCTGACCGATCCGTCGCATCCGAAGGAGGCCGGCCGCTGGTGGATGCCCGGCACGCGGGTCGGCGACAAGGAGCCGGCGCCGCCTCGGGTACAAACGTTCGATTCCGGCATTCGCATGCACACGCCGACCATCGCCGCCGACACGCCAAACCGCCTCTATGTCGGTTGGATCGACGGCGGCTGGTTCATCCTGGACACGACCGACAAGGCGCATCCGAAAGTGGTCGCGCACCGTTCCTGGCAATCGCAGGACGTCGGCTTCGCGCACACCGTGCTGGCGATCCCATCGCGCCACCTCGCGATCCAAACCGAGGAAGCCACGTCCACGAATTGCAAGGATTGGCCAAAGCGTGACTGGGTCTGGGACATCGGCAACGAGAAAGCGCCGATCGCATTATCGGTATTGCCGCCGCCGGCGGATTTCGACGCGTTGTGTAAAGCGGGCGGTCGCTTCGGCGCGCACAATATCCATCAGAACCGGCCCGATGGCACGGCGGCGCACCTGACGAAGACCGTCGTTGGCAGCTTCTTCAACGGCGGCGTGCGCGCTTACTCGATTGAGAACCCGCACGCGCCGGTGGAAATCGGCTATCTGGTGGACGCCGCGCCGCCCGGCAACGCGACCCATACGATCCAGATCAACGATGTCTACGTGGATGAGCACGGCCTGATCTATGCCAACGACCGGCTGAGCGGCGGCCTCGACATCATCCGCTACACCGGATCGGTGCCGCTGGAGTAAGCGCGCCCGGAACCTCCGTCGCGGGTGACGTTAAGCGCGGTCTCGCACCGCCCCTCGCGCGTCCGGGATACGCACCCTATTTAAGTGCGTATATCCATCAGGAGGTTTTGGCGATGTCCGACGATCATCCCCATCCGCGTGGCGAGTTATCGTTGCGCACCGTCGCGATGCCGGCCGACACCAACCCCGCCGGCGATATTTTCGGCGGCTGGATCATGTCGCTGATGGATCTGGCCGCCGGTGTCGCCGCGAGTTCCGAGGCCAAGGGCCGCGTCGTGACCGCCGCCGTCTCCAACCTCAGTTTCATCCGCCCGGTGAAAGTCGGCGACGTCGTCTGCGTCTACACCACAGTGAACCGCGTCGGCCGCACATCGATCACGCTTGGTGTCGAAACCTGGGTGCTGCGGCGCGGCCAGGGCGAAAGGGTGCGCGTCACCGCGGCGGAGTTCGTACTCGTCGCGGTGGACGAGGACGGTCAGCCACGCGAAGTGAGGCTGGCGTAGGGCTAAAGGCCGGCTGCTTTTTTCTGCCGTCACCACCGGGGAATCCATCGTCACCACCGATGTTTATCGTCATCGCCGGGCTTGACCCGGTGATCTCTCGCCGCACGTCCCGCGCGAGATGGGTCACCTCCCCAGCTTGACCGCACGGCCACTCCTGAGAAGATGGTCTCGCGGTTGATTCGGACCCGCCGAATCATGATGCACTGACAACGAGGAAACCCGATGCTCCGAATTTACGGCTCCGCCCGTTCGCGTGCCCTTCGCACGTTGTGGATGACCTTCGAACTCGGCATTCCGTACGAGCACGAGGATATCCTTCCCCGCGCGCCCGTGGTCAAATCGCCCGAGTTCCTGGCGATGAATCCCAACGCCCAGGTGCCGGTGATCGATGACGACGGATTCGTGCTGTGCGAGTCCATGGCGATCAACTTCTACCTCGCCAAAAAACACAACAGCCCGCTGTATCCCTCCGGCCCGCGCAACGAAGCCCTGGCCCTGCAATGGAGCCTCTGGGAAACCGACAAGCTGGACCGGCAACTGGTCAACTATGTCAACAACACCATCGCCCTCCCCGAAGCCGAGCGTAACAAGTCCATCGCCGACGCCGCCTGGGCCGCCGTCGTGCCGGCGCTCGACGCGCTTAATATGTCTCTGGGCAAAACGCGCTGGCTCGCCGGTGACGACTTTTCGGTCGCGGACCTGAACGTCGCGGGCGCGCTGTATCGCGCTTTGTCGATGGACCTGAGCCGTTGGCCGGCCGTGGCGGAATGGCTCACGCGATGCTGGGAGCGGCCGGCCGCGAAAAAGGCACGCGCGATGCGGGAGGGCTGACGCCGATCGGCGGCGCGGATTACCTGTTTCGTCCGCCCGCCGACGGCTATACGATCCCCGACGATGCCCAGAGGCGACCTTTTCCCCGAGATCGGCCCCTTCGAGACCGGCTACCTGCCGCTCTCGACCTCCCACGTGATGTACTGGGAGCAGGCGGGCAATCCGCGCGGCTTCCCGGTGCTGTTCCTGCACGGTGGACCGGGCGCCGGCGCCGGCGCTGTGCATCGCCGGTTCTTCGACCCGGCGTTCTGGCGCATCGTCATCTTCGACCAGCGCGGCGCCGGCCGGTCGCGTCCGATGGGCG
This sequence comes from Acetobacteraceae bacterium, assembly GCA_003164305.1. The sequence goes on from PLSZ01000070.1 coordinate 4,359, forward strand.
GCCTTGAAAACAACACGACACCGCATCTCGTTGACGATATCGAGCAGCTTCGCATCCATCTCGGCGTCGATCGCTGGCTGCTGTTCGGCGGGTCCTGGGGATCGACATTGGCGCTGGCCTACGCGCAGACCCATCCTCAGCGCGTCGCGGCTTGCGTGCTGCGCGGGATCTTTCTCGGCCGCCCGTCCGAGGTGAACTGGTTTCTGCACGGCATCGCCACCGTGTTTCCCGACGCGCACGCTCAGTTCGTGGGGCACCTGCCTGAAAACGAGCGGCACGATCTGCTTGGTTCGTTTCTGCGGCGCCTGACGGATCCCGATCCCGCGATCCACATGCCGGCCGCGCGCGCATGGTCGATTTTCGAGGGCACGTGCAGCACCTTGCTGCCAAGCCCCGACACCATCACGACCTTCGCGCAGGATCGCACCGCCCTCGGCCTGGCGCGGATCGAGGCGTGGTACTTCGCGAACAACCTGTTCCTGCCACCGGGCGGGTTGCTCGCGCACATGGACCGGGTCCGCAACATTCCGGCGGAGATCGTGCAAGGCCGTTACGACATGATCTGCCCGGCGACGACGGCGTTCGAATTGGCGAATGCGTGGCGGGGCGCGAGGCTGACCGTGGTACCCGACGCTGGGCATTCGGCGCTGGAGCCGGGCATTCGGCGGGCTTTGGTCGCGGCAGTGGAACGATGCCGCGATCTGCGATAGGGAGAAACAAAAATGAAAGTCGGCGTGATAGGCCTCGGATCCATGGGAATGGGGGCCGCGTTGAACTTGCATCGCAAGGGTCACGATGTGACCGGCTGCGAGCCTCGGGAAAGCGCGCGGGACGAATTCGCGGCCTCCCAGGGCCGTTCTGTTGCGTCATCCGATCAACTGCCGGCCGATCTGGAAGCGGTCGTGGTATTCGTGATCAACGCCGCGCAGACTGAGGACGTGCTGTTCGGTCCGAAAGGTTGCCTGAACAAACTGAATAAAGGCGCGGTCGTTCTGTGCTGCTCCACGGTATCGCCCGACGTCGCGCGGTCATTGGGAAAGCGGATCGAGGAAGCCGGCTTTCTGATGCTTGATTCACCGGTGTCCGGCGGCAAATCTGGCGCGGCGGCCGGAACGATGACGGTCATGGGCTCCGGTTCCGATGCGGCGTTCGCCAAAGCAGAGCTGGTGCTGCAAGCGATTTCCACGAAGATCTGGCGGTTGGGCTCGGAAATCGGCGTCGGCAGCACGGTGAAGATGGTCAACCAGTTGCTCGCGGGCGTGCATATCGCGACGGCGGCGGAGGCGCTGGCTCTGGGCATTCGCGCCGGGGCCGATCCGAGGAGGCTGTTCGAGGTTATTTCGGAATCGGCCGGAAGTTCCTGGATGTGGCAAAATCGTGTGCCGCATATTCTGGCGGGGGACGATTCGCCGTCCTCGGCGGTCAATATCTTCGTCAAGGATCTGGGGATCGTGCTGGATCAGGCGCGTGGATTGACGTTCCCGTTGCCGATGGCATCGGCGGCGCATCAATTGTTCCTCGCCGCGGCGGCGAATGGGCAGGGACTGAAGGATGACTCGTTCGTGATCCGCGTCTGGGAAGCGCTGGCGGGGATCGAGCTACCGAAAGGTTAAGTGGGATGCTGGCGGTCCGCGTCAATCAGTGGATGCCGTATCGCGACCTTCAGGTCGAAGATGTCGCCGATCCGGTGCCTGGCCCGGGCGAAGTGCGCATCGCGGTCCATTACGCCGGCGTGTCTTTCGCGACGAGCCTGGTGACTGAAGGAAAGTATCAACGGAAACCACCATTGCCGTTCTCGCCGGGCACCGAGGTCGCGGGCGTGATCGATTTGGTTGGCTCCGGCGTCACGCGGTTCAAACCAGGCGATCGCGTGGTCGCCGGGATCGATTGGGGCGGTCATGCCGAATACGCGGTCACCGATGCCAGCACCGCGTATCTTTTGCCCGATGAACTGCCATTCGATATCGCACCGTCTCTGCCGGCGTCCTACGGCACGTCCTGCGCCGCTTTGGACCAGCGCGCGCGGCTCCAGCCGGGCGAAACGCTGCTGGTTCACGGCGCGGCGGGCGCGGTTGGGCTCGCGGCGGTGGAGATCGGCAACGCACTTGGCGCGACCGTGGTGGCCACCGCGTCGACCGAGGAAAAGCTCGCTCTGGCGCGGTCGCACGGCGCCGATCGTACGGTGCTGTTCCCCTCCGCGACGGCGTTGGCGGAACTGAAGGCGATGCTGCCTGGTGGCGCTCAGGTGGTGTTCGATCCGATCGGCGGCGACGCGTTCGACTTGTCGTTGCGTTGTGTCGCCAACAGCGGACGTATCCTGGTAATCGGCTTCGCGGGAGGCCGCGTGCAACAGATCCCAGCGAACATCATCCTGGTCAAGGACGTCGCGATTCTGGGGTTTAACTTCGGAAGTTATACGGGGTGGACTCGCGACACCAGCCGGAGAAGCACGCATGGTCCCGAGATGCATGCCGTGATGGAGCAACTTTTCGCGTGGTTCAAAGAAGGGAAAATCAAACCGGTTACGTCCCACCGCTTTCCGTTGAGCGAATATCGGAAGGCGATGGCAACGGTTTTGAGCCGACGTTCGATGGGGAAAGTGGTACTGGAGATGCCGGTCGTTGCGCGCTCCGCCGCGTAAGAGCGTTGCTATCGCCGATGTATCACCTTCACGCCCACGAGATCCGCGATCGTATCCAACCGATGCGCGTAAGTGTGGTTCGCCAGCACGCGGCGCTGCCCCGCCAGGCCGATCGCCGCCGCCCGCTCCGGATCCCGGCGCAAAGCGGCAGAGAGCTCATTCAAATCGTCTGAGTTCTGGTAGACCAACATTTCGCTTCCCGGCTCGAAGCAAAAAGAAATGTCGGGCTGCGCATCGGTAATGACTGGCGTGCCTTCGATATACGGTGCGAAATGCCGGTGATTCAGCCCATTCATCACGTAGACGGCATGGCGAATGTTCAGCACACCCAGATGGCTGGCATAAATCGTAGCCAGTTCCCGCTCATCGATCCGGCGCGCTTCCCGCCGATGCCCCACAAGTTCTGTCGCGAGCTGCCATCCTGGGCCGAAGATCTCCACGGGCTCAGTGACATTCGCCAACAACTCCCGCCGGTTCGCCGTTGGCGCGGCGACGAACGCGAGTGAGGGAATTCGCTCGCCAAAAGTTCGGGCCGCCCGCGTCGCGCGCGAAGCCGCGAGCGGAACGAACGCCGCCTTCGACCGAAAGCCAAGCTTTTCGTGCAACGCAACCATGCCCGTGTCCGTGTAGGCGATCAGGTCGAACAGCGCCGCGACCTCGGCCATTTTTTCATCGAACGCATCGCCAACCCACGCCACCACCGGCGGAAGGCCACGCGCCGCGGCGATATGCTGAAAGATCGTCAGCGGACATTCATCCAGACAGCCCACCGCCAGCACCAGATCGGGCGCGAGACGGTGTATCTTGCGTACGATAGCGACCGCCAGCGGCGCCCCAATCCCGGGGGACAACAGGAACCGCTCGAGCCCTTTGTTCAGCCGCGTATCCCGGGTCGGAACGACGGTCACGGTATGGCCATCGAGGCGCAAATCCGCCGCCATATCCTCGGTCCAGTGCATGATGCTGCCGGTCTTGCCCAAAACCACGATGTTCATGGCCGGGGCTTTCGCGGCATGGCGCCGCGCTCGGTTGCGCTCATTTCGGGAGAGTTTCACAGACGTGTTCACCGAGCAACGTGCCCGAGGCTGGACCCTTGCGCTCCAAAGCCGCCGCGTGTAATTTTGTTGAGAACAAAAAGGGTACAAACTCATGCAACAAGCCATGGAAGGTGGCTGTGCGTGCGGTCAGGTGCGCTATCGCCTGCGCTCGGGACCGTTGTTCGTGCATTGCTGCCATTGCAGGGATTGCCAACGCCAGACCGGCTCGGCGTTCGTCCTCAACGCCCTGATCGAGACCGACCGAGTGGAAGCCACCGGGGAAACCGCTGTGTTCAACATGCCGACCGACAGCGGACGGCCACACGACGTCGTCCGCTGCCCGGAGTGCGGGACGGCGGTCTGGAGCCATTACGGCGGCCTGCAAGTGCTACGTTTCGTGCGGGTCGGCACGCTGGATGACCCAACCGCGTTGCGGCCCGACGTGCATATCTACACTCGGTCGAAGCAGCCATGGGTCGTGCTGCCACCCGAAGTGCCCGCGTTTGAAGCCTATTATGATTCGAAAACGCTGTGGCCCGCGGAAAGTCTGGAGCGCCGCCGCGCCATATTGGGCTGATCGCGCTTGCCCATGCGGCAGCACTCCTGTAAACGCCGCCACTTCGTCGGCACCCCTGGAGGCCGGCGTTTTGTCATTCAGGAGAGAGACCATGGCCAACGTCGTCACGATCGAGGCCGAGACACGCGCGCGAGCAGGTAAGGGGGCGGCGCGAGCGACTCGGCGAGAGGGCAAGGTGCCCGGAGTTATTTATGGCGGGAAGCAAGAGCCCAGCCTGATCGCGCTGGAACCGCGCGCCGTGCTGCGGGAATTGCATCGTGCCGGCTGGCAGTCCCGGCTTTACGAGTTGCAGACCGGCGGCGAACCCGTGCGCGCGCTGATCCGCGGCGTGCAGTTCCATCCGGTCACCGACAATCCGATCCACGTCGATTTCCAGCGCCTGATCGCGGGGGAGCGTGTGAAGGTTCAGGTGCCGGTGCACTTCGAGAATGACGGCATCAGCCCAGGCCTGAAGCGGGGCGGGGTGTTGAACGTGGTGCGGCACGCGGTGGAGGTTTACTGTGAACCGGATCATATCCCCGATCAGTTCACCGCCGACCTGGCAGCGCTCGATTTCAACGACAACGTGCGTTGGCACGATCTGCGAGGCACCGAAAATACCAAGCCCGTGATCGATCGGGACTTCGTGATCGCGACGGTGGTGCCGCCGGCGAAGATCGAAGAGGCAGCGGCCTCGGCTGCCGCGGCGCCCGCTGCCGCCGCGCCAGCGAAAGCTCCCGCGAAAGCTCCGGCCAAGGCGCCCGCCAGGCGCTGATCCGGCTGGGCTCATCCGGGCGGGAGTAATGCGATGTTGCTCTGGGTCGGGCTTGGCAATCCGGAGCCGGGCATGGCGCGAAACCGGCACAACATCGGCTTCATGGCATTGGATGTGATCGCGATCCGCCACGGATTTTCCCCGTGGCGGAACCGGTTCAAAGGCCTCGTCGCCGAGGGCACCATCGCCGGCGAGAAGATCCTCGCGCTGAAACCGATGACTTATATGAATGCGTCAGGAGAGGCGGTGCAGCCGGCCGCCGCGTTTTACAAACTGCCATCCGAGGCGATCACCGCGTTTCACGATGAGCTCGACCTGGTGCCGGGCAAATTGCGCGTGAAGTTTGACGGCGGCGCGGCGGGACATAACGGGTTGCGCAGCATGGATCGCCAGCTTGGCACCGCGGATTATTGGCGAGTGCGGCTGGGGATTGGCCATCCGGGTTCAAAGGACCGGGTCATGCCCTATGTATTGGGGGATTTCTCCAAGGACGACGTGGCCTGGCTGATTCCGTTCCTGGACGCCGTCGCGGACGCGTCCCCGTTGCTCGCGTCCGGGAAGGCGCCAGACTTCATGTCGCGAGTGGCACTGCTGACACAGCCCGCGCCGTGAGCGTAGCGCGGCGATCACCGGCGGAAACGCTTTCTTTCGCGTCGGTCGTCATGCCAGTGCCCGGCCCCACAGGCATCAAGATAAGGCCAGCGAGGGCGAAAACCTTTCTCCCGAACGTCATCCTTGGGCCCCCGAACGTCATCCTCGGGCCCCCGAACGTCATCCTCGGGCTCGACCCGAGGATCGGCCAGCCCAGACACCTTCTCCGATGTTTGAATTCCCTGGCGCGTCGAGAGATCCTCGGGCCGAGCCCGAGGATGACGATTCACAACCCCAACGACGACGCTACGGGAGCGTCACGACCGAGAGTCAATTGAACGCGCGTCTAACGCCCAGTCAGAACGAGCGACCGCGTCCCCGCAGATCCTCATTGAAGCGATCGTCGAAAATCCGCACGACGTCGCCGCGGTTCAGGCCCACGTCGAACAGTTCACGATCGGACATGCTGTTCAGCTCCGCCAGCGACCGCATATCGGCGCGCCAGGTACGGAATGCCGCGACCCGACCAGCGATCCACGACGCGAAACCGTGCTCACGCCGAGGCAGGACCTCGATCTGGACGGCTGGCTCTTCCCAACGCGTATCGATATAGCTCAACTTCGGTAGGTCAAAAGCCATCTGGCTCTTGGTCATTGGTGCACTCATGGCTCACTCTCCAAAAATCACCTGGGTGTTACGCTCGGTCGAACTGGCGTCGCGGCCCCCGGGCTTTGGTGCAATGCAACATAAGCGAAGGGTAACCTGTGGATAAGCGCCAAATGCCCACCCCCCTCATGCGTTGAACGCATAGGTTCATGCCTTGGTATGAAATTTCGCCGAACGTCCCTCAAGGGAGAATAATATGATCGAAACACCCCTTGCTGCATTGCGGTATGAGCTTGCGCGCCGCGATCTGCATGGTTTCATCGTCCCCCGGGCCGACGAGCATCTGGGCGAATACGTCCCCGCCTCAGCCGAACGGCTGGCCTGGCTGACCGGATTCACCGGCAGCGCCGGCATTGCGGTGGTGCTGGCCGATAAGGCCGCCGTGTTCACCGATGGACGTTATGTGCTGCAACTCGCCAGCCAAACCGACGCCGCGCGATGGGAACGGCTGCATGTCACCGAAAAGCCGCCCGCGGTCTGGGCTAAGGAAAACGCGCCGGAGGGTGCCCGCATTGGCTTCGACCCCTGGCTGATCAGCGAGGAAGGCCTCGCGAACTACACCAAGGCCGGCCTCGCGATGACGCCTGTCGAATCGAACCCGATCGATGCCGTCTGGCGCGACCGGCCGCCCGCGCCTCAGGCCCAGGCCGTGCCGCATCCATTGAATTTGGCCGGCCGATCGGCTGAGGAAAAGCGCCAGGACATCGCCGTCGTTTTGCGGGAAGCGAAGCAGGACACGGCGGTGTTGAGCGATCCGGCCTCGATCGCGTGGTTGTTCAATATCCGCGGCGGCGACGTGCCATTCACACCATTCGCTCTGGGCTTTGGGTTGGTGCACGCGGACGGCGGGACCGAATTGTTCATGGACCCGGCGAAACTGCCGGAAGCAACCCGGACCTGGTTGGGTAACGCTGTCTCAGTCGCTGGGCGCGACGCTCTGCCAGCGGCGCTCGCGCGGTTGGAGGGCAAGACGGTGCGCGTCGATCCGGCGGGCTCTCCCGTTTGGTTCGCGGAACGCTTGCGCGAGGTGGGCGCGAAAGTCGTTGCCGGTCCGGACCCATGCCTGTTGCCGAAAGCGCGCAAAAACGCGGTGGAACAGCAAGGTAGCCGCGATGCCCATGCTCGGGACGCGGCGGCGATGTGCCGGTTCCTGCACTGGCTGTCGGAAATCGGACCGAGCGGGCGTGAAACCGAACTCTCGGCGGCGAACCGCTTGCTGGCCTGCCGCGCAGCCGTCGATGGCTTCCGCGGCGAAAGCTTCCCCGCCATCTCCGGCGCCGGGGAGCACGGCGCGATCATCCATTACCGCGTCACCGAGGAAACCAACCGCGCGATCCGGCCGAACGAGGTGTACCTGATCGATTCCGGCGCGCAATATATTGATGGAACGACGGACATCACCCGCACGGTGTGGACAGGCCCAGGAGAGGCACCGAAGGAAGTTAAAGACCACGTGACGCGGGTGTTGAAGGGCCACATCGCCATCGCCACTCTGGTGTTTCCCGAAGGCGTCGGCGGCGCGCATATCGATTCGTTCGCCCGGCGGGCGCTATGGCAGGTGGGGATCGATTACGATCACGGAACGGGTCACGGGGTCGGCAGTTATCTGTCGGTGCATGAAGGGCCGGTCAGTATATCCCGCGTCGCGCGGCCGGTGCCGATCGGTGCCGGCATGATCCTGTCCAACGAGCCTGGTTACTACCTGCCCGGTCATTACGGCATCCGCATGGAGAACCTGTTGCTGGTGCAACCAGCGGACATCCCCGGCGCGAAACGCTCGTTCCTGCGTTTCGAAACGCTCACTCTCGCACCGTTCGATCGCACATTGCTCGACGCGTCGTTGCTGGACGCGTGGGAACTGGATTGGCTCAATGCGTATCACGCTCGGGTGCTGCGTGAGGTCGGACCGAATATGGAACAAAATGCGCGCGCCTGGCTGGCCGCCGCGTGCGAAAGGATCGGCTGATGTTTCATCGCTTCAAGATCGGAACGATGAACGCGACGATCGTCTCGGATGGGCCCTTGCTGCTGCACGCGCCGGAAAAGATCTTTCTCGGTCCCGGTCAGGCGGCTCTCGCGAACAGTCTGACCGAGGCGGGTTTCCCGACCGATCGGGTGCGCGTGGAACAGAACTGTCTGCTGCTGGAAACCGCCGGTAAAAAGGTGCTGTTCGACAACGGTCTGGGATCGGAGAAACTTTACGGTCCCGACAGCGGCATTCTCCTCGACAGTCTTCGCGAGGCCGGTATCGCGCCGTCCGAAATCGACGCCGTCGTGCTGACGCACGGTCATTCCGATCACTGCTGGGGCACGATGGGCGATGACGGCACGCCGAATTTCCCCAACGCCACCCTGTATCTATCGCAAGCGGAGCTGGACTTCTGGACCTCTGACCAGCCCGGCACGCGGTCCGCGCGCAGTGTCGCCGGCGTGAAGAAACACATCCTGCCGTTACGGGATCGCATCCGCCCGCTGCGCGACGAAGAAGAATTCCTCCCCGGCATTCAAGCCCTCTCCACGCCCGGTCACACTCCTGGGCATATGGCGTTTCTGTTCGATGGCGGCTGGTGTTTGACCGGAGACGTCGCGTTTCACGATCCGATTTCCTACAGCTTCCCGGAGGCGGAAAGCGTTTATGATACCGATCGAGATCTAGCGGTGCGGACCCGTAAGCGCCTGTTGGACCGCCTGGTCGTGGAGCGACTCTCGATCGTCGGATATCACCACCCGTGGCCTGGGTTGGGATGGCTGGAGCGTGTGTCCGGGAGATTTCAATTCCACCCGGATACTGCCGCTCTCTAATTCCACCCGGGAATTCACCGGGCATATGACCGGCTTGCTCCGCTGAGGAACGCACGGCACGCTCGTTCGATCCTGTCAGGGAGACCACTCATGCCGCGCCCCGCTCTACCCGCATCGCAACACCCGGGCCTGCATCATAAACGGATCGGCGATGTCATCGTCACCGCGATGAACGACGGCATGTTTGAGGGCGCATTCGCCATGCTGTCCAACCTCCCCGCCGTCGAGGCCGAGGCTTTGCATCAGGCGGCGTTTCGCGCGATCCCGCCGCGGCTGGCGATCAACTGCTTTCTGATCCACACCGCCGACCGGCTGGTGCTGGTCGATTCCGGGTTTGGCGGCGCGATCGGTCCACTCGCCGGCCACTTAACCGACGACCTCGTCAACCTGGGCATCGCGCCCTCCGATATCGATACGGTGCTGTGCACCCACCTGCATCCCGATCACGTCGGAGGCCTCGTCAACAGTTCCGGCGGCGCGGTGTTTCCCAACGCGGAGTTGGTGGTGCATGCTGACGATCACCGGTTCTGGGGCGACGATGCCACGCTGGCCGGCGCCACGAACGATCAGGATCGAGGGTTCGTGCAACTCGCTCATGACACGATCGCGGCCTACGCCGACCGCACACGACTGCTGACCACCGGCGAAGCGCTTCCCGGCATTTCCATCGTCCCCGAGCCTGGGCACACCCCGGGGCATTCCGGCTGGCTGGTGGCCTCGGGCGGCGAGTCACTGCTGATCTGGGGGGATATCGTCCACATGCCCGGCGTGCAGTTCGCGCGGCCGGAGGCGGGGATGGGATTCGACGTGGATGGCGCCGTCGCCGTCGAGACCCGGAAGCGCATCCTGGATATGGCGGCGACCGACCGGCTGATGGTCGCTGGAATGCATCTGGATTTCCCCTGCTTCGGCCACGTCGCGCGCGCCGCCAGCGGCTATGCGTTCGTGCCAGACGTATGGACGCCGACGGTGTGAAGTCCTGGAGCGGTTTTCGAGCTTGTCAAATCGCTCCAATCGTCATGGTCTCATATGTCCGCTCGAGTAGCACTATCATGTGAAGCGCGGGTCATCGCGTTCCACTCACGTCATGGCCCCAGCGAGGCGTTCCATCGCTCTCTCCATCCCGTTGGAGCCGATGACCCGGTCAAGCCGCATATGCATCAAGATAAGCCACTATGGAGGCAAATGTTCGCCTTTTCCCGTCATCCTTGGGCTCGACCCGAGGATCTCTCGACTTGCGATGGAGTCCGAAGTCGGGCGCGGTGCCTGGGCAGGCCGATCCTCGGGTCGAGCCCGGGGATGACGTTCGGCGGAAAATTTCGCCTTCGCCAGCCCTATCTTGATGGGGGTCAGTCCGGGTCACGACGATGCTGTGACCACCAGGCCCGCTATGGGGTCAGCGCCTCGCCCTGACATCGATCCAAATGCAGTTCGCCTTGCGCGCTGGCGTCCTCGGAGCGCGCGTCAAACGTGACCCGAACCAAATGATGGTCCGGGGAAATCCAGGCATCGCCGGTAGAGGCCTTGGTCTCGCTGAGTTGCGGATGGCGCACGGACGATCGCAGATGCAACGAACCGTCATGCTCGATGCCCACCGGGGTGACCTGAACATCGACCCGGGCGTCGCGCTTGAACCCGGGAAGAAACAACGGCACCGTTCGCTGCTGCTGTCCCGTCCAACGCACCCAGTAAAATGCCATCAGCAACGGCGTGCCAAGCTCCGGCGGCATCGACGCTTTCGGCAGATCGAGGTCGGCGCGGCGCTCCGGTGGCGCTGACGCGTAATCCTCCAACCACGGTTGGCCGAATGTGGCTGGATCCCAATGACTGACGAAACCGGGATGCTTCTCGCGAAAATCGCTCAGAGTCTTCGCCTGAACGCGCCAGGCGGCCATGCCCTCCGGTGTGCGCCGGAACACGTCCCATTGCTGCCGGCGGATCGAGCCCGCGAGGCTATAGCGATGATTGACCCCCACCGTCTGAAGCTCGCCGTCCCGCCAGACGCCGATTTCCTGGTATAAGTACTGCCAATCGACAATGCCGAACGTACGCGCGTTGACCCGCGCGGCGACATCCACCGTGGTCTCGCCATTCGTCCGCGTGGCTCTTGTCTCGACGCTCACCTCGCCTGCGTAACTGGTCGTCCCGGAATAGTGGCAGGCCTCGTCAGCCCAGGCGATTTGGTTCGTCAGCGTTGGAACAAGCAGCGTGACGAGACGCGCCGCACGCCGCCAGCGCCCACGCCAGCGTCCATGGGTCAACGCCGGCGACCCATCGGCTTGATGCAAGGCTGGTAGCGGATCGGGAGCCAGGTTCGTCCTGATCGCGGCGGCGGCTGGTTGGTGATCGCCGTCCCCGTTCAGCGGCGCCGTTCTTCGATGTTGGGCAGGAACGCGGTCAGCAAACCGATCACCGGAAGGAAGGAGCATACCTGATA
>PLSZ01000070.1:15883-20919 GCA_003164305.1 Acetobacteraceae bacterium
GCCAGGATCAGGCCGATCGTGACGCTCAGCACACCGGTCCACATCAGACTCGCGTACGGCAGCATCAGCGCGAACGGCAGCGCGCCGAGGATCGAGAACCAGATGACGGGTTTGCGGCCGAAGCGGTCGCCGATGGGACCTCCGGCGAACGTCCCGATCGCCACGGAGCCCAGAAACACGAACAGATGCAACTGCGCGTTCTGCACCGTCACGTGGAATTTTTCGATCAGATAGAACGTGTAGTAAGAGCTCAGGCTGGCCGTGTAGACGTTCTTGGAGAACAACAGGATCAGGATCACCGACATCGCCATGATGACGGTGCGCCGCGGCACCGGTGAGGCCGCGGCCGTCGGTGCCGCCCGCCGCCCCCGACGCGCGGCCATCGAAGGATGCCGGTTGTACCAGCTTCCGACGTACGTCAGCAGCGCCATCGCCAGCAGCGCGATCAGCGAGAACCACGCGATACTGCTCTGCCCGCGCGGCAGAACGATGAACGCCGCCAGCAGCGGGCCGATCGCCGAACCGGTCGAGCCGCCCAGTTGAAACAGCGACTGTGCGAAACCGTAACGGCCACCGGACGCCATGCGCGCCACACGCGACGCCTCCGGGTGGAACACCGAGGAGCCGACGCCGACCAGCGCCGCCGACAGCAGGATCATCGGATAGCTGTTCGCCACCGAGAGCAGCAGCAGTCCAACGAGACTGCAGCTCATGGCCACGGGCAGCGAGAACGGCTGCGGATGCCGATCGGTCACGGTTCCAACCACCGGTTGCAACATTGACGCGGTGAGCTGGAAGGCGAGAGTAATCATTCCGATCTGCGCGAAATCGAGGCCGTAATTCGTTTTCAAAATCGGATAAAGCGCGGGAACCAATGATTGATTAAGGTCATTCAGCATGTGACACACACTCAATGACACAAGGATCGCGAAGGTCGTTCCGGTGTCGGCCTGTGGCCGCACCACCGGGGCAGACTGCGCGATAACAGCGGCGGGCATGGTATTTTCGCTCATCAGGTTGTTCCAAACAGGCGCTTCTATGTTGGCATATCACGAGCCCGCGCGATCTCAGCCATGCATCCATGGTCTGGCAGATACCCGCGCTGTCGCAAATTCGATAAAATTCGTTCTAAGATTTGCCACAAAGAGGAACGAATTATCTCGAGCGTTAGGTCATCCGAAACTCGGTGGCGTGACGACCGCTGGAGTGAGTCTGGATGCCTAACACGAGAAAAGACGGCAATGGTAATCACGGCTACGTGGCGCCGGTCGCGTGGATCGCGGTGCTGTTGTGCGGCTACTGGATTATCTCCGAGTGGAATTCGCTGCCAGCGCTGATCAGTTCCACGCTCGCCACGATCCACTAAGGCGACGGCCGCGGGTTCCGCTTACGAACCTTGCGCCGGCGGCAGGTCAGCCGCCCCAATCACCCGCCACGACGCATCCCGCAATAACAACACCACACCGCGGTTGCCGGGAACGGCCGGCAGCGTGAGGCGCGGGCCCAGCCGGTCCAACTCCACGACCTCTCGCACGATCCGGTATTCCGTCAGCCGCCGGCCGCCGTTCTCGCCGGCGCCGACCGGAGTCGACTGTTCCGGGTCATAGGTCGCCAACAGCCCGGTGACAGGAGCGGAAGTGGCGCCGATCTCCCCCTCCAGGCCGGAGGAAGTCCGGCGAAGGGCGACGGCGACCCTCGGCACCGCGGCCTGTTCGATCGCCTGGTACACCGCGGCTTTGTTGGACCCGACCAGGATCGCGGCGCCGTTCACCACCAAAGCCGGCGTGTAGACCTCCGCGTTCAATCGCCGCGCATATTCTCGTTGCCGATCGGTCCACTCGCGGCGCGCGAAGGGATCGCGCCATCCCAGGTTGTTCCAGTAATCGACATGCCATGAGAGGCCGATCACTCCTGGATGCCGGCTCAACTCTCCAAGCAATGCATCCGCCGGCGGGCACGATGAACAGCCCTGCGATGTAAACAGCTCCAGAACCACGGGCGCTGGGGAGGTCTCGGCGCGAACGCGGGACGCCGAGAGGGTCAGCAGAGGGGCGGCGAGAAATCCGCGGCGGTGCATGAGAGGTTCTCCTGGGCACGGGGTTACCACGATCCGACTCCGGATGGTGCGAGATGTTACAAGCGCCCTCGGCTTCGCGGGGGCCGAGAGGTTTTCGCCGCCACCGGCCGTGCTATGAGAACCTCGCATTGACACGCCGAGGCGTGCCCTTTGGAGAGAAACGCATCGCTATGACCTTCTTGACTCGCGCCATCCCGCTCGCGCTCGCGGCCCTGTTCCTGCTCGCCGCCGGGGAACCGCCGCCGACCGCGACCGATGTCGTGGCGCAACGTGGGGACGTTCGGCTGACCCAGACCGATTTGAAGGATGCCTTGAGCTTGCTGGATCCGGCCGCTCGGGCCCAGGTGACGGCGAACCCGCAGGCACTGGCGAACTTCGCGCGGGAACGGCTGCTGAACATGGCCGTTCTGGCCGAGGCGTCGAGCAAGAACTGGGACAAGCAACCGGACGTGCAGCGGCGGATCGCCGAAACGCGGGACGCGGTGATCTTGCAAACCTATCTGGCGTCGGTCGTGCCGCCCGATCCCGCGTTCCCCAGCGAGGCCGAGGTGACCTCCGCTTATGAGAACAACAAGGCCCGGCTGGTCACTCCAAAGCAGTACCACATCGCGCAAATCGTGTTCCTGGTGAAACCCGGCGCGCCGCCTCAGGAAGAAGAGGACGTGCACAAGAAGGCGTCGGAACTGCGCGCCCAGGCGGTGCGGCCGAAAGCGGACTTTTCCGAGTTGGCGAAGAAGAATTCACAGGAAGTTCAAAGCGCCGAAAAAGGCGGCGACGTGGGCTGGCTGCGCGAGCCGGACATGATCCCGGCGGTGCGCGAAGTTGTCTCGACGTTGCCGGAGGGCGGGATCAGCCAGCCGGTGCGGGTGCCCGACGGTTGGCATGTGCTGAAGCTTCTGGGCGTTCGCCCGGCGGGCGAGGTATCGCTGCTGGACGCGAAGCCGCAGATCGTGGCGGCGCTGCGGCAGGCTCGGGGACAACGCCTGATGCGGACATACCTGGATGACATGATCAAGGCACAGCCGATTCAGGTGAACGAGATCGAGCTGACGAAGCAGTTGAACGCCGGAAAGTAGGTGCTCGCCTCCGGCCCTGCCGGAATCGGCTGGCGGCTGTCATCCTGCCCGGCATGACCCCGGATGAGTTCATCTGCAAATGGCAAGCCCGCACTCGCACCGAGCGCGCGGCGTGCCAGGAGCATTTTATCGACCTCTGCCGGTTGCTGGACGAGCCGACGCCGAACAGCGATCCCACCGGCGAGGACTACGCGTTCGAGAAAGGCGCCACGCGGTTCACCGGCCAGGAGGGGTGGGCGGATGTCTGGCGGCGCGGCCGTTTCGCCTGGGAATATAAGAAGAAACGCGGCAACCTCGACGCCGCGCACCGCCAACTGCTGCTCTACGCCGGCCCTCTGGGCAATCCGCCGCTGCTGATCGTTTCGGATATCGCGCGGATCGTCATCCGCACGAACTGGACCAACGCGGTCACCGAAACATACGAAATCGCGCTGGAGGAACTGACCAACCCACTGCGGCTGCGGTTGCTGAAGTTCGCCTTCAGTGATCCCGAGCAGTTGCGGCCGGCCCGCACGCGACAAGCGCTGACCGAGGAAGCGGCGACAGAGTTCGCTGAGTTGGCGCGGCGGCTGCGCGAGCGCGGGAATGAGCCTCAAGGGGTGGCGCATTTCGTCAACCGGCTGGTGTTCTGCATGTTCGCCAATCGTGTGGGCCTGCTGCCAGAAGGTTTGTTCGACCAAATGCTCGCGGTGTCGAAACGTCGTCCCACCCGGTCGGCCGAATTCGCGGGCCAGTTATTCGGAGCGATGGCGAAGAGCGGTGGTACAGTGGGGTTTACCGCGGTTCCTTGGTTCAACGGCGGCCTGTTTGAAGATTCGACGGCGCTGCCGCTCGACGAAAAAGACGTCGATCTACTGATCCGGGTCGCCAAACTGGATTGGGGAGAGATCGATCCATCAATTCTCGGAACTTTGTTCGAACGTGGGCTGGACCCTGATAAGCGCAGCCAACTGGGCGCGCACTACACGGACCGGGCGAAGATCGAGATGATCGTCGACCCGGTGATCCGCCGGCCGCTGCTGGCGGAATGGCAAGCGGTGCGCGGTAAGATCGAAGCCGCTCTGACCGCGCCACCCGCACGGGGCAGGCGGGGCGGCAGCGCGAAAGACGCGGCGCAAACGCTGTATCATGGATACCTGGAACGGCTGCGTTCGTTCCGCGTGCTTGACCCGGCCTGTGGGTCGGGCAACTTCCTGTATTTGAGCCTTCAGGCCTTGAAAGACCTGGAGCATCAGGCCGGTGTCGAGGCTGAGGCACTTGGCTTGCAGCGCGAATTTCCACAGGTCGGGCCCGAAACGATGTTGGGCATTGAAATCAACCCCTACGCGGCGGAACTGGCGCGCGTATCGGTTTGGATCGGACACATCCAGTGGACGCGCGGGCACGGTTATGCCGCGCCATCTGATCCGGTTTTGAAACCGTTGGAGACGATCGAGTGCCGGGACGCGGTGCTGACGCCGGACGGGAAGGTGGCGGAGTGGCCGAAGGTGGACGTGATCGTTGGCAACCCACCGTTTCTGGGTGATAAAGCAATGCTTGGGGTGCTGGGTCCAGATCAGGTAAAGGCCCTTCGGGAGGCGTATACAGGTCGGGTTCCGGGCGGGGCCGACCTCGTGTGTTTCTGGCTTGATAAGGCGAGGGAGGCCGTTGAGTGTGGGCGGGCCGCGAGGGCGGGTCTGGTCGCGACGAACAGCGTTCGTGGGGGCGCCAATCGGCGTGTGTTAGACGCCATAGCAAATTCACTTGTTTTGTTCGATGCCTGGGCCGATGAGCCATGGGCGGTCGAGGGCGCCGCGGTGCGCGTATCGCTCGTTTGTTTCTCACTGGCCGCAGTCGGGGAATTGCAGCTGAACGGTCAACGAGCCTGTCCGTAATTCTGTGTG
>PLSZ01000552.1 GCA_003164305.1 Acetobacteraceae bacterium
ATCGCCAAGCAGGCGGAGGCGGAACGCGACCGGCGTGCCAAGATCATCCATGCGGAGGCTGAGTTTCAGGCATCGCAAACCCTGACCAACGCCGCCAAGGTTCTGTCGAGCATTCCCGCCGCCATGCAGCTACGCTACCTGCAAACGCTGACGGAGATCGGCGCGGAACAGAACTCCACGATCGTATTTCCGATGCCGATCGACATCATCAAACCGTTTCTTGAGTTGCTTGAGAAAGCCGGTAAGGCACCTCGCGCCAACGGAGCCCTTCATATGCCCGTCATGGAGGACGCCCCGCGGGCGTTATGAGATCGCGACGGCAATTCGGTTCGCTGCCGATTGGAATCACGGTAAGGAAACAAAGTACATGAAACGCTCCGTTCTTTTGAGTTCCGTCACGGCGTGGTGCTGTCTTGGCCTTGTCGCCTCGGCGCTCGCCGCACCGCCTCCGGTGACCAATCTGTCCGATGGTGACAAGACAGAATCTGCCGTGATGCCTGCAAAAACCTGCCTGACCGATATCAAAACCTTCAGCGATCAGATGCGGAAGGATGGTTATTGGCTGGGCGGATCCGCCTATGGCTACGGCTATCCGCTCGACGGCTACGGCTATGGGGTTGGCTATGGCGGTCCGCTTGGCGGATACCCTCCCGGGACCGCGAACCGCTACCAGAACGCGCGGGCGGGCTACGAGATCAGGAATCTCATCGCCTCCGCCAATATACTCGGCCAGGACGGCCAGCAGCAGACCTGTGAGGCCGTACTCGGCACGACCCGCGACGTCTACAAGCGTTACGCGGCGCAATTGCACAGCGAGGGCATGTCGATGGCGGACGGCCCAGACTGGCAGCGGCGGCAGATCGCCGCGGCGGTGCCGGTCACGGATAAGACAATCGCCTTCCGATCAGACCAGTTGCTCGACACCGACGTGCGCAACCCTCAGGACCAGGGTCTCGGAAGCGTCCATGACCTGGTCATGGATCCGAAGACCGGCAAGATCGCTTATCTGATCGTTGCCCGCGGCGGAGTTTTTGGGTTCGACCGGAAATACGTGCCAATCCCCTGGGACGATTTCAAGATGACGCGGAACGCCAGCCTGTTGGTGCTCGACGCCACCAAGGCAACGATGGACGGCGCCCCGGAGATAACCGATGACCAGTTCACGACCGCCGGCCACTTCGATCAGGAGAGCCAGAAGGTGGGCGCGTATTGGAAGACGCATCTCGTGAATCTCAAATCTGGCGGCTGATCTTGTTTTGAGTGGCATGTAACGTTGCAGGAGCGGTCAATGTTGTGGACGGCATCAGGGATCAAAGGTTATGCGATCCTGGCGAGCGATGGGGCGATCGGCACGGTTTCCGACTTCCTGTTTGATGACGACAGCTGGCTGGTGCGCTGGCTGGTTGTCGATACCGGAACCTGGCTTTCCGGCCGGAAGGTCCTTTTGCCCCCGTTTGTCCTGGGGCACGCCGATCCGGCGACACGCGAATTCTCGGTCAGACTGACGATGGCGCAGGTCAAAGATAGCCCGGATATCGACACCGAAAGGTCCGTCTCGCGACAGATGGAAAGCACTGTTTATGATTATTACGGTTGGCGGCCATACTGGGGCTCCGGGTTCTACATGGGCGGCCACGGCTACGCGGGCGATGCCTGGACCGGATCGGCACCGCTGGCATCACGGCGCCGCGAAGAGGAAATCGCCAGCAACCAGCGAAACAATGACGACCTACATCTGCGGAGCATCCAGGCGGTCACCGGATATCATATCAACGCCAGCGACGGCGAGATCGGACATCTCGAGACCATGCTGCTGGACGATGCCGATTGGAGCATCCATTACCTCGTCGTCGATACGAAAAACTGGTGGCCCGCCAAGAAGGTCCTGATCTCTCCGGCATCAGTGCATGACATCAACTGGTCGGACAGACTGGTGAACCTGGATGCCGATCGCGAAAAGATTAAAAGCAGTCCGGAGTATGACGAATTGGCAACGATCGATCGGAATTACGAAATGCGTTTCCGCGACCACTACGGGGGGATCCGGGTGCTCGATCGGCCCTGATCGAGCGTTTATTCCACGACCGATCACCGCGTTGGCGACTTCGAATCGCATGAGCGGTCGCTTTCGCCAATTTCGAATTGCCCGCGTCGAACCGGTCATGCCAAAGCCAGTCTCCGCGTAAGTTCGCCAGACAATGACCTGCCGGAGCACCTGGGCCACCATAAGGTAGCGCGACCTGCCGCCATGGGTCCGAGACCGTTGATCATTCCGAGGCCGTTGATCATCATGACGAGGTGGGACTTAACGCGCACACACGCTGGCGTTGGCCGCGCCGGTGTTTGAGTAGTTTCCGATCCTCCCTCACGCGACGGGTTCGCGTTACGTTGATCAATGGTGGCTTTCGTGGCGCATCACAATCAGCCCGCCGGAAAATCTGGAGCCCTGAAGAATGACTTCACAGATAGAGATGCCGGAAAGCCCGTGGCCGGTCCCCTGCTCAAATACCCAGCCCCCTAGGCAGGCCCCGTAGAAAGTCATTCCTGCTGATGTTTCTGCTGCCGGCGGCATTTATCCTCCTCGTCGCGCTCGGCATGGTCGCCGGCTATTTGGAGAAATGGCTGTGGATGGGGGAACTCAAATATACCGGAATCTTCTGGACGTTGTTCTCGATCCGGTGGATCATGTTCATTACTGCGTTCATCTGCTTTTTTCTGTACCTTTGGATCAACCTCCGCGTGGCCGCCCGTATTCTCACCGCTCCGCGAGCTGCCGGTTCGACCCAGCGGGGCATGACGCTATTACGTGCAAATATGTCGAGTCAGTTCAATATCGATTTTTCGCCCAGGCTCCTGAACTGGAGTATCGTCCTCGGCGGCGCGTTGGTCGCGTGGTTAGGGGCCGATGCCTTCTCCAGCCAATGGGACACATGGCTGCGCTTTCGCTACGGCGGTTCATTCGGCGTGTCGGATCCATTGTTCGGGGTTGATGTCGGATTCTACGTCTTTAGTTTGCCGTTCTATCAGTTATTACGAACCAGCGTCATGTTGCTGACCGCCGTGGCGATTGGCATGGTGAGTTGTGTTTATGGATATATCGCGGTCCTTCAGAACCGTCCACCCGGCGGCGGCGTCCTCGGTCGCAGGGCCATATCGCATTCGTCCATTCTTCTGCTTATCCTCGTGGCTGACTGGGGCTTCGGATTTTGGCTGTCCCATTACGAACTCGTGTACTCAACCATGGGCGTTGTCTATGGCGCGGGATTCACGGCCGACCATGTGACACGGATCGCGTTGTGGATCATGCTCGCCCTTTCCGTGGCGGGATGCGCTTTGCTGGCGCTGAATGTTTACCGCCCAAATGCCCGGATGCTGCTGATCGGAGCCGGCACCTACGTCGGTGCTTACGTTCTCGGTATCATGATCCTGCCGGCTCTTTGTCAAAAGTTCGTCGTCCAGCCAAGTGAGCTGGCGTTCGAAGCCCCTTATCTGAAGAACTACATTGAATACACGCGCAAGGCGTACGATCTGTCGACGGTTCAGGAGACTTCATATCCGGCTTTGGCCGACCTCACGCCAACCGTCGTGGCTCGCAATCAGGACACGATCGAGAATATTCGTCTGTGGGACGCACGGCCACTTTTGCAAACCTACGAGCAGACCCAGGCGATCCGTCTTTACTATGAGTTCTACAATGTCGGTGTCGATCGGTACCATCTGACGGACGGATATCACCAGGTCATGTTGGCCACCCGTGAGCTGTCGCCGAAGCTGCCGGCCGACGCGCAAACCTGGGTGAACCAGTATCTGGAGTACACGCACGGTTACGGACTGGTCATGAGCCTCGTATCGAAGAAGGTCGGCGGCGGATTTCCGCGATATCTGCTTGAGGATGTGCCCGCCACCTCCACGGCCGGCCTGACCATCAAACAGCCCGCGGTTTATTATGGAGAGAGCATGCCGGGATACCGCATCGTCGCGACCGGTACCAAGGAATTCGATTATCCCAAAGGCAACGATAACGTTTACACGAGCTACGCCGGGACGGGTGGCGTCCCGATCGACAGTCTCTGGCGCAGAGCGCTGTTCGCCTGGACGCAAGGTGACATCAACCTTCTCCTGACCACCTATCTGAAGCCGGAGAGCCGGATACAAATCTGGCGCGACGTACAGCAGCGGGTTTCGAAGATCGCGCCGTTCCTGCAACTCGACACCGATCCCTATCCAGTACTGAGCGCGGGACAACTTTACTGGATCCAGGATGCTTATACGATCTCGGACCAGTTTCCGTATGCCAATCAGCATCAGGCTGGTTTCGCGAGCACGCTGAACTACCTTCGCAATTCCGTGAAGGTCGTGACCAACATGTACGACGGCAGCGTTCAGTTCTATGTCATGGATCCGAAGGATCCGATCCTGGCCGCCTACCAACGCGCATTCCCCGGCGTCTTCAAACCTCTCGATCAGCTGTCGCCGGACCTGAAGGCGCATTTGCGCTACCCGGAAGATTTGTTCGCCATTCAGGCTGACGAATACAAGACCTTCCACATGACGGATCCGCAGGTTTTTTATAACCGCGAGGATCTGTGGGTATCGCCCAAGGAGACCTACGCCGGCGAGCAAGGGCCAATGCAACCTTACTACATCCTGATGAAGCTTCCAGGCAGCGACACGCTGGAATATCTGCTGATGACCCCGTTCACGCCGCAAAATCGCGACAACATGATCTCCTGGATGGCGGCACGATGCGATTTCCCGGGATACGGAGCGAAGCTGTTCTACGAACTTCCCAAGGACAAGCTGANNAAGCTGATTTATGGGCCCAACCAGATCGAAGCCATGATCGATCAGAATCCGACGATTTCCCAGCAGCTCACGCTTTGGGATCAGCGAGGTTCGCACGTTATCCGTGGTAAGCTGATCGTGACCCCGGTCGAGAACGCGTTTCTGTATATCGTGCCGATTTACCTCCAGGCCGAGGGAGAAAACTTTCCGCAGCTGAAGCGTGTAATCGCGGTGACCGGCGACAAGGTCGTGATGGAGCCGACGTTGGATGAGGCGATGGCGAATCTCTTTACCAGCCAAAAACCCCTCGCCGTGTTTGACCCGTCACGTCCCAGCGCGCCAGCGATCAATGCACCGGCGATCAATGCACCGGCGATCACAGCGCCAGAGGTCACAACGCAACCACTCAAGACAGGTGCGATTCAATGAACAGCAACAACACCGCGCGAGATTCGGAAACCAAACATGATATGATTCGCGAAGTGGTGGGCGTCTTCCACTCAGCCCGCGCGCTTGACACCGCGATCGAACAACTTGAACTGGCCGGCGTGGGGCGTGCCGCGATCTCCGTGTTGAGTGTGGATGCCGAACGGTCAGGCCTGATCGACGGCCTCTATCGATCCGCGGAGATGATTGAAGACGATCCCACGGTACGGCTGACCACTTCCGTTTCGCCCCACTCGCGAGCCGAAGGTGGGGCCGCGGCGATCGCGGTACCCTTCGCGATTGGTGGCTTCGCCGGCGCCTGGGCGGTCGCCGCGGCCGGTGGTGCGCTGATCACCGCGATCGGCGTCACCGTCCTCAGCGGCGGTGTCGCGGCGGGCCTGGGTGCCCTGCTCGCCGGCGCGGTCGCGCACCATCACGCGGTGACGATCGAAACCCAGCTCGCCCGGGGCGGGCTGGTCCTGTGGATCAGAACGCCGGACAGCGCCTCGGAAGAGCGCGCGCTTTCTGTCCTGCGACGTTGCGGTGGCACGTCGGTGCATGCGCACACCATCGAGCGGGACTGGGGTGTCGCGGATGCGCCGTTGCACGACATTCAACCCGACCCATTCCTGGAAGGCGAGAAGCCATGACGGTCACCCGTCCCCGTCGCGGGCGGCGTGGTGTCGGACAACTGCTCGGCCTGGCCACCTGTCTCCTCGTCTCCCTCCCCGCCATGGCATTCGAGTGCCCGGTGCCACAACCACTGCCAGGCCCGGCGGTGCTGAAGGAAAGCGCCGCCCGGACGCGTGAGGTCGCCACACTTTTGGGCAGTGGCGATGTCGGCAATCGGGTCCCGGTGATCGTCAAGGATCTGCGCAAGCGCTACCCCGGTGTGGCGAACGCGGAGGTCCTGAACTACCTGATGGCAGCCTATTGCCCAGTTGTCGCGCGGCTTTCCGGCCTTGGCGACATGGAGAAGCGAGCCCGGATGGACCGGGTCGGCAGCCAGATCAGGGCCGCGATTTATTCCGAAATCGAACCAGGACCGCCCTCGGAACAAGGTTCGCCGCGTGTCGATCGCCAGGCGAACGTGGCAACGCGGCCGCCCAGGGGTGGCCGCGCTTCCGTCACATTTTCAGACGACACGTATCAAGGGGGCTGGGACGACATACTTTCTGCCGCCGGTCCCTTCGTGACTACTTAGACGCCATTGGCGCCGTCTTCGTATCCTGACCTTTGGCGTCTTGCGCGGTAAAGACGGTCATCGAATCGGGGCTCAGGAACATCGTGACCTGTTCGCCCGTTTTATTCTTCGCCTCGACGATGAAGGCTTCAGGCACCACCTTCACATCCGTGTAGCCAGCCTTCGTCAGGTTGTCCGACAGTTGCTGGCGCATGCTGGTGCCGGCCGCCTGCGCGGCGGGCGTCGCCGGCTTCGCTGCGCTGTCCACTGGCAGGACCTTGACGTCAGGATAGCCCGGCACCGCATGCGTGGCTGGCGCGGCCGGCGCGGGCTGCGCATAAGACATCGAAGAGACAGCCAAAAGCATTCCGGCGCTGGCCAAAAGTACCCGTTTCATGGTCGTTCCAATCTTGTTCGAGCAACCCGGAGCGGGGTGCCTGCCTGTAAATGACGTCACCATACCCGCGCGATAAGACTTCGGAAAACACTCAATTTGCACCGCGCCATTCAGTATGCGTATTGGTTATCCACCAATGATCGCCGGTCGCACCGACAGCGAGGCCAAAATGCGATATTTCCTCGACGCCGAGTACAATGGGTTCGGCGGGCCATTGATCTCTCTGGCGCTTGTGCCCGAGGAACGGGACGCACTTCCGTTTTATGAGGCACTCCCGTGCGCCGGCCCCGAGGCCTGGGTCGCCGAGCACGTGCTACCGGTCTTGCGAACGCGGCCCATATCCCGTCCGGAAATGATTGCGAAGCTCGCGGCGTACCTGCGTGACGATGCTGAACCGGTCATGATCGCCGACTGGCCCGAAGATATCGCGCATTTGGCACTGCTGATGGTGACCGGCCCAGGATGGCGGATGCCGTCGCCGCGGATAAGATTTGACCTGCTCGATCTGCCGCTGTTCGATTCGGAGGCGCTGAGCGATGTGCCGCACAACGCGCGCCATGACGCGATCGCCTTGCGAGACTACGTTTTGCATCAAGAGAGTTGTCTGTAGCGGACCGTGTCCCACCGCCGCGACGACGCGGAATCCGCCGCTGCTCAGGCCATGTCGCGCCGCACATGCCGAACCCCACTCGCGCCCGCCACGATCAGATCGTGCGCGAGGCCGATGAACAGGCCGTGTTCAATAATGCCCGCCCGCGCGCTGAGTTGGATGGCGAGCGCGATGGGATCGGCGATCGGGCCGAAGCCGCTGTCGAGAATCATGTTTCCCTGGTCGGTATGGAACAGATCGCCGGCGGTCATGCGTGGCGTAACGACCGCGCCGAGGCTTTCCAGGAAGCGCGCCTGTGAACGCCAACCGAATGTCAGCACTTCGACCGGCAAAACCCAATGGGTGCCGAGCCGCGGCGACAACTTGCCCTCGTCAACCACGATCACTTCCCGTCTCGTCGCCTGGGCGATGATCTTCTCTCGCAACAACGCGCCTCCGCCGCCCTTGATCAGGTTCAGCGACGGGTCCACCTCATCGGCGCCATCAATGGTGATATCGATATCGCGTGGAATGTCGTCGGTGAGCATCGGGATACCGAGTTCGCGCGCCGCGACCCCGGTCGCGCGCGAAGTGGCGACGGCGACAATGTCCTTGAGGTCGCCGGCACGCAGCCGTTCCGCGATACGGCGCGTCGCGAAGATCGCCGTTGAACCACTGCCGAGGCCGCACACCATGCCCGATGCCACCAGCGTCGCGGCGTGCTCGCCGGCCTGCTGCTTAAGTCCGGCGATATCTCGGACAGCGCTCATCCCCGCCCGCGCCGGTATCGCCCGATCAGCGCGTTGGTCGATGCGTCATGCGCGAGCTTCGGCTCCACGCCACGATCCAGTTCCGGAATGATCCGGCTGGCCAGAACCTTTCCCAGTTCGACGCCCCACTGGTCGAAGCTGTCGATGGCCCAGATCGCGCCCTGCGTGAACACACTGTGCTCGTACAACGCCACCAGGCTTCCGAGCGTCGCCGGATCGAGTCTGTCAGCCAGGATCATGTTGGTTGGCCGATTGCCCTCGGTGACACGGAACGGCGTCTGAAACGCCGGCGAACCCTCCGCCGTCAGCGCCTCCGCCGTCTTACCAAACGCCAACGCCTCCGCCTGAGCGAACAAATTGGCCATTAGCAGATCGTGCTGATGGATCAACGGACTCAACGGTTTGCAAAACCCAATCATATCGCATGGGACCAGTTTCGTGCCCTGGTGCAGCAACTGATAGAACGAATGCTGGCCGTCGGTACCCGGCTCGCCCCAGATGATCGGCCCGGTCTGGTAGTCCACGACGTGCCCATCCAGATCGACATGCTTGCCGTTGC
>PLSZ01000084.1:0-2588 GCA_003164305.1 Acetobacteraceae bacterium
CAGTTGCTTGCTGATCGCCAGGCCCAGACCGGAGCCGCCGAACCGCCTTGTGATCGAGCTGTCGGCCTGGACGAAGGCGTCGAACAACGAGCCCAGTTTGTCGGTGGCGATGCCGATGCCGGTGTCGGAGATGGTCCATTCGATCGTCGCCGCGTCGCCGGCGCGGGACACGCAGCGCGCGACCACGCCGACCTCACCGCTTCGGGTGAATTTGACCGCGTTCGACACGAGGTTGTGCAGAATCTGGCGGATCCGTCCGGCATCGCCGACCAGCCGGTCGGGCACGCCCATCTCCTGCCGCGCCGTCAGCTTCAATCCTTTTTCCACCGCTCCTGGGCTGTGCACGCTCAGCATTTCCTGGGTCAGCGTGGCGGGCGAGAACGGCGCGTGCTCGAACGTCATGCGGCCGGCGTCCAGGCGAGAGAAATCCAGGATATCGTTCAAAATTCGCAACAAATTGTCGCCCGAGGTTTTGATCGCGTGGACCGCTTCTTCCTGCTCGCGGGTCAGGCCGTCATCCAGCAGCGTGGAGGCGAGCCCCAGGACCGCGTTCATCGGTGTGCGAATCTCATGACTCATCATCGCGAGGAACGCGGATTTGGCGCGGCTGGCTTCCTCGGCGATGCGTTGGCGTTCGCGCGCTTCCTCGGTCTCCCGCCGCAGATTCTGAACCTGTTCACGGTCGCGGGCGCTTTGTTCGGCGGCCCGGCGTTCGCGGATGTCGCGCACGGCGGTGACCTGGACCTGACCATCGCCGAGATTGATCTCACGGGAGAGCATTTCGACCGGCAGACGTTCGCTCCCGGTCACCAGAAGCTCGGTTTCGATCGGATGCTGTCCTGAACCGGTCTGGCGCGCGGCCGCTCGCAGCGCCGCGGCGAAATCGCTGACCGGGCGGCCGATCACCGCGTCCAGCGCCAGTCCCGCCATCGCGCAGAACGCCGCGTTGGCGTCCAGTACAATTCCGTCACGATGCACCAGCAAGCCCTCGAACGTGCTGTCGGTCAATTGGCGCAACCGCTCATTTTCCTGCCGCGTGCGGGCGGCGGTTCGCCTATCGACCTGCGCGCCCGCGCGCGTCAGCGCCAGGACCGCCGCGAACTCCGACAGGAACACGACCGTCAGTGGCTGCAACGCCAGGGCGCCCGGCGTGGCGGACGCCATTTCCCATTCCGTGAACGGCAGAACCGAGGACAACGATGCCAGGTTCAGCGCCGGAATGGCGATGGCGACGAGCACGCCGGGCAGCAGCATTTGCCGCCGGGTCGAGGCGCGGCGAATGCGATGCAGGCCAAGCGAGCACATCAACGTGCAACCGATCATCGACAGCAGCACTTCCGTCAGATCGTAACCCATGACCAATGGCGCGGCGATCGCGCTCATGGTCACGAACAGCATGCACGACACGGTCGCCGCCAGGATCGAGCCGGCGAGCACCGTATTGCGCGTGCCGGAGTCGCCATGGACCGAAATCGCCAGGGTCGCGGTCGCGCCGGCGATCGCCAGCGCCAATGAGGCGGCGACAGCGGATTTCGGCATCGCCGCGTCGACGAACGGGAAGAAACCCTTCCACGAAAGAAACAACACAATCCAGACCGCGGCGCCCAGTAACAGCCCCGCGCAGGCGGTGCGTGCGATGGCGTGGATGTGGCGTGCCGCGGGGCGTCCCATGGGGCGTCCCATGGGGCGCCCCATGGGGCGCAACGGCATGATCCAGAACATCGCCGTGCAAAGCGCCAGGCTGGCCAGCAGCGCGCCCGCCAGCAGTCGAATATCATGGGCTGACAGGAATGAGGCGACAGGCATCGATTGGTTCTATCGTCGGAAGGTTAACAAATTCTTAGTACGGCTTTCGGCGCGCGTGCCCATGGCGACGCCCAACAATTACAGCTACTGTCGTCATCATCGGGCTCGACCCCACAAGCGCTAACATAAGCGCCGGTGCGGGAGACAACTCACGCCCGCCGCCATTATCACGCCCACCGCCATTAATCGTCATCACCGGGCTCGACCCGGTGATCTCTCAGGGCACGCACATCGCGCGGCCAGAGATGGCCGGGTCGAGCTCGGCCATGACGCTGATAGGCTGGAGGAACACCGGTCCGCGCACTTCGCCGGCGCTTATGTTAGCGCCTATGGGGTCCGGCCCGGTGACGACGTGGAGAGATGCGCGCCGATCGACTCGTTTAGAGCGTGATCGTTTGAAGTNNAGATGCGCGCCGATCGACTCGTTTAATGTCGGGCGTCGCCTGAGAGCGTTCGAGCCGCGCGAAATTATTAGTTCAGTAAGGATTCGCTGGTAGCCAGCCTCATCGATGCATTGAGGTGCTGCTCGAACGTGGCGCGCGGATCAGGCGAACTTATCAGGCGCGCCAGCAAATCTCTGGCCGCGGCGGTGCTGATCCTGACGGTGTCGCGGGCCGCCTGGGCCGCGTCGTTCGCCGCCAAGGATCTGCAGGTCCTCGGTCGCGCCATCGCGTTCATGCAGCCACCACCGGCGCCGGACGCGGTCATCGCGATCGCTTACCTCCCCGGCAATGCTGATTCGAAGCGCGACGCCGACGCCATCGCGGCGCTGATCGGCTCGG
>PLSZ01000084.1:2637-10987 GCA_003164305.1 Acetobacteraceae bacterium
GGCCGCGGCCGCCGCCGGCATCGATTTCGCGGCGGCGTTTCGCATGATGATTCGGGAGATGTAATGAAATGACGGCGCCCCTCATGTCGAACCGGATACAATCACTGACGCTGGCGGCGGCGGTGTTGACGATGGCGCGCATCGCCGCGGCACACGCGCAATCCATCGACTACCAAGGGCTGGAACAGTTGTTCGGTGAACCGGTCACCACTTCGGTCACCGGCAAACCACAACGGGTCGCCGACGCGCCGGCCAATATCGAGATCATCACGCAGGACGNNCAGGTCTACATGGTCGATTACGGCCGCATCCTTTGGGCGAGCCTTCCTGTCGAAATGGATGAGATTCGCCAGATCGAGGTGATCAAGGGACCCAATTCGGCGCTGTATGGGTTCAACGCCGTGGGAGGCGTGATCAACATCATCACCTACGATCCGACCAAGGAAAAAATCAACGCGGCGACGGTGCGCGGCGGCACGCAGGATTATGCCTCGGGTTCCGTCGTCGGCACCGCGGCGATCGGCGACACGGCGGGCATTCGCCTCTCCGCCGGCGGCTTCCAGGCACGGAACTTCGCTCCTGGGCCACTCGACAGCGTCGATCTGCGCACCCGCGAAACCCCGTTCACCGGCAATTTCAACGCCGACGGGCGGTGGCACGTCACGCCATCGATCGACGCGTTTCTGGAAGGCAGCTACGGCACGACGCGGCTGTCGCAGCCCTCGCCGGAAGGCGCTTTGTTCACCGAGCAGACGCACCAATGGTCACTGCGCGCCGGGGTCAGCGCGCAGACCGGGCTCGGTTCGTTCAGCCTGTCGGCTTATCAGAATACGACATATCTGCGAGGCGACGCCGCCACGCAAACGCCGCCGTTTTTGTTCCTGGAACATGAGCAGCAGCAGGTCGCCGTGGTGGAAGCGAACGATCTGGTGAAGATCGGACCCTATCACACGCTACGAATCGCCTTGGAATATCGCGACAACTCGGACGCGACCGATCTGGTGCATGGGCGGCTGGCCGATATCGACTACGCCGCCGCGCTGATGTGGGACTGGCAGATCACGCCGGCGCTGACCGCGACCAACGCGGTTCGGATCGACCACGCGGAGGTCAGCTATAGCGGCGTGCCGACAGTGGCGAGCGGCCTGACCATCGCGGCGTTCAACGCGGTGCGCATCACCGAGCCCAGTTTGAATTCGGGTGTGGTGTGGCGGGCGACGGGCGCGGATACGTTTCGGCTCAGCCTGGCGCGCGGCGTGCGGCTGCCGACGCTGGTGGAGCAGGGCATTCAAAGCGATTTCGGCACCACCGGGCCCGTCGCGGTTTACGGCAAGCCGAATTTGCTGCCCGCGATCACGTGGAACGCGGAGATCGATTACGATCGCCAGTTGCCAACTATCGCGTCCGTGCTGCGCACGGCGTTGTTCGCGCAGCGCACCGATAACGTGATCGCGACGCCGTTTGGCGGCCCCATTACGTTCGCGCCGGCCGGTTATGCGATTACAACCGCGGCCAACGTCGGCTACAGCACCGCCGGGGGAATGGAACTGGCGATCAAAGGCCACTCGCCGTCCGGGTGGCGGTGGAACGTCAGCTACGCGCTGGCGGCGACGACCGATCACACGAGTCTGAACACCGGGCCGGTGATCGTCAGCACCGAGCTGTACACGCGCAGTGTCCCGGAGCACGTGGTGATCGTTGGCGTTGGGTACAGTCACGACCAGTGGGAAGCCGATTTGATGGCGCGCTGGCAGTCCAGCTTCGTCGATACCAGATCGGTCATCGGCACGCCGCCGCTGCGGTTCATCGTCGTCAACAATTATGTGACGGTGAACGCGCGGATTGCTTATCGCCTGACCGATCGGGTCACGTTGGCGCTGGTCGCGCAACAACTCAATTCCGCCAGCCTGGTCACGACCGCTGGCGTTCCGACCGAACGGCGACTGATCGCCAGCGCCACGGCGCGGTTTTAGGCGCGCGCGATGACCTCCCGCGATCCCCGATACGGCAAAACAACGACCGGGTCCGTGCCGGTCGGCGCGGCCGTCCCCAGCAACGTGCCGAACCCACGAGGAGCCATCATGTCAAGACCAACCCGGTCATACGCCGCCGCCGGAACCGCCGCGTGGCTTCTGCTGCTGTCACACGCCGTTCCGTCCCGCGCGCAGTCGGTCGATTACCAGGGGCTGGAGCAGTTGTTCGGAGAGCCGGTCACGACGTCCGTCACGGGCAAACCGCAACGCGCGGCCGACGCGCCGGCCAATGTTGAAATCATCACGCAGGATGACATCAGGCGATCCGGCGCGACAACGATCCCCGACGTGCTCGCGTTCGTCACCGGGGTGGATGTGCGCACCTACGGACTTGGCGCGCAGGATGTCGGCATAAGGGGCTATAACCAGGCGTCCAATCCGCATCTGATGGTGCTGATCGACGGCCGTCAGGTCTACATGGTCGATTACGGCCGGATCGTCTGGGAGAACCTGCCGGTCCAGTTGAGCGAAATCCGCCAGATCGAGGTGATCAAGGGACCGAACTCCGCGCTGTACGGCTTCAACGCCGTGGGCGGCGTGATCAACATCATTACTTATGATCCGCTGAAGGAAAGCGTGAACGTGCTCAGCGCCGGCGGCGGCACGCAGGACTTTCTCACCGGCTCGGCGGTCGGCACCGCGAAGCTTGGGGACACCGCCGGTCTCCGCCTGTCGGCGGGTGGCTTCAAGGCGCATGATTTCGCCCCCGGACCGTTGAGTTTGACCGACACGCTGACGCGGCAACCGCCATTCAGCGGCAGTTTCAACGCCACCGGACGCTGGCAAATCACGCCGCGGATCGAGGCTGTGCTCGATGGCGGTTATGGCACGACACGCCAATCGCATCAGTCGCCGCAATCGTCGTTCGATACGGAACAACTCCATCAATGGTCGCTGCGCGCGGGTGTGAACGCGGACACGCCGGCCGGCGCGCTGTCTCTGTCCGCCTATCGTAACGACGTGAAAGTCGACGGGCTGGCGATCACGGTGTTCGATTTCAATCCCTATCTGGCGCATGAGCAGCAGAGCGTGACCGTGCTGCAAGCCAGTGATTTGTTAAAGCTCGGCACGGACCACACGGTGCGGTTCGGCCTGGAGTTTCGCGACAACTCGGATGCGTCCGCCATTTTCGGCGGCAAACTGGCCGACACGGTGTACGCCGCGAGCCTGATGTGGGACTGGCAGGTCACGCCGGCGGTCACCGCGACCAACGCGGTACGCTTCGACCATGCCCAGGTAGGTTACAGCGGCACGCCGACAGTATTGAGTGGACTCACGCCCGCCGCGTTCAACGCGGTTCGTATCGACGCGCCGAGCCTGAACTCGGGCGTGGTGTGGCGAGCGACCGGCGCGGACACGTTCCGGCTGACGCTGGCGCGCGGCGTGCAATTGCCGACGTTGGTGGAGCAGGGGATTCAACTCGATCCGCTGACGGCCGGCCCGATCGGGTTTTACGGCAAGCCCAACTTGTTGCCGTCGATCACCTGGAACGCGGAGATCGACTACGACCGCGACCTGGCGTCAATCAACTCGGTGCTGCGCACGGCGCTGTTCCTGCAGCGCACCGATAACGTCATCGCGACCGCTTTCGCGGGACCTTTGACGATCCTGCCGACCGGCGTCGTGTACCAGCAGGCGGCGAACGTCGGGTACAGCACCGCCGAAGGGTTCGAGATTGGGATCAAGGGCCATTCCGCCTCGGGATGGCGCTGGAATCTGAGCTACGCCCTGGCCGAAACCACCAACCATACCAGCGTCAATCCGGGTGGCGTCATCTTCAGCGCGCAACTTTACGCGCGCAGCGTGCCGGAACACGTGGTGGTCGCGGGTCTCGGCTACACGTTCGAGAAACTGGAGGCGGACGTGATGGCGCGCTGGCAATCCAGCTTCCTCGACGTGCGCGGGCCCGACACCCTGGGGCCGCTGACTCTGGTCAGCATCGACAACTATGTGACCGTCAACGCGCGAATCGGTTACCGGGTGCTGGACAACGTGACGCTGGCCGTGGTCGCGCAACAATTGAACGCGCCGCGTTTGATCACCACGGCGGGGGCGCCCCAGGAACGGCGATTGATCGCCAGCGTCACGGCGCGGTTCTGAGGCAGGACGCCGATGTTCGGTGCCCCATCGCGTCGAATGACAGTGCCGCCGCCAGGCCGTTCGGTTCGAACAATCCGACGGCGCTGTCCGCGGGCCAGGAGCGCCGACCCCCAATAGCAATACCTGATCGAACCAGCCTTGGCTTTCCCGTCGCCGGAAGCGCCATGAGGCCTCGTGGCACTGGCCTTAGGGATCGCGCGCCAATGCGGTATTGTCATCCCTCAAGGAGGACGATGCATGCGCAAATTTTTCGGTCCTATGGGCACCATTCATCGTCTCGTCGTCGAGAGCGAAGTCCTGAAGGGGAACATCCTCGGCGATCCCACCGCGCGCGCGGTCGATGTCTACGTTCCCGCCGGACACGACGGTCACGGGCTGCCTTTGCTCATCGACCTCGTCGGCATCACCAGCAGCGGCCTGTCCCACACCAACTGGGCCGCTTTCCAGGAGAACATGCCAGAACGGCTCGATCGTCTGATCGGCGAACATCTCCTGCCGCCGGTCGTCGTCGCCTTTCCGGACTGCTTCACGCGCATCGGCGGCAATCAATACGTCAACTCCGCGGCCACGGGGCCCTGGGAAGACTTTCTGACTGACGAAATGCTGCCGGTGATCGAGCAGCGGTTTGGCTGCGGTGGCGAGGGGCGGCGCGGCGTGTTCGGCAAAAGCTCTGGCGGCTACGGAGCCATCACGCATGCCTTGCGCCACTCCGACGTATGGGCGGCCGCGGCATGCCATTCCGGCGATATGGGGTTTGAATTGTGCTACCTGCCCGACATGCCGGCGACCCTGCGGGCACTGGCCGGATCCAACAACTCCATCGAAAAGTGGTGGCGTGGGATCGAGGAGGCGAAGAAACGCCCGGATGGCAACTTTACCGCCCTGAACGTACTGGCGATGGCGGCGAGTTACGATCCAGACCCATCTGAATTCCTTGGCATGCGGTTGCCCGTTACATTCGACACCTGCGAGGTGATCGAGGAGCGGTGGGCGAACTGGATGCGCCACGATCCGGTTGTCGCGGTCGAAACGCTGGGTGGCAATCCGCGAAATCTCAAGGCCCTTTATATCGATTGCGGTGAGCGGGATCAGTTCAACCTGCTCTATGGCGCGCGCAGGTTCGTGCGGCGACTCGGCCAGCTTGGCGTCGCTCACCGCTATGAGGAGTTCGCGGACAATCACAGCGGAGTCGATTACCGAATGGATGTAAGTCTGCCGTACCTCGTGCATGCGTTATCGGGCTGATCCCGCTCGATCCTTATGGCGTGGACTAATACCCGGTCGAGATATCGACCTCCTGCAAAAGCCCTTTGCCCGCCTCGAAGCTTCGAATGCTCGCCGCGATCTCCGTCACGATCTGTGCGACCGTCGGCCGCCGGGCCACGTGCGGCATGATGGTGACCTTGGGATGCGACCAAAGCGCGCTGGTCGGCGGCAGGGGCTCGGGCCACAGCGCGTCCAACGCGGCGTATGACAATTGTCCCGAATCGAGCGCGTCGATCAGATCCTGTTCCACCACATGCTTGCCGCGCCCGACATTCACCAGCATCGCCCCGCGTGGCATCATGGCGAAGGTGCGCGCGCAGAATATGCCCTCGGTTTCCCGCGTCAGCGGCAACAGGCAGACGGCGATATCGGTTTGCTGAAGAAATGGTTCAAGTTGATCGGGGCCGTGAAAGATCGGCACGTCAGCTTCGTCCCTCGCGTTGCGAACCCAGGCCGAAACCTTGAACCCGAGCGATTGCAACACCAGCGCCGGCGCTTTCGCCATCATGCCGAAGCCGAGGAATCCGACACGCCGTTGCTCGGGCCGCATAATCGGCACGCGGCGCCACTCCCGCCTGGCCTGCGCCGCCTGATAGCCTGGCATGTCACGATGCAGACGAAGCACGTGCATGACGACGTATTCCGTCATCATCGGATCGCCGCCTGGCGGCTCGACCTTGCACAGCGGCGCTTGCGGCAGCTTTGGATGGCCGAGAAAGGACTCGACCCCGGCGGAGCGGCTGAACATCGCTTTCAAATTCGGAAAAGCGGGCAGCGCATCGAAATCGGGATGCATGAAGGCGAGATATTCGATATCCGCCAGGTTCCCCGGGTCCGGCCAGACGCGGATCTCCAGATCGGGAAGCTGTGCCGCGAAGGTGTCGCGCCATGCCGTGGCGTTACCGATATGCTTGTCGAGATCGACGATGAGCAACGCCATGACCGCCCCTCCTACGTTATTCGATCGACGTTGTAGCCGAAATTCGCTGGTTTTCCTACACGCCGGCCTTGTTTGGCGGGTGGCTGATGCCGACGCATCGTCATGACTTTCGCACAGCGTCATTCTGACTTTTCGTCAAACGCGGCGCGCGCGGAAGCCCAGGCGCGTTATCGTTACGTGACGGATCCAACGGTGAGGGCGTCGTGCCATGCCGCGGAGGCAACGGTCTCCGCCCGCGCCGCCGCCCGCTCCCAGTCATACGGCAAAGCGAACAATTCGGCGCCCCACTGACCGAGGCGCCGGGTCAGGATGGCGTACCGGGCGTGCGGCGAGCGGAACTCCAGCGATAAGGCCAGCTTATTGTCGGGGGACACGGGACATCCCACGGTGCCCGGGTTCAGGATCAGCGGACCGCCCGGAATCTGGGTCAGAGACTGGCGGTGACTGTGCCCGCACAGCACGACCGCGCGGTTCATCGCCGCGCCCAGGCGTTCGATGACGGCGGCCCGCGGCGAGGGCGCCATGCGGCCGCTGTCGGTGTCTTCCAGGAGATAGGTGTTGTCGTCGGTTGGCGTGCCATGCACCGCGTATACGTCGCCGTTCACATCGATGGTCGTTGGCAGATCGTACAATTTCCCGATCCAGGCCTCTCCGAGCGACTCATGCGCGAAGCGGTCGGAGGCAGCCAGGCGTTCCACCGGACGGTCGCGCAGCCAGCGGTCGTGATTGCCGCGCACCGAGGGAATGCCTCGGGCCTCCAGCAATTCCATGGTCTCCCTCGGCCACAATGGACCGGATACGTTGTCGCCCAGATTGACGATGGTGTCGGGGCTTTTGCTGGCGAGATCGTCCAGGACCGCTTCCAGCGCGGCGAGGTTGGCGTGAATGTCCGAGATGACGGCGAGACGCATTTTGAACTCCTCCGGGGGACGTCCGCAGTCTGACACGGGCCAGCCCGGAAAGGCGAGCCAGGCGGAGAATCCACTGGTCGTGGGGCACCAAGGCCGCGGGTCAAACCAGCGAAGGCGCGGCGAAATCTGAACGGCTCCCTGGCACAGGCGTCGATCGCGACCCTCGTTCAATTCGCCGGGTGACTTACTCCCTTATATAACCGTGCAATCGTTCCAGTTGATGATTCTCGCCGACGGACATCGCGCAAATGCGTGAAATATGGGTGTACGGCAGCTTCGTTTCGCCGGCCCAATCGTTGAACAACGACTGAACGCGCCCGAGGTCGCGCTTCGAGGTGGGGTCGTCGGCGATGTCCAGCCCCGAGTCGCGCAGGCAGGCGACGACGTCGCGCGACAGGATGAAGCCGTCCTTACCAAGAAAGCGAAGCAGGTACTGGCCGGTATGACCGCCCAATCGAGCGCCACGCCTCGCGAACAAGGCGAGCAGGCCGGTCTGATCCGCCGCCGGCCAGGAAGCGAGAAATCCGCCGAAACCGCCATGCTCGGCGGAAATATCGGCGACAAAACGAGCGTTGCGGGCGACAGACATGATCTTTTGGCCGTTGCGTACAATGCGCGTATCGGACGTCAGCGCATCCCAGAATTCCGGCGGTTGCCGTAACAAGGCGGCCGGGTCGAAGCCGAGGAACGCCGCCTCGAAGCCAGCCCATTTCTGTTCGATGACCGACCAGGCGAAGCCGGAGCAGAAAACGCGATGGGTCATCTCGCTGAGGATACGGTCATCGGGGAGCGCCGCGAGCGTCTTTGCTGACGCCACCTTGGGCAGCAGGCTGGCGAGCACGGCATCGCCGCCTTTCCGTTCGGCCGCTCGTGCGCGGATCGCGTCAAAGGACGTCATTGCGGGTTCCTGGGCTGCGCCGTTCAGACGAGGGCGGGGCCACTCCAGCATAACATCGGGCATCGCGGAATCCGGGCGGCGCCAGCTTCAGGGATACGTTCGCCGCGCCGGGTTGTGCCACAGGTCCCCGATGAGGTGCCTAACCCATTGAAAACGTGGTGGGCGCAACAGGGATTGAACCTGTGACCCCTACCGTGTCAAG
>PLSZ01000036.1 GCA_003164305.1 Acetobacteraceae bacterium
TCAACACCGGCTGGAGCGGCGGCCAATACGGCACCGGATCGCGCATGAGCATCACCCACACCCGCGCCCTGCTCAACGCCGCGCTCGATGGCAGCCTCAACACCGCCGAATTCCGCGAAGACCCGTGGTTCGGCTTTGAAGTGCCGGTCGCGGTGGCGGGCGTTGATTCCAAACTGCTCGACCCGCGCGGCGCCTGGGCCAATCCGGACGAATACGACAAGACCGCGCAGGATCTGGTGCGCAAGTTCATCGACAATTTCGAACAGTTTGCCGATCATGTCGATGAAAGCGTGCGGCAGGCCGCACCCGTCATCGCCTGAACCCAGGATAGTACCGATTTCGCGACGCCGCCCCGACCCGGGGCGGCGTTTTGCGTTTCAAGACGTACAAGGTCCATGCCGGATCCTGTGCCCGTGGGCCTGACGCGCCGCAATCCGGCTCTCACGGATGGGTCACGCGTCCAAGGCGCGGGCATCTCCATCCGAAGTGAAAGCAACCCGCGTTGTCCGTAACGTGACAATGGCGTCAATCCTCGCTGTCGAAACGAGCGCGGGTTGAATCCATGACAAAGACCGTCAAACTGGGCAGCCTTGATGCCCTTGTGGGCCTGACCTTCGGCTCGAACGCGTTCACCAACGCCTCCGCGACCGCCATCAACGGCTCGATCACCAACAGCGCATCCTCGCCCAACCAGGTGCTGACCTATGTCGGCATGACCGGGACGGTCGGATCGGCGTTCATCGCGATGAATTCCATCTCGTTTCAGGTCACCAACATTTCCGACACCACCAACACACTGACGGTCGATGCCTTTGTCGGCACGACGCTGGTCGGGGCGATGGATTTCACGGTCTGCGGGTTCAGCGCGACGGGAATCGCACTGGCCGCAATGCCGCTCGATTCGCTGGTGACACAAGCCGGCAACCTGTCGGGCCTTGCCGGCTCGCTGTTCGTGCTCGGGCTCAATGCGGCCGGTGCGACTGCGCAAACGATGGCATTCGGAATCGGCAAATCCTACAACTTCATCCCCGGCGCCCAGGTGCACTATGCGACTGCGGCCGACCCGGTCCTGAAAGGCGGCGCCGGGCCGCAGATGCTGATCGGCCTGTCGGGCAACGACACGATCACCGCCGGCGCGGGTCCAACGATCATTCATGGAGGGCCGGGCAACGATGTGCTGACCGCCGGATCGGGCGGCGACACGATCTACGGCGGCACCGGCAACGACACGATCGAAGGCGGGCCCGGCAACAGCACGATTTATGGCGATACCGGCAACGACCTGATCCAGGGCGGCAACGGCAACAACACGATCACCGGCGGTTCCGGCAACGACACGATCCTCAGCGGCGCCGGCAACGACACGATCGTCGGTGGGAGCGGCAACGATTCAATCCGCGGCGAGGGCGGCAACGATACGATCCAGGGTGGCAGCGGCAACGACATCATCGATGGTTATGCCGGCGGCGATACGATCTACGGTGGCACCGGCAACGACACGATCGATGGCGACGCGGGCTCCGACACCATTCTGGGTGGCACCGGAACCGATGTGATCTATGGCGATAATGGCATCGACAACACGCTGTTCGGCGGTCAGGGCAGCGATTACCTGTCCGCCGCTGGCAGCAGCGACGACCAGGTGTTCGGCGGCAGCGGCGACAGCACGATTTACGGCGGCGTCAATAACGACACGCTCTCGGGCGGCGAAGGCGCGGACTGCATCTTTGGCGGCACGGGTCCGGATCAGATCACCGGCGGATCGGGCAACGACACGATCACCGGCGGCGGCGGGTTCAACATCATCCTCGGCGGCACGGGGAACAATTCGATCCAGGGCGGCACCGCGGGCGACCTGATCCATGGCGGCGACGGCGGCGATACCATCGCCGGAGGCGCTGGCCCCGAAACGATCTACGCCGGCGCGTTGCCGAGCCTGATCACCGCCGGCACCGGCGAAGACCTGCTGGTCGGTGGCGCGTCACAGGACACCATCGCCGGTGGGGTTGGCGACGACACGATCTACGCCGGTTCGGCGCCCGGCAACGTCTTGTCGGGCGGCGCCGGCAACGACCTTATTTACGGCACCGACTCGATCGGCACGCCGGGCCACGGCGACACCATCACCGGCGGCACCGGAAATGCGACCATCCACGGTTCGGCCGGCGACGATTCGATCACCGGCGGCAGCGGCAACGACGACATTTACGCCGGCATGGGCAATCAAACGATCGTGGGTGGTACTGGCTCTGATCTGATCGATGGAGGCCCAGGCAACGACTCCCTGATGGCCGGAACCGGCACCGCGGATGTCACGACTTATGGTGGCACCGGCAACGATACCATCGTCGGAAACGCCGGCGACGATCTGTTGTATGGCGGCTCCGGCACCGACCTGATCGAGGGCGGCGCCGGAAGCAACGTGATCTACGGCGGCACCGGAGGCGGCACGCAAATCCTCGCCGGCGCGGGCAACGACACGATCTGGGCTTCAACCGGCGGCCACGATTCGATCAGCGGAGGCACCGGGAACGTCGAGATCTTCGCCGAGGGCGGCTCCAACACGATTGTCGGCGGTACCGGTAACGATACGATCGAGGGCGAACTGACCGGCAACCTGATCTCCGGCGGATCGGGCAACGATCTGCTGGTGGGTGGCGACGGCAACGATACGATCAACGCGGGCGATCCGTCGCAGTCGTCGCCAGGTACTGGCCAGGACACCATTTATGGCGATGTCTCGGGTAACGACAGCGTCACGGGCAACGCCGGGAACGACCAGATTTACGCGGGCGCCGGGACCAATACGATCGTTTCCGGCAGTGGACCGGGGACGCAGGTTTATAACCCCGGCGTGGCGTCCGTCGTCACCTATGCCGAGACTCCGGTACCGGAACAAAACCCGGTTCTGACCGCCGCCGCCAACGCCGCCGCCGCGCTGCCCGCCAACGTCGCGACCAGCGGCGTGTGGGCCACTCTGGCGGGCGGCAATGGCTCCATTCTGGGCACGCCCACAACCAATGACGGCGGTCCCGCGATCGCGGCCAGCGCGACGGCGCGGTACGTGGCGTGGATCGATATCGCCGGCGGCATTCCCGCGGTCTATGTGGTGACCGAGACCGGATCGGCGTGGAATCAGTTGGCGGGCAGCGCGCAAGGCGGCGGGATCAGCGGGCTGCTCAGCGCGGCGGCGGCGCCGGCCATCGCGCTGCTGGCCAGCGGGCAACCAATCGTTGCGTGGACGGCGCAAACCGTCGGCGGCAGCGACATCGACGTCGCGGAATACAGCCCGGCGGCGAATGGCGGAGCGGGCGGCTGGGTCGCGTTGGGCGGGTCGTTGTCAGCCGGCGGCATCAGTCAGACAGGCAAGGCGTCGAACGCGCAAATCCTGCTCGTGAACGGGCAACCAACCGTGGTCTGGCTCGATGCATCCGGTGGCGTATCGAATATTTACGCGGCTCGATGGAGCGGCTCGTCGTGGGTGGCGTTGGGCTCGGGCGCGACGTCGGGCGGTGGGATCAGCGGCTCATCGTTGGCGGTGACGCAATTCGCGGCGGCGACCGATGGGACGCGTATCGCGGTGGCCTGGACACAGGATTTCGCCGCCGCGCCGAGTCAGATTTATCTCAGGCAATACAGCGGCGGAACCTGGTCCGCGCTGAGTGGTTCCGCCTCCGGCACCGGGATCAGCCAAGGGCTTTACGCGGCCTCGGCGCCCACCGTGGCGTACGCCGGCGGTTCGCTATTCGCCGCTTGGCGGCAATACATTTCCAATCCCGCGCAATCCGAAACGATCTTCCAGCAGGCGCCGGTGATTTACGCGGCGGAGTATGCCGGCACCGCGTGGCAGCCGGCCGGCACCGGCGCGGAGACCGGGTTTGGCGTGTCCGGCAATCCCGACGTCGCGCTGGCGCCGAAACTGGCGTCGAACGGCACGCAACTGATGTTGGCCTGGTCGGACGAATTCATCGACAGCAGCGGGATCAACAGTTTCCTCACCAACATCAGTCCGGACTCGCATCTTTACGTGCTGACCTGGAACGGTTCCGCTTTCGCGCAAGCACAGCCGGGCCAGGCGAGCGGCGAGGGCGTCGCGCAAAGCGACGGCGGGCTGGACGAACTGTCCCTCACGCTCGACCCGAACGGCAATCCCTTCGCCGCCTGGGCGGACGCCGGTGACGCGCTGCCGGCGTTGCGCGTGATGGGCACGTTGAGCCCGTCGTCCGCTGTCACCGTCGCCACGCCGTCCACGCTGGCCGGTCTGCTGAGCGGCCCCAACGCCGGCGATGGCGACGTGATCTACCTGACCGCGGGCAGCTATTCCGGCGCGATCGCCCTGAGTTCCGCCAACGCGGGAGTGACCCTGGTCGGGCAGCCGGGCCTGGGCGCTGTGCTGGACGGCTCGGTGACTGTCGGCGGCGTGAATGTGACGCTCCAGGGCGTTACGGTCTCCGGTGACATCAGCGCCAGCGGCAGCGGCTTCGCGTTGCGTGAGAGCCAGCTGACCAGCGGGACTTTGACGTTGACCGGTGCCAATCAGGTGGTAATCGACAATGTGCTGGAAGGCGGCGTGTCGTTACTCGGCGCCACCAATGTCGTGCTGCGCGGCAATACGATCACGGCCTCCGGCACCACCAACGGGATTGAGATTGGGCCGGGCAACGGCGGCACCATCGATCATAACATCGTCGTTCTGGCGAACATCGGCATCGACATCGCGAACGCCTTCACCGGCGCGATCCTCGACAATGAGATCGTGTTCTGCGTGACCGGAGTGAATTATTTCGCCGCGGCGGCGTTAAGCGGCAACCAGATCACGTTCAACACGACCGGCGTCAACGCCACGGTAAACAACAGTTCCGGCGGGTTCGGTTTCGTGGCGGGATCGGGCGTCAACACCATCAGCGGCAACACGACCGGCGTGCAATTGGCCGGGCAGATGCAAAATCAGGTCATCACCGGCAATGTGACGGGCGTCAGCGGCACCGGCACGATCGGCGGCGATACGTTATCGTTGGCCAACGACATCAACGCCAACACGACCGGCATCGGCGAGTTCACCGGCACGATCCAGTTTAACCGTATCGACGGCAACGGCACCGGCATTTCGGCGACATCGAACCTCCAGATCCTGCACAACCTGATCTACAACAACACGACGGTCGGGCTGGAGGTTTCCAGCGTATCGAATGTGCAGACATCCGATAATACCTTCTATACCGCGACCGGCGACAATATCCGCATTGAGAATGGGTCCTCCAACGTCGAGATCCAGAATTCGATCCTGTGGGCGCTGAACGGTTATGACATCTACGTCGGTAACGATAGCCAGAGCGGGTTCTTCAGCGACTACAACACGCTTTACGCCGGGCCAAACGGGATTCTGGTGTATTGGACGCGAAACTTCACCGACATTTTGGATTGGCAGGACGATGTCGGGTTGTACGATCTGCATTCGGTCGGCTCGACAGTGGTCAATCCGACCGACGGCATGCCGCGTTTTGTCGATGCGAACGATGCCAGGTTCCAGTTGCTGCCGTTGGTTGGTGGCCAGACGGCGTCGGACGCGGCGCTGGAGCAGGGCAATCCGATCGCCGAATACGACGTGCCGGCGCAAAGCGGCAACCTGCTGAGCAATCCAGGGTTCGAGCAGGGGCTGACCGATTGGACCACCGATCCCGCCGCATTGGCCGGCGTGGCGCCGGACGGACCCGCCGCGTATGATGGCGCCAATTATTTCTACGCCGGTCCGAACACCGCGAGCGGATACGCCCAGCAGCAGGTCAATCTGTTGCAGGGGGGCTACAGCCCGACACAAATCGATAGTGGAACTCTGACCATTTCCTTCGGCGGCTACACGCGATCGCTGGCCGCGAGCACGCCGGACCAGGGCTCGATCACCGTCAGCTTCATCGGTGCTTCCGGGACGACGGTGCTCGGCACGATGACGGTGGACAGTACCAATCCGACGACGCAATGGACGCTGACCAGCGGCACGGCGGCATTGCCGGTGGGAACGCGGTTTATCCTGTATCAGTTCAACGCGAACCGTGAGACCGCCAGTGACGACAATGCGTATCTCGACGACGCCTTCGTTTCGCTGTCCGCCGTCTCGGGACCGCAATCGGCAGTGCCGGGGATTGGCGCGAACTATCTCAGTAATCCGGGGTTCGAGAGCGGGCTCGACGGCTGGACTTCAAGCCCAGGATCGGCGGCCGGGTCCTCTGGGCAGCAGACGGGTTATCCGGCGGCGTTCACTGGAGGGAGCTATTACGTCCCCGGCGCGGTGCAGCAGGGTTTCGTCACGCAGACGGTGAAACTGCTGAACAGCGGGCTCAGCGCGAGTCAGATCGATGCCGGCGGCCTCAATCTGGTGTTCGGCGGGCGGGTAATATCGGCGAATTCGTTCCCGCCGGACCAGGGCCAGATCACCGTCACGCTGCTGGCGGCGGACGACAAAACCGTACTGGGCTCAACGACGGTGCAAGCGCCGAACATTACTGACCGGTGGGCGCTGGTTGGCGGCACGACGGCGTTGCTGGCCGGTACGCGCTATGTCCAATACACCTTTACCGCGACCGAGCAGACCGGCGGCGAAGCCTATGACGGCTCATTCCTGGACGACGCGTTCGTTTCGACGTCACCGATTGGCGTGGCGACGTCGGACGGCGCCTATTCGTCCCCCGCGGTCGCCGATTCAACCAGTGGCGCCGCGCAAATCACGCTGACAGCGCCTGTGCTTTACGTAAACTGGGCCGATAACGCACCGCACGTCATTACGTGGAATAATTACGGTACCGCCGCCGCCGCGAACCAGTCGGTGACCATCGAGCTTTATCAGGAAACGCCGGTCGGCAACGGCCTGCCAGGTGAACCGAAGCTGCTGGAAACCATCGCGACGGTTCCCAATACCGGGTCGTACACGTGGATCCCGACGCCGGCGACAGTGCCTTACGGAACCGAGGGCCTGATCATCCAGGTCTCGCTGGTCAGTGATCCGGCGGTCGCCGCGCGCTCCACCGAGCCGTTCACGGTGCCACCGAATGGCGACACGTATTACGTCAACGACGGTTCCACGGCGAACGCTCAGTACACTACCGCACCGGCGTCGAACCGTAACGATGGCCTGCAGCCGAGCCAGCCGCTGCCTGACATCGACAACGTGTTGCGGAACTACACGCTGACGTCGGGTTCGGTGATCCAGGTCGATCCAGGCTTCTATGCCGAAATCGACCCGGTCGATCTCTCCGGCATCTACAACTACGGACTGGGCATCGATCAGGGCTTCACCATCCAGGGGCCGACCAACGGCAGCGCGGCGATCCTGACGCCGGCGATCCCGGGCAATCCGGTCAACCTGATCCAACTGGAGGACGCCAATCTCGTTACGGTCAACGACCTGACGTTGCAAAACGCCGGCCGCGGAGTCCTCGTGCAAAACAGCGCCGGCTTCTCGGCGACCGGCCTGACGATCGCAGGCATGGCGAACGAAGGCATTCGGATCGACAGCGGATCGACGGTGACGCTGCTCGACGATATCACCGTAACGAGTTCCGGCCTGTCCGGTATCTACGTCGATGGCACGGCGGGGACGATCAGCGCCGTGGACATAACCAACAGCGGCAGCGCGAAAAACAGCTCCAACAACGTATCCTCGCCGATGTACGGCAGCGGGCTTTACATCAACGGGCCGGTCGCGGCGATCAGCGGAACGTTCGCGGACAATTTCTCGTGGGGCGTTTATCTCGCCGATCCGGGCTCGGTTTCCGTGACCGACAGCACGATCTTCGGCAATGAACAAGGGCTTTACGTTTACGACGACAGCGGCAGCGCCATCATCGGCGATCCGGTGCTGACCGACAACGCGGGCAACGTCATCCACGACAACGTCGGCTACGGTATCTTCGCCACCGGTACAGTCACCGTGACGGGCAACGTTGTTTACAACGAAGGCAAGTACGACACCGCCAGCCTCTTTACCTATGGCATCGAGGCGCAGGCCGGTGCCAGCGCGACGGAAAACGTCGTTTACGCCAGCGCGGTGGGCATCCTCGACGACGACGGCGCCCTGATCAGCGCGAACCGCGTTTACGACAACGCGATGAGCGGAATTTATGACTTTTCCGATGACGAGGGCGGAAACAGCCCGACCGCGATCACCCTCAACGTGATTTATTCGAACGGCACCGGCATCACCGATCAGCGCGACGATTCCTCCCCGACGGTGCTGATCGGCAACAACCTGATTTACGCCAACACCACCGCCGCCATCGCCATATTGGGCAACGACGGAATCACGGTCGTCAACAACACCATCGATCAGCCAACCGGTGTCGGCGTCAGCATCACCGATGCCAACAGCGGTACCCATCTGAGCAACAATATCT
Source organism: Acetobacteraceae bacterium (assembly GCA_003164305.1). Next base: position 8,388 of record PLSZ01000036.1, read on the forward strand.
TCGCGATCGGCGCCGGCACCGGCATCGTCGTTGGGCCCGCCAGCGAGACCGGCTTCGCCAGCGACTACAACATGTTCTGGCTGACCAATGCAACGGCGGGCGCGATCGGTGAGTGGCAGAACGCGCCGGAAATCACTTTGGCGGCCTGGCAGGCGACGACATTGACCGATGCCGGCAGCTTCACCGGCAATCCGCTGTTCGTGAACCCCACCGGCGCCGAGGGTGTGCTCGGCTACGTCAGCCCGTCGCAACCTGGCTACGACGACGACTTCCACTTGCAGAGCGAATATCAGGACTTTCGAGGTGGTGGCACCGCGCCGATCATTGGCTCTTCGGGCAAGCCGGTGTTCCCCGCGATCGTTGGCGGCGCCGACGCGGCGCAATCGCCGGCGATCGATCGCGGCGCGCCAACGTCGGGCTATGCCAACGAACCGGCGCCCAACGGTGACTACATCAATCTCGGCGACTTCGGAAATACCGCGCAGGCAGCGGAGAGTCCCGCCGAATATATCCTGGTGCTGGCGCCCGCCGCGGGCGTGACTTTGCAGGATGGCGCGACCGCGGCGATCACCTGGCGTTCGTCCGGCTTCACCGGCGCGGTCAATCTTGCCTATTCGACCAACGGCACGACTTTCACGTCGATCGCGTCTGGTATCACGAACAGTGGCAGCTATACCTGGACCGTTCCATCCGGGCTGGCGGCGGGCAACACGTATGTCATTCAGGTCTCGGCTGTCAGTGCCTCGGTCTCCGCGTTGTCGGCGCAGTTCAGCGTGTCGCCGAAGATCACGAATTATTATGTGAACGATGGCACGCCGGGGCAGTACACCACGGCGCCCGGCGGCAATTCCAACAACGGCCTGTCGCCCGCCACGCCGAAACTCTCCATCCAGGCGTTGCTGACAGCTTACACGCTCGGGGCCGGCGATATCATCTATGTCGATGGTGGAACGTATACGCTAACCACCAATATCAACCTCGGCTCGAAGAATTCCGGCACCAGCGCGAGCGACACGTTCTCCATCATCGGGCCCACCAGCGGCACGCCCGCGGTGCTAAGCCGCGGCAACCTCAACAGCGGCGTCGATGTGTTCGACATCCAGGGCGGCAGCTACATCACGATCGAGAATTTGACGATCACCGGCGCGAATGTCGGCGTTGAGCTAGGCGGCGCGTCCGCCGGCGTGCTGCTGACGAACGATACCGTGACCGCCAACAGCGATATCGGCATCGAGATCGACTTCAATTCCGGCACCACCAAAACCGCGGTGACCGGGCTGGTCATCCAGAACGATGTCATCGACGGCAACGGCCTCAACGTCGAGGACGGCACCAATTACGGCTCCGACCAGGATGGCGTTTTGGTGCGTCAGGGCAACGGTGGCGTCCGGATCGTCAACGATCAGGTGTACGACAACAACCAGGCCGGAGTGTATCTGGCGGACGGTGACACCGGGGCGGGCGTTTCGACGGTCGATGGCGGTGCTTATTACGGGCAGAACCTCAACGATGATTTCTACACCGGCTATGGCATCTATGACGCGGCCGGCAGTCTGATCGAGAATGTTCAGGCCTACGCCAATCTGGGCGACGGCATCAACAGCATCAACAGCAGCGGTTCGATCGACGTGCAATCCGGAACCGTGACCGGAAGCACGGTGTTCGGCAATACCGACGCGGGGATTTATGGCGATGCCGCGTTGATCAGCGGCAACCTGGTTTATAACCAGCTCAGCACCTCCTGGGACGCGATCGACCTTAACGGCGCCTCGACCGGCACGGGCAACACGGTGTTTGGCGGCACCACCGGGATTTATGTCGATCCCCCCGCCGAAGCGCTCGCCAACGTCGTTTACGACGAAAGCGGCGCGGGCATTTGGTATGGGGCGTCTTCGGCCGACGATACGCCGGGAGGCGGACCGGTTTCGATCTTCGGGAACACCGTTTACGGCGACGGCATCGGCATTTACGGCACCGAGTACGCGGTCGGAACGATCGTGCCGATCGACGGCAACCTGATTTACCAGAACACGACCGACGGCATTTCACTGATTGGCGGCCGCGACCAGAGCATCGTCAACAACACGATCGACGAACCCGCGGGCAGCGGCATTTCGATCACCGGCGCGGCGACGGCGACGGCGATCGAGAACAACATCATCGAAGTGGGCGCCGGCCCAGGAATCGTGGTTTCGGCGAACTCGGAAAGTGGTTTCAGTAGCGACTATAATTTGTTCGACCTGACCGGATCCGCCGCGGCGATCGGCACCTGGGAGGGTATCGGCTTCACCAGCCTGGCGAACTGGTATTACGAACTCGGCCTCGATCAGCACAGCCAGACGGGCAATCCGGATTTCGTTTCGCCAGCGGGCGCCAACGATGTTCTGGGCTTTGGCGCACCCACCGGTGCGACGCAGGTGATCGACAACAGCGCCGCCAGCGAGTTCTCCACGACCGGCAAATGGACCATGGAAACCGGCTCCGGACTGGGCGGGACCGAACTGGAGACCGCCGCCGGGTCCGGCGCGACGGCGACCTGGACCTTCACCGGTCTGACCATCGGCCAGACTTACGAAATCGGCGCCACATGGTCCGGCCTCAGCGGTATCGGTAACGCACGCTATACGGTGACCGACAGCACCGGCGCGGTCCTGACCGGAACGATCCTTGGTCAATACAACGGGAGCTCGCCAACCGGTATCACCGCCAGCGGAACGACCTTCGCCGTGGCCGGACAATTCGTCGCGACCGGCTCCTCGGCCGCGGTGACCGTGACGGGCGACGCCGCCGACGCCGTCCTGGCCGACGCGACGGTGCTGGTGCCCGTCGGCGTGAACGGTGGCGCCGGCGACAACTTCCACGTCCAGCCCGGCTCTCCCGCCATCGATGCCGGCGACCCCACAACCCCCTCTCTCCTCGAGCCTGGGCCGAACGGCGGACGCGTCAATCTTGGTTACGATGGCGACACGGCGGAGGCACAGACCAGTCCCTCGGCGACGGCCATTCAGGTGTTGTCGCCCGCCGGCCTGGCGAAATACCAGGTGGGCGCGTCGGTGCCGATCAACTTCGGCGCGTATGGGCTGCTCGCCTCGCAACCGATCCTGTTGCTGCACGCCGGAGGTGCCGCGATTGGCACCGCGTTGGATGGCAACTGGTCCGGCGACGCGTTCCGCATGTCAGGGACGACCGTCAGCGAAACGTTCTCCGCCACCCAGATCGGCACTCTGGCGGGCATTCCCGCCGCGCTGTTCTCGACCGCCGCCGAGGCGTCCGGCGGCAACTCCGGTCAATCGTTGAACTTCGACCTGCCGGTGCCGAACGGCAGTTACACGATGACGTTGTATTTCGCCGATCCTCAGGCGACCGCGGCGGGACAGACGGTGTTCAACATCGTTGCCAACGGAGCGACGCTACAGTCCAATTACGACATCTTCGCCGCCGCCAAAGCGGTCTACAACGACGGCCACCACGCGGTGTCCCTGACGTTGAGCGTGACGGTCACCGGCGGGCAAGGCCTGGCGCTCGATTTCGTGAACGGAGCGACGAACACGTATGGCGCGCTGGTCAACGGGATCGAACTGAACGCGGCCAACCCCGGTGGAACAACGTCGCCGACAGCGACCGTTCAGGTGTCCACCGATGGCGGCACGACGTGGTCGCAGATCGCGTCCGGCGTATCGATCAACCCGTTCGGGCAGGGGCAGTTCGTCTGGACGGCGCCAGCCGCCGACGCTGGTGACACAGCGTTGGTACGGGTGCTGTCCGGCACGGCCAGTGGCACGTCGTCTTCGATCCAGTTGGCGAACAACGGAACGATCTTCTACGTCAACGACGCGTCGCAGGTGGGCGATCAGTACACCACCGAGCCAGGCAACGACGCCAACACCGGCAAAACCGCGGATCAACCGATGCAGAGCGTCGCGGCGCTGCTGCGGGCGTACCCGATCGGACCCGGTGATACCATCGAAGTCGATGCCGGCACCTACAACCTGCCGACCAACATCGTTCTGCCGGCAGCCGACTCAGGCTCCGCCGCCGCGCCGGTATTGATTACCGGGCCGACCAACGGCGCGGCGGCGATTTTCAACCGCGCGGATACCGCGACTGGTACCGATGTGATCGACCTGAGCGGCGTCAGCGACATCGTCATTCAGAACCTGACTCTGAAAGGCGCTTATAACGGCGTCGAAATTTCCAACACCGGATCCCGTGTGACGCTGCTGAACGACACCGTCACGAACAACAGCAACCTCGGCATCGAGGTGTTCGCCAACGCCGCTGTCCTGCTCAAGGACGATCAGGTCAGCAACACCGGTGGCGCCGGGCTTTATTTGTCGGGCGGCGGGCAGACCGTAATGGGCGGCGCGTATGACAACGACGGCGCCGACGGCATTTACGGGTCCGCCCCTGGCGTCTTGGTGGAAGGGGTCGTGGCGTACGGGGATACCGGGGTGGCCAATGGCGACGGCATCGACCTCAATGGCGGCACTGTCTCGGGCAGCACCGTGTTCGGAAATCTTCTGAACGGTATCGTGATGATCGGCGGCCTGGTCAGCGGCAACCTCGTTTACGACCAACTGAACGCGTCCGGTGAAGCGATCCATGCCGAGAACGGCGCGACCGCGACCGGCGACACGGTGTACGGCAACGTGGACGGTATCTTCGCCGGCACCAACGCGATCGTCGAGGACAATGTCGCTTACGACAACAGCGGCGCCGGGATTCTCTACATCAACGCGCCCGGTTTGAACGACAACGACAACGGACCGGCCTCGATCTCCGGTAACACGGTTTATGACAATGGGATCGGCATTTCCGGCAACGATATCTATGCCGGCGTGACGATCCCGATCGCCAATAACCTGATCTACCAGAACGCGACGGCCGGAATTTCGCTGACCAACGGGTTCAATCAGCAAGTCGTCAACAACACGATCGACGAACTGACGGGCGCCGGAATTTGGATCTCCGGCACCATCGTGACGACGACGATCGAGAACAACATCATCGCCGTCACCGCCGGCCCGGCGTTGCAGGTGGCGCCAGCGGCTGAGAATGGCCTTGTCAGCGACTACAACTTCTTCGACCTCAGCGGCACCGGCGCGGTCGGAAGCTGGGAGGCCATCAGCTACGGCAGCCTCAGCGGCTGGTACTACGCGACCGGACTGGATCAACACAGCCAGACCGGCGATCCAGACTTCGTCGATCCGGCGGGCGCCAACGGCGATCTGGGATTCTTGTCGTTGCCTGGCACCGCATCGGTGATCACCGTCGCGTCGCCCAGCGGCTACGCGGACACCGGGGTCTGGACCTCCGCCACCGGCACCGGAGGCGCCGGCACGTCCGCGCTGCAGACGGCGGCCGGGTCGGGCGGCACCGCGACCTGGTCGTTCAGTGGCCTCACGCCAGGTGCTGTGTATCAGGTCGCGGCGAACTGGCCGATGTTCAATTCCAACGAGGGGGAGGCACGCTACACGGTGCGCGACGCCAATGGTGTCGTTATCGCGCAGGGCGTATTCAACCAGAACGACGTCGCATCGAGCGGCCTGACCGCCGACAGCGCCGGGTTCAACGCGATCGGCCAGATCACCGCGACGACCGGCGCGATCACGGTGACGTTAAGCGGCGTCGATGGGGCCGAGGTGATCGCCGACGCCGCGTTCGTGCAGGAGGTCGGCATCAACGAAGGCGCCGACGACGACTTCCATCTGGTGGCCAGCTCACCGGCGATCGACGCAGGCAATCCCGCGTCGCCGTTCACGACGGAGCCAGCGCCAAACGGCGGCCGGGTCAATCAAGGTTACGATGGCGATACGCCGGCAGCCCAGACCGGCGGCTCCACGCAAACGTTGTTCGTCACCAACCCGGCCCAGTACGGCAAGTACGAGGTTGGCCAACTGGTGCCGATCGACATCGCCGGCGACGATCTGGGACAAAGCCAGGCGGTGTTGCTGATGGCCGCCGGCGGTGGCCCGATCGTCAACGCGACCGAGGGCAACTGGCAGGCCGGCGCCTTCCAGACCACCGGCACGAGCTTCACCAATACGGCGTCCATCACTGGCCTGAGCGGCATACCGAACGCGTTGTTCGCCAACGGTGCCGAGGCCGCCAACGCCACCCCTGGAACCGCGCTGAATTTCGCGCTTCCGGCGGCGAATGGCGGCTACACGCTGCGGCTTTTCTTCGCGGACGCGAATTCGACGGCCGCCGGACAGGACGTGTTCAACATCGTCGTCAACGGCACCACGCTGGTCGCCAACTACGACGCCTTCGCCGCCGCCGGCGGACAGAACAAGGCGGTGGAGCTCGATCTGCCGGTCAACGTGTCCGGCGGAACCGGGGTCAACCTCAGTTTCGTCAACGCCTCGGGCACTTACGACGCGTTCGTCAATGGCATCGAGCTGGATCAGGCCGTGCCGGGCGCGCTTACGCCGCTGGCGAACATCGCGGTGTCCACCAACAATGGCCAGACCTGGTCGACCATCGCCACCGATGTGCCGATCAATCGTTTCGGTCAGGCGCAGTACGACTGGACCGTCGATCGCACGTCGGCCGGAAGCACCGCGTTGATCCGGGTGACGTCCGGCACGGTGACCGCCACGTCGCAACCGTTCCTGCTCGCCAATGGCGGCACCAGTTTTTATATCAACGACGAGTCCCAGACCGGCGATCAATACACCACGGCCATCGGCAACGATGCCAACTCCGGCAAGTCGCCCGATCAGCCGATGGAAAGCCTCGCGGCGTTGCTGCGCGCGTATCCGATCGGGCCGGGCGACACGATCTTTGTCGATACCGGCAATTACCTCTCGACGACGCCGATCGTGCTGCCGGCGTCCGAAAGCGGAACGCTCGCCGAGCCGGTCGTCATCACCGGCCCCCCCAACGGCGGCACGGCGGTCATCGACCGCGGCAATACCGTGATCGGTACCGGCGTGATCGATGACGACAGCGCGAGCCATGTGACGATCGAGAACCTGGCGCTGACCGGCGCTGAAGAAGGCGTCTTCATCCGCGGCGCCTCGATCGGCGTCACCTTGTCGAACGATACGATGTTCGGCAACGCCAACGAGGGTATTTACCTCGCCAATGGCGGAACGATCTCCGGCCTGACCATCGCCGACAGCGTGATCCGTAACAACGCGAGCGTGGGCATCGCCTTCAACGGCAACGAGGACTTCGGCATCGCCGCGACATTGTCGAACAATCAGGTCTACGACAACGCTGGCGACGGCATCGACGTGGTGGATTGGGCGAACGCCGTGACGATCGCCGGCGGCTCGGTTTTCGATAATATGGGTCTGGGCCTTAGCCTGACCGCGACGATCACCGTCTCGGGCGTTCAGGTTTACGGCAACGCGAAAGACGGGATCGACGTCTATTCCGGCTTCGGACCGCCGACCGTTTCCGGCGACACGGTTTATTCCAATGCCAAAGCGGGGATCTACGCCGAGGGCGGACTGGTGACCGGCAACCTGGTGTACGACCAGGTCGGCACCGCCGACGCCGCGATCGAACTGGATTTTGGCGCCACCGGCTCCGGCAACACCGTCTACGGCAGCAGCACCGGACTGGGCCTTGAAGACACCGCGGAAGCGTTGAACAACGTCGTCTACGGTAGCAGCGGCGACGGCATTTCGCTGGAATACACGAATTACAATTACACGATCACCGGAAACATTCTCTACGGCAACGAAATCGGCATCGGCGGCGGCGGCACATCCAGCGAGATCGAAAACAATCTGATCTACAACAACGTCGCCAGCGGGATCGCGATCACCAGCGGTGCCACGCTGTCGATCCTCAACAACACGGTGTACCAGCCCACGGGTCAGGCGTTGACGCTCGCCGGGGTGTCGGACGTGACGGTGGAGAACAACATCCTTTGGGTGAACGTCGGCGACATCGTCAATGTCGCATCCGGCGCCACGACCGGCTTCCTGAGCGATTACAACCTCTATTATCTGGGCGCCGACAGCACGCCGGCGACGCTCGGCCTGTGGCAAGGCACCACCGAAGCGACCTTGTCCGGCTGGCAAACCGCGAGTGGACAGGACAAGATCGGCAGCAAAGTCGGCAATCCCGATTTCGTGGACATGACCGGCGCGGACGGTATAATTGGCGGACCGGGCACGCCCGTCGGCGCGGGGTATGACGACGATTTTGAGTTACAGAAGGGCTCCCCCGCCATCAACGCCGGCAACGGCTACGCGGCGCCCGCGACGGATCTCCTGGGCCAGGCGCCGCATGACGATCCGGCGACGGCGAACGGGCCGGTGCTGTACGTGCAAAGCAACAGCGCGGCGGTGGCGCCAGGCGGCGGGACATTGCTCAGCGTGCCGGCGGATGGCGGGGTCGCGACGTATACGTTGCCGTTCAGCTTCAGCTTCTTTGGCGTGTCGTACAGCAGCGTGATCGTTTCGTCGCAGGGCTACCTGCAATTCGCCGGTCCGGACGACACCGGCGGGGACACGCCGAGCATGGCTGGCCTGCTGGCGAACGCCCGGATCGCGCCGTTCTGGTCGAATTTCAACACGGCCGCGGCGACCGGCGACGGCGTGTTCGTTTCGGCTACGGCGACTTCGGTCACCTTCCGCTGGTTGGCCGGTCTCAGTTCGAACCCGGTCAATGTCGCCGTCACGCTGAACAGCAATGGAAGTTTCAGCTTCGCGTATGGCGCCGGCAACGCGAACCGCGCTCCGGTCATCGGCGTTTCGGCGGGCAACGGCGTGCTCTATGCGCTGTCCACGGCGAACGGCAACGCCACGATGGCGAACGCGGCGGTGGAGACCTGGACCCCTCACCCGGGCGACGCCGGCATCGGCGCGCTCGAGTTTCTGGGCAACAGCGCCGACACCACGCCGCCGACGGTCGTTTCGGTGACGCCGATCCCCGTCAACAACGGGACCACCGGGCTGGCGTTCACCAGCCTGACGGTCTCGGTCAGCGAACCGCTCGACCTGGTCAGCGCCGATAGTCCGGCGAACGACAGCCTGATCAGGGCCGACAGCAACGGCCAGTTCAACACGACCGGCGCTGTCGCGATCCCGGTCGATCCGGTTTACGTTCCCGGTTCCACGACGGTGACGTTGCGGTTACCGAACGGCGCGCTGGCGCCAGGCGAATACCAACTGACGTTGTCGGGCACACGGGCGATCTTCGATACCTCGGCCAACGCGCTGGCCGGCAACGGCACCACGACGGGGACCAACTACGTCACGGTCTTCACCATCAACCGCGCCTCCGACGTGGCGCCGGTGGCGACGGCGCAAAGCGTGACGGTGGCGGAGGACGCCTCGGTTCAGATCGTGCTGGCGGCGACCGATCAGCAAGGCAATTCGCTGACCTACAGCGTCGCCACGCCGCCGGCCCAGGGCGCCGTCCCGGCGATCGTCAATGGCGACACGCTGACCTACACGCCGGACGCCAACTTCTTTGGCGCCGACAGCTTCGTCTTCCAGGCCACCGATCCCGACGGCGAGTCCAGCCAGGCCTCGGTCGGCGTGACGATCACGCCCATCGATCAACCGCCGGTCGCGTTGGCGCAAAATGTCAGCGTTATGCACGACATGGCCCAGTTGATCGTACTGGGCGGGAGCGACGCGGAAACGCCGGCGAGTGAGTTGATCTATGCGATAGCGACGCAACCGTCATATGGCACGCTGACGGCGGTGCCGGGCAACGGCGATGCGTTCGTCTACACGCCGGAGCCCGGTTACCTGGGTGTCGATGATTTCAGCTTCACGGTGACCGATACCGGCAATCCAGCCGGCAATCTGTCCGATGCGACGTCCAGCGCCCCGGCGACGGTCGAGATCGCGGTGCTCGATTCGGCGCCGCTCGGCGTGCCCGCCCGCTTCACGACGCGGGAGAACGTGCCGCTGAACGTCCCGGCGGCGACGGGCGTGTTGGCGAGCGATCTGGACAGCGCGGGAGACGCGCTGACGGCGGCGTTGGCGACGGGGGTGGCGCACGGGACATTGTTGCTGAACGCCAACGGCTCGTTCGTTTACACGCCGGCCGCCGGGTTCAGTGGGACGGACAGCTTCACTTACATGCCGCATGGGGCGTTCTCGGTGGGGGCATCGGTGACGGTGACAATCACGGTGGCCGCCACGGGTGCCGCGCCGCCGACGCCGCCGTCGCCTCCCTCCGGGGGGCTGGCGGCGCCGGCCGCCGGTTTGCCGGTGTCGGGGGGGGGTGGCGCCGGGATCGCGACTGCCGATGCCGAGGAGAGCGCCGTGACCGGCACGGCGGCCGCCACGGGCGCCGCCGCCCCTGTTCTCGCGGGGGCCACGCCAGCCGCCATTCAGTTGACGTCCGCGGCGCGAATCGCTTCCGCGGTTGTCGCCGGACCACTGGCTGAGACGGCGTCAGCGGGCGCGTCTCCGATCGCCGCGGTGGCTCTCCCGTCGCGCGCTGTCCTCGCGATGCCGGCGCCATGGTCCGGGCCATGGGCCGACACGCCAGGTCTGGCGCCGATCGTGTTGCCGGACATCACCGTTCCAGGTGACGAGACGTCGTCGCTGATGCTGCCGGCGATTCCGGAGATTTCGCAACTGCCGCGGGCGTTCGCGGCGGCGGCGCGTCGTTATACCGAGGTGGCGCCATCCGTCATCACGTTCGTCGATCCGGTCAACGGCGCGGACGCCGATCAGCCCGTTTCGCCCATGGCGCGGGATCAGGCGTGGCTGCTGGTCGATCCCTCGATGATTGGCGACACTGACGGTGACGGCGGTCCTGGCCTGGCACCGTCACCGATCCGCTGGGAAAGCCACACGCCATGACGGGGGAAAACGCGATGTCCGACAGCAACGCCGACGCCGGGAAGGAGCCGAAACCAATTGACCTGACGGCCGCCGACCAGGTGCTGAACACGCGCGTCACCTGGGACGACAGCAAAATGGTCACCACCTTCGCCAACGTGGTGAACGTGCTGGTGACGCGGGAAGAACTCACGCTGCTGTTCGGCATGAACCAGACCTGGAACGCGTCGCAGAGCAAGGAACTGACGGTGCAGTTGAGCAACCGTATCGTTCTGACGCCGTACGCGGCGAAACGGCTGCTGACCTTGTTGACGGCCCGCATGCGCGATTACGAAGCGCGTGTCGGGCCGCTGACGTTGTAGCAACGGACCCGCGCCGCCATGGACTCCGACAGCACGACCGAGACAACCGGCGCTACCGTCACGCCGCTGGATCAGGTGCTGTGGAATGGGCTGACCGGCGAGACCGGGCTGGTGCCGTTCGCCCAGTACTGGCTGGCGCTGTTGTCGCGGATGGTGCCGGGGGCGGCGCGAGCGGTCGTGGTGCTGCGTCAGGACGGCGTGTTGAGCCCGGTGGCGCGGTGGCCGGAGGGTGATCTCGGTTCGGCCCAACTGAGCCAGATCGCTGACCTCGCGCTGCGCGAACGGCGTGGGGTGTTCAGCCGTCCGCGCGGCCGCGGCGCGGCGGCCTCGCATCTGGCGCTGCCGTTGCTCTGGGATGGCGAGGACCGGGGCGTCGTCGCGGTGGAATGCGACGGCATCGGCGACGCCGCGCTCCGCGACGCGATGCGGCAGTTGCAGTGGGGCGCGTCCTGGATCGAATTGCGCCAGCGCCGGGGTCAGGCCGCCGAGGACAAAGCCCGCCTGACACANNACGGCGTTGCGGCTTCAGGCGTCCCGTGTCGCCGTTGGCTGGATGGCGCGGCGGTCGATCAAGGTCGTGGGCCTGTCGCACGCGGTCGGTGGCGGCAAGCGGGGCGACGCCACCGCCGATCTGACCGCGGCGATGGAAGAAGCGGTCGATCAGGGCGCCTCTTTGCTGTTTCCCATGCCGTCCGTGGATCCTGGGCCGTCTACAGCGGCCCATGCGCGGCTGGTGGCGCGAGGCGGTGGGCCATACGTGCTGACGGTGCCGCTGACCCTGCATGGCCGCATCGCCGGCGCCATGACCGTCGAGCGCGAGGCGCCGTTCGACCAGCCGGCGATCGATCTGACCGAGGCGATCGCGGCCCTGGCCGGCCCGGTGTTGGGTCAGTCGCATCTGAACGAACGGTGGCTCAGCACGATCGCATTCCACATCGTTACGCGGACCGCGCGCCAGTTGCTGGGACCGGATCATTACGTTCTGAAACTGACTGCCGGGATCGCCGCTCTGCTGATCGGATTCTTCGCTTTGTATCACACGGATTATCACGTCAGCGCCCAGGCGGTGGTTGAGGGCGAGGTGAGGCGAACGATCGCGTCGGGGTTGGATGGGTACATCGGCGGCGAGTTCGCCCGCGCCGGTCAGGTGGTGCGTCAGGGCGATCTGCTGGCCACGCTGGACGACACCGAACTGAAACTGCAACGGCTGCGCTGGATCGCCACACGGCAACAGCATCAGTCCGAGCTCGACCGCGCGCTGGCCACCGGCACGCGCGCCGACGTCAACATCGACAGCGCGCAGATCGATGAGGCGGCGGCGGAAATCGCTCTGCTGGACGCGCAACTGGCGCGCACCCGGATTGTCGCCCCATTCGATGGGCTGATCACCAACGGCGATCTCAGCCAGTCGGTCGGAATGCCGGTGCAGCGCGCGCAGGTGTTGTTCGAGATCGCGCCGCTCGACAGTTACCGGGTCATCGTTCGCGTGCCGGACAGCGAAATCGCGCGCGTGGAGCCAGGCGCGGCGGGCACGTTGGTGCTGTCGGCGTTGCCGGACCGCCGGTTCGATCTGCATGTCGTGCGGGTGACTCCGATCGCGGAACAAAGCGACGGCGGCAACACCTTCCATGTCGAGGCGCGGCTGGACGGCGTCTCCCCGCGATTGCGGCCGAACATGGAGGGCGTGGCGAAGCTCGACGCCGGCCGGGATCTGCTGATCTGGGCCTGGACGCACCATCTGATCGACGCGGCGCGCCTGTTCCTGTGGTCGTGGTGGCCATGAGCGGCGCCAGCAAACCTTTACTGAGTCCGCAATGGTTCCGCGTCGCGGCGGTGCGGCCTCGGTTGCGTGATCACGTGCGCATCACACGGCAACATTTTCGCGGCGAGCGCTGGTTCGTGCTGGAAGATCTCGTCGAGGCCAGTGTGCATCGTTTCGCCCCGGCCGCGCAGGCCGCCATCGCGCTAATGGACGGCGCGCACACGCTTGACGAAATCTGGCACGCGCTCGACGGCCTGGGCGAGGAGCGGCCGACGCAGGACGAATTGCTGCACCTCGTGGCGCGGCTGGACGGCGCCAATCTGCTGGCGACCGAGCGGTTGCCGGATTTTGCCGAGTTGTCGCACCGCGCCGGCCGGATGGCCGCGGGCAAATTGTGGCGGCGCCTGGCCAATCCGCTGTATCTGCGCATTCCCTTATGCGATCCCGATCGTTTCCTGGAGGCGACGATCGGCCTGGCGCGGCCGTTGTGGTCGGTATGGGGCGCTTTGCTGTGGCTGTTGGTCGTCGGCTGGGGCGCCACGCACGCGGCATTGCACTGGACCGAGCTGACCCACGACCTCGCCGACCGGGTGCTGGCGCGCGACAATCTGCTGATCCTGGCGGTGACGTTTCCGATCCTGAAGCTGCTGCACGAGCTCGGCCATTGTTACGTCGCCAAACTGGGTGGCGCGTCGGTGCATGAGGCGGGCATCATGACATTGGTGGTGATGCCGGTGCCGTATGTCGATGTCAGCGGCGCCAGCGCGTTCCCGAACAAATGGCGGCGCGCGCTGGTCGGCGCGGCGGGGATGTTGACGGAACTGTTCTGCGCCGGCCTCGCGATGATGATATGGAGCAACGCGGAACCCGGCCTGATCCGCGCGGCGGCGTTCAACTGCATGCTGATCGCGGGCGTTTCCACGTTGCTGTTCAACGGCAACCCTCTGCTGCGGTTCGACGCGTATTTCATCCTTTCCGACATCATCGAGATCCCCAACCTCGGCACGCGCGCGATCCAGTTTTATGGCTATCTGGTGAAACGTTACGCGTTCGGATTGCGTGGCCTGAGTTCTCCGGCGCGGGCGCGCGGGGAGGCCGCGTGGTTCGCGTTTTATGGTGTGGCGTCTTACGTCTATCGTATCTGGGTGATGCTCTCGATCGCGCTGTTCGTCGCGGCGCAGTTGCACGGGTTGGGCGCGGTGCTGGCGGGTTGGACGGTGGCGTCGGGCGTTGTGTATCCGTTGGCGCGCGGGATCTGGCTGGTGGCGCATGGGCCGGAGTTGCGGCCGAAACGGGCGCGCGCTCTGCTGGTCACCGCCGGAGCGATCGGCTTCGCCGCGTTGCTGCTGTTCGCCGTGCCGTTGCCATACGGGACCGTGACGCAGGGCGTCGTCTGGGCGCCGGCCGGGGCCGATATCCGGGCCGGCGCGGAGGGCCGTTTGACCCGGTTGATCGCGGCGCCAGGTGCCTCGCTGGCGGCGGGCGCGCCGGTCGCGACGCTGTCCGATCCGGTGCTGGACGCGCGCGTGCAACTGCTGACATCGCAATTGCGCGAGGTCGAGCAGCGCTATATCGCGGCGGAAACGGCGGATCGCGTCCAGGCGGCGATGTTACGCCAGCAAATCGCTTACTTCCGCTCGGAACTCGATGAGACGCGCGCACGCCGCCGCGCGTTGGATGTCGCGGCGCCCACCGGCGGACGGTTTCTCGTCGCGCGGCCCGCCGATCTGGACGGGAAGTTCCTCAAACGAGGCGAGTTGCTCGGCTACATGCTCGATGACGCCGCGGCCACGGTGCGGGTGATCGTTCCGCAGTCGGAGATCGAACTGGTGCGCGACGATACGCGCGGCGTGGCGCTCCGTTTCGCCAGCGATCCGTTGACCGAGCTGCGCGTGGATCAGGTAGCCCGGGAAGTGCCGACCGCGACGCGGCAATTGCCGAGCGTGGCGCTGGCATCCGTCGGCGGTGGCCCGATCGCCGTCGATCCGGCGGACGAACAGCATTTGCGCGCGCTGGAAGTGGTGTTCCAGGTCGATGTGAAACTCCCCGAAGGCGCCTCTGGCCATCGCATCGGCGAACGCGTTTACGTGCGCTTCGAGCATGGCGGCAAAACGCTGGCCTGGCGCGTTTCCCGCACCGTGCGGCAATTGTTTCTGCGGCGGTTCGACCTGTGAGCGGGATCGCCGCCTCTCCGGCGTTCGTGCCTCGCCTGGCACGCGCGGTGCCGTATCCGGAGCGTCAGACCCGGCCGCGCGGCGTCGTGGAGGAAGGGCTGCGCGCCGCCGCCTCCCTGCTTCCCCGCCCACCCCACGCGATCCTTCGACTGGGCGCCGCGCGCGTCGCCAGGCTGGCGGCTGCCCAGGAAGCAACGGCGGATGAATTGCGTCGCACTTTGCGGATCAAGGTGACACAGGCAGCCGCCGCGCGAAGTTTCGCGCTGATCCGCGCGATGGCGGAACGCGAGATCGGCTTGCGGCCCTATGACGTGCAACTGATGGCGGCATGGTCGATGCTGCGCGGCCGGATGGTCGAACTGGCGACGGGCGAAGGCAAGACGCTGGCCGCGTCGCTGACCGCCGCGACCGCCGCGCTCTCTGGACGATTCGTGCATGTGGTGACGGTGAACGACTA
>PLSZ01000110.1:0-32612 GCA_003164305.1 Acetobacteraceae bacterium
AGAAGGCCGCGCCGAAGAAGGCCGCTGTGAAAAAAGCAGCGCCGAAGAAAGCCGCTCGTAAAGCCCGCAAGAAAGCCGCGCCGCCCGCTCCGCCAATGGAAGAAGCGCCCGCCGAAGAAACGCCGATGTCGTAAAACGACGCTGAATTGCCTGGAGGCGTCAGGGGTTTTAGCCGAACGTCTCCAGCAGTTCATCCACCTGAGACGGTGTCAGTACGCGCGGCGCGCTGCCCCGTAATGCCAAAAACAACTTCGCGGCTTCTTCCAGTTCTTCCGCTGCGTACACAGCGTCGAGTAACGTTTTCCCCGATACNNTGATTGGCCAGCAGCACCGCCCGCGCGTCCGGAGCGGCCGCTCTGATCGCCGGCTCCATCGCCGGATCCCCCGGGCGAAAATACGGAATCACCGGCATCCGTCTTCCGATCCGCATCACGAAATACGGCGTCAGCGGCGGGATCGGATTTTCCAAATTCACGTCCGGCAAACACGCCACCGCCGTCGCCAACGTCGAGTGCAAATGCACGATCGCGCCAGCGTCCTCCCGCGTCACGTAAAACGCGCGATGCATGAACACTTCCTTCGACGGCTTATCGCCGGATACGTGATGAAACTCACCATCGAGTTTCGCGATCCGCGCGGGATCGAGCCGTCCCAGGCTCGAGTTGGTCGGCGTGATCAGATACCCGTCATCGATCCGCATGCTGATATTGCCCGCGCTGCCAACGGAAAACCCGCGCGCGAACAACGACGCGGCAAGTTCCTCCATCAGGTCACGCGATTGCGTTTCATTCATGGCGCGGCCCCTTCCAGCATTTGAAACGCTTTCAGGAAGAAATCGGGGGCGCCGAAATTGCCCGACTTCAACGCCAGCAACAAATCCACGCCACCGCCGGACGTGAAGGTCCACGGCACGCCCGGATCGATCTCCGTGCCGATGCGCAACCGCGTCACACCCAAACGCGTCACCACGGCGCCCGCGGTTTCCCCACCGGCCACCACCATGCGACGCACGCCACGCGCGACCAGCCCCTCCGCGATCCGAGCCATCGCGTCCTCCAACAGCGCCCCGGCCTGATCGGCGCCACCCAGTGCCACCTGAACCGCGGCGACCTTGTCAGGCGGCGCCGACGCCGCGATCACCATCGGCGTATCGCCAACCTTGCCCTCCGCCCATGCCAGCGCCGCCTCGGCCAGCCGGGCCGCGTCCGGTGTCGCCAACGGATCCAATTCGAAAACCGGCGTGTGCGAACGCGCGAACCCGAGTTGCGCCAGCGTCGCGCGAGAACAAGAACCGGACAACACCGCCGACGCCCCAGAAACGACCGGCAGCACAGCGGCGTCGTTGGCTTCCGGCAGCAACCCGGCACGGCGGAAGTTCCCTGGCAGGCCCATCGCGACGCCGGAGCCGCCACTGACCAGAGCATGACGCGCGGCCGCCTCGCCGATCGCCAGCAGATGCGCGTCGGTCACGGCATCGACGATGGCGTGCCGGCGGCCTTCTTCCTTCAATCGGGTCAACGCGTCACGGATCGCCCCGGCGCCCTTTTCCAGCGTCGGAAAAGCAACGAGTCCGACCATCCCATCGGTCTGTCGCGACAGCACGCGCACCAGATTGGGGTCGGTCATCGGCGTCAGCGGATGATGCTGCATGCCGCTTTCGTTCAACAGCACGCCGCCCACGAACAGATGGCCGAGGTAAACCGTGCGGCCATTGGTCGGGAACGCCGGGCAGTGTAGCGAGAATCCGCAGCCAAGTTCCCGCGCCAAAGCATCGGTGACCGGCCCGATATTGCCCTGATCGGTGCTGTCGAAGGTCGAGCAATACTTGAAAAAATACTGTCGTGCCCCGGCCGCGCGCAGCCACGCCAACCCCGCCAGGCTCTGTTCAACCGCCCATTTCACTGGCGCGGTACGCGACTTGATGGCCACCACCACGGCATCGGCGTCCGGCACCTCATCGCCCAAAGCCGGCGTGCCGATCACCTGCACCGTGCGCATGCCGCCTCGCACCAGCATGGAGCAAAGATCGGTGGCCCCGGTAAAATCGTCGGCGATCGCGCCTAACAGCATGGACGGAGCCTCCTTCCCTGATCAACCAATCGCCAATGCGAACAAGTCACCCTGGGCTTTCCAGGACGGCAGTGTTTGTCCCACGCGCCACGCTTCCTCGGCCATCTCCTGGCGAAGTTCGCGCCCATAAATCAGCCGTCGCAATGCCTTCGACAACTGATCGCGGTCGCCGACCGGGCAAATACAGCCGGACTCAGGCGTGATCAGCGATCCCGCCGCGCCGCCCGCGGTAACGACTACCGGTGAACCACGTTTCAACGCCTCGGCGATCGCCATGCCGTAGCCCTCGTAATGCGTCGCCAAAGCGAACAGATCGGCCCGCGACCAAACGGCGTCCAACGCCGCGCCAACCAGTTCGCCGGCGAAACGCACCCGTTGCGCGATGTCGAGTTCCTCGGCCAGCGCGACCAACTCACGCGCGTGCGGCGGATCCCGGTCGGGCGAGCCAACGATCGTCAGATGCCAGTCCAGATCCCACAACCTGGCCAACGCGCGCAGCAGCAGATCGTGCCCTTTACGAGGGATCAGCGTGCCAATCGACACGATTTCGCACCCCGACCCCTCGCCTCCCGCGCTTCGTGGAGCGGCATCCGTGCCCGGAACGACGATGCGCACGCGGTCCGGCGGAATGTGAAACCGCGCGGTCAACGTTTCCGCCGTGGTCTCGCTGGTGACGATCAACCGGCTCAACCGCGGGAGCAGGCGGCGTTCGACATCGCCCAACGTCGCCTGGTGTGCCTCACTTATTCCGGTTTCCAGCGACACCGGATGATGGATCAACCCCACAGTGCCGCGCGACGAAATCGCGTCCTCCAATCCGCGGAACGCCGGCAGCGCCAGCCCGTCGATCAACGGTTTCGTATCCGCGGGCAAGCGGTCCCACGCGGCGCACGCGGCGTCGCGAGCAAAATCGTCGGCCATCGGAAACGCGCCGATCAGTTCCACCACATCGACCTGGTGACCGGCCGCACGCAGCTCCGCGACGATCCGGCGGTCGTAGCCATAACCGCCGGACACCAGATCGAACGGCGCCGGAACGATCAGCGAGACGTGCATCGAACGCTCCGGTTCAGGCGTCACACGCCCTGAATGATATCGCCGAACGGCACCCATGTCTTGCCGTCGAACCGCACCAACTGCATCGCCTTGATCGGATGATAGTTGGTCGGGCTGGTGTTGACCTTGATCCCGGGCAGCAACACGGGAATCTCGAGGTCCTTCAGGTTGGTCGCCTGCTTCATCACGTTCTCGCGCGAGAAGTCGTCGCCGCATTGCTTCAAAACCTGAACCAGTGCCTTGCACGCGCTGTAGCCGGAGACATAGCCAAGGTCCGTCAGGTCCGCGCCCTGCAGGTTCTTATCCATGAACGTCCGCCATTCCTTCATGCCGGCGTCGTCGTCCCAGTGATGATCGGTGGGATCCTTCATGTAGATGGTGGTGATCAGACCGACCGAGTTCTCCAACCCAGCCGGCGTCATCACCGCGCCCACCGAGTTCGACACGTTGGTCATCAGGAACAATGGCTTCCAGCCAAGATCGTGCACTTTGCGGATCGCCTGCGCGGCGAATTTCGGTATCGCCGCCACCAGCAGCACATCGGCGCCCGAGGCCTGCAACGAGGTGATCTGGCTATCGAGCGTGGTATCGGTCGTTTCGTATGTCGAAACCACCGTCGATGCGTCGAACTTATCGCCGAGCACGTCCTTCACGCCCGCCGGATAGTCCTTTCCGAAGTCGTCGTTCTGATACAGAATCGCGATCTTCGACCCCGGCTTCTCCTTCAGCACATACTTCGTATAGATCTGCGCTTCCGTCCGGTAACTCGGCTGGTAGCCGATGGTCCAGGGAAAGTGCTGGTAGTCGCCCCATTTATCCGCCCCGGTCGCGAGAAACAAATGCGGCACCTTCTTCTGATTGACATAGCGCTGGATCGCCGAGTTGGTCGGCGTGCCGAGCGTGTTGAACAGAAACGCGACCTGGTCTTGCTCCACCAGGCGGCGCACCTGCTCGACCGTTTTCGGCGGGCTGTACGCATCGTCGAGCGAAATGAAATTGATCTTGCGTCCGGCCACGCCGCCTTGCGCGTTGAACTCATTCCAGAAGGCCGTCTCGGCCTTGCCGATCACGCCATAAGCGGACGCGGGACCGCTGTAGGGAATGGTGTGGCCGATCTTGATCTCGGTCGCGGTCACGCCCGGCGTGTCCGCCGCGCGGGCGGACAGGAACGGTGTCGCGAGCTTGCTGGTCAGCAAAGCGGAACCCGCGGTGAGTAAATGGCGGCGTCTCATCGAGTGTCTCCTTGTTATTCTTTCTCAATAGCCTGAATCGCGCCACCACCAAAACCCGGACACGGCGCGAACCAAAAAAACGATCGTCTGTTACCGCGCGCTGTAACGTTGCGACCGCTGCCTTGTCCATCCTTCACCCAAGGAGATCCCAATGGCGCGCATTCATCGTCTGTTCACCTGGCCCGCCGCGCTTTACATCGCCGGCGTTCTGTTATGGTACGAGCAATACAAACTGACTGGCAACGAAGGCTCGGTCTGGCTGTTCACCGTGCTGTCCGATTGGCTGCACATCCACGGTTATGAGAAACCGTTCCGCCTGTTCGTCGCCAGCATGGAAATCGCCGCGTCGATTTTGGTGGTCATTCCGTGGACGCGCATGTGGGGCGCGGCGTTCGCTCTTGGCGTCATGTCGGGCGCCATCTTCTTCCACGTCGTCAGTCCACTGGGCATCGACCCGTACCACGATGGCGGCGCCCTGTTCAAGGAAGCCTGCACCGTGTGGCTGTGCGCCGCGTTTATCCTGCTGTCCTACCGGACCGAGATCAGAGCCATCCTGATCGGATTGATGGCGCGGATCAGGCCCGCCACGCCGTGAGCCAGCCAAACCAGGAAGCCGCGAGCCACACCGTCCGTGATCCCGCCGATCCCGCGCGTCCGCCGCGCGGGCCGCGTCGTCGCCACTCCCGGCGCCGGTTGCTCGCCGATCAGGATGTCGATCTCCTTGCGTATCCGGCTGCGTGCCCGGTGCAGCAAAACGCGCTGGTTTTCGGCGCTGATCTCCAGCACCTCGCAGGTCTCCTCGGCGTCGCGGCCTTCCATGTCCCGCAGCAGGATGACCGCCTTCTGGCCGGCGGGCAGCCCGTCGATCACGGTTTGCACATGATCCCAAAGCTGCCGGCCGCCGACGATCCGCTCCGGGTTCAGCTCGTCCCACAATCTGGGCACCTCGACCCAATGGCCATCCGGTTTGAACTCCGACAGTGGCACGCCGCGCTCGGACGGCGACGTTCCCTCCATCAGCGCGCCCAGTCCCACGGTGCGGCCCTCCCGGGAGACGCGGGTGCGTGCGCGGTTCATGACGATGCTAAAGATCCAGGTGACCAGGCTGGAGCGGCCTTCGAACCGGCCCACCCCCGAGTAAACCGCGATCCACGAATCCTGCACGACCTCCTCCGCCTGGGCATGGCTGCCGATAATCGAGGCGGCGAAACGGACCAGGGAGGCATGGAAACGCCGGACCAAAGCGCGATAGGCGTCGTGCTCGCCCCGGCGCAGGCGATCGACAAATTCCGGGTCGTCGAATTCGGTCGCGCGCATCGTTCGGCTCAATCCCCTGTTGCCTCTCGCCGCGGGGAGCGCATGATCGCCTTGCCCGTTGCCCCGGTTCGCTCGCACTCTGCCACGCTCCGGGGTCGCGTGACGGGCATAATTGAGGCGCGCCGATGAAAAAAGAGGATTTCGCGTTAAAGTGCCGCGATATGGCCGAACTGGTGACGCCTTACCTGGAGGGTGCATTGCCGTTGCGGAAACGACTCGCCGCGCGGCTTCATTTGCGGCTTTGCACGGCCTGCCGAAATTATGTGGAGCAGGTTCGGCGCACCATTCGTTTTCTGGGGGGTGGGCCACCGCCCAGGCCTCCCGAAAACGAGAATGACATCATCGCGTTGCTCGACGCGCGTGCGCCCGACCGGTGACAGCGCTTTTCGGTGGCATTTGCCGGTTTTCGCGGCACCTTGACAAAGTTCGTGTAGTTAGTTATATTAACCATTCCATTAACTTTTTGTTAACCATGCGGCTGTAGGTTGAATGAGCCGGAGTCGACACGAAATGACAACGTACTTAGAGTTGCGACATTACCGACGATGCGACGCGTGATTCCGCGGCTTTGGCCGAAAGCGAGACTTGTCCACAAAATTCCGGTGTATGCGCCTACGATAAATGTTGAACTCGCGCGGAGCCCTCCGCACTATGCTGAACTGTCCGGGCAGGACTCGGGAGCAAGGGCCGATTCGGCTCCCGAATGTGTCAGGCACCCGAGTGTGTGGCGCGCGCTTGTGTCAAGCAAAAGCGGCACCTCAATGAAATGTTCATCACCCCAGATTTACGGGGAACGCACCATGTCCGGGCACGTTGCATGAAATCGTCAGTGAAAGTTTGGCCCCAAGAAGATTCTTTTCACCAAGGAAGCCGTCCGTACGCTACGCTAGCCCAGGTCTTGCATGGGGCTGCTCAGCCCCGGCCTCAACAGGGGCGGCGTCGCATCACCCAGTTACCCAATGGAGCGGCCAGTGCAGACCGTTGAAGACATTTTTTCTGTTTACGCCCGCGGCTATGACCAGCACCGCGAAGGCGAGATGACCCTGCCCGAATTTCTCGAGGCCTGCCGCGACGACCCGATGATGTATGCCACCGCGACCGAACGGTTGCTGGCCGCCATCGGCGAGGCAGAGATGGTCGATACATCCAAGGACGCCCGTCTGGGCCGGATCTTCATGAACCGGACCATCCGCATGTACCCCGCGTTCAGCGAGTTCTACGGCATGGAGGAGACGATCGAACGTATCGTCGGGTTCCTCCGCCACGCCGCGCAGGGCCTGGAAGAACGCAAGCAAATCATGTACTTGCTCGGCCCGGTGGGCGGCGGCAAGTCGTCGTTGGCGGAGCGGTTGAAGGCACTGATGGAAGTGCATCCGATCTATGTGCTGAAAGCCGGGACCGAACTCAGCCCGGTGTTCGAAAGCCCGCTTGGCCTGTTCGACCCGGACCGGATGGGTGACATGCTGGAAGAGCGGTATGGCATTCCGAAGCGGCGGCTGAACGGACTGATGAGCCCGTGGTGCCTGAAGCGGCTCGACGAGTTCAACGGCGATATCTCGAAATTCCGCGTGCAGAAACTGATGCCGTCTCGGCTGCGTCAGATCGGTATCGCCAAGACCGAGCCGGGCGATGAGAACAACCAGGACATCTCCTCGCTGGTCGGCAAGGTCGACATCCGCAAGCTGGAAATGCACGCGCAGAACGACCCGGACGCCTACAGCTATTCCGGCGGCCTCAATCGCGCCAACCAGGGGCTTCTCGAATTCGTCGAGATGTTCAAGGCGCCGATCAAGATNNAATTACATCGGCACCGAGAACATCGGCGCCATTCCGTTCTCGGGCATCGTGCTGGCGCATTCCAACGAGTCGGAATGGCAGACGTTCAAGAACAATCGCAACAACGAAGCCTTCATCGACCGGATTTACGTGATCAAGGTGCCCTATTGCCTGCGGGTCACCGAGGAACAGAAAATCTATGAGAAGCTGGTGTCACGCTCCGAGCTGGGCTCGGCCGCCTGCGCGCCCGCGACGTTTGAGATGCTGGCGCGGTTCACCGTGCTCAGCCGCCTGAAGCGCCACGAAAACTCAACCATTTTCGCCAAGATGCGAGTCTACGATGGGGAGAGTTTGAAAGAAACCGATCCGCGTGCCCGCAGCCTACAGGAATACAAGGACGCGGCGGGTGTCGAGGAAGGCATGGACGGCGCATCGACTCGCTTCGCGTTCAAAGTGTTGGCCGCGACGTTCAATCACGACACCACCGAGATCGCCGCCGATCCGGTACACCTTATGTATGTGCTGGAGCAGTCGATCCGCCGCGACCAACTGCCGCAGGATACCGAGAAGCGTTACCTGGAGTTCATCAAGGCCGAACTCGCGCCGCGGTATGCGGAATTCATCGGTAATGAAATCCAGAAAGCGTATCTTGAATCATATCACGACTATGGGCAGAACCTGTTCGATCGCTACGTGTCCTATGCCGACGCGTGGATCGAGGACATCGACTTCAAGGACCCGGACACCGGGCAGCTTCTCAACCGTGAGTTGCTTAACCAGGAATTGACGAAAGTCGAAAAGCCCGCCGGCATCGCCAACCCGAAGGACTTCAGGAATGAAGTTGTAAAATTCAGCCTGCGGGCGCGGGCGAACAACGCCGGCAAGAACCCGAACTGGACCAGCTACGAGAAGATCCGTGAAGTGATCGAGAAACGGATGTTCAGCCAGGTCGAGGAGTTGCTGCCCGTCATCAGCTTCGGCTCGAAGAAAGACGGCGACACCGAGAAGAAGCACACCGAGTTCGTCAACCGCATGATGACGCGCGGTTATACGGAACGCCAGGTGCGCCGGCTGGTCGAATGGTATATGCGGGTGAAGCAGGCGGGGTAATTATCTGATGAAACGCGCCTGCGCACCGCCAATGGTCACCTGATATGCACATCGTCGACCGCAGACTGAACCCGAGCGGAAAAAACCTCGCCAACCGGCAGCGCTTCATGCGGCGGGCGAAATCTCAGATCCGGAAGGCGGTGCATGAAAGCACCGCCAGAGGCTCCATCAAGGACGCCGACGACGGCGGGGAGGTTGTCCTTCCCGCTCAGGGAGTCCACGAGCCGCAGTTCCGGCGCAGTTCGCATGGTGGATTGCGTGACCACCTGCTGCCCGGCAACAAGGAATACGTGACCGGCGATACCATCCCGCGTCCGCGCGGCGGTGAAGGCGGCGGTGGTTCCGAGGGTAGCCCCGACGGCGAGGGCGAAGACGATTTCCGATTCGCTCTGTCGCGCGACGAATTCGTCGATCTGTTCCTGGAGGATCTGGAGCTTCCGGATCTGGCCAAGCGCAAGGTCGCAAGCATGGAATCGGTGTCCTGGCATCGCGCCGGATATTCCGTGACCGGATCGCCGGCCAACCTCGCGCTGAACCGCACGGTGCGGAATTCGCTGTCTCGGCGCATCGCGCTGAAACGGCCGAAGCCCGAGGAACTGGAATCGTTGCGCACCGAGATCGCCTCGCTCGAAAGCGATCCCGAGCAGGTGCGCCGGGTCGAGGAGCTGAAAGCCGAATTGGCGCGCAAGGAACGCCGCACCGGGTTGATCCCGTACATCGATCCGCTGGACGTTCGTTACAAACGGTTCGATCCCATCCCGCGGCCGGTGGCTCAGGCGGTGATGTTCTGCCTGATGGACGTCTCCGGCTCGATGACCGAGCACATGAAGGACCTCGCCAAGCGGTTCTACATTCTTCTCTATATCTTCCTGAAGCGCCGTTACAAAAATGTCGATGTGGTGTTCATCCGTCACACGCATGAAGCGTCGGAGGTCGATGAGGAGACGTTCTTCAACAGCCCGGAAACTGGCGGCACTGTCGTTTCCACCGCGCTGGAGGAGATGAGCAAGGTGATCGCCGAGCGATACGATCCGGATGCGTGGAACATTTATGCCGCGCAGGCCTCGGACGGTGACAATACCGCCAGCGACAACGACCGGACGGCGAGCCTGTTGACCAACGACATTCTGCCGCAATGCCAGTACTACGCCTACCTCGAAGTCGGCCGCGACGCGGAGCATTTTCCGCCCGGCTTCATCCGCCGCGATAGCGATTTGTGGCAAACCTACACCGGCCTGATCAAAAGCGGCGCGCCGATGGCGATGCGCAAGGTCGGCCACCGGAGGGACATCTATCCGGTGTTCCGCGAGTTGTTCGCGAAAAAGACCGGCGCGGAGGCCGAGGCATGAGCGTCCTCATCAAATCCAACAAGCTGCTGTTCGACGGCGCGGACTGGGATTTCAACACCATCCAGCGCATCAACGACGCGGTCGAGGAGGTCGCGCTGAACGAGCTCGGCCTGAACGTCTACATGAACCAGATCGAGGTGATCAGCACCGAGCAAATGCTTGATGCTTATTCATCCATCGGTATGCCGCTGTTTTATAAACACTGGTCATTCGGCAAGCAATTCGCGCGAAATGAGGCGATGTATCGCGCCGGGATGCAAGGACTTGCTTACGAGATCGTTATTAACTCAAACCCTTGCATCAGCTATATCATGGAGGAAAACACCGCGACGATGCAGGCGCTGGTGATCGCGCACGCGGCGTTCGGGCATAACCATTTCTTCAAGAATAATTACGTTTTCAAGCAGTGGACCGACGCCGACGGCATCCTGGACTACCTGGAATTCGCTCGCGATTTCGTGATGAAATGCGAAGAACAGCACGGCGCGGCGGAGGTCGAACGCCTGTTGGACGCGGCGCACGCTTTGATGAGTCACGGCGTGCACAAATATCCTCGCCGTCGCACCACCGATCTGCGTACCGAGGAAAGGCGCGAACGGGAACGGCGCGAGCACGATGAACGCGTGTTCAACGATTTGTGGCGCACCGTGCCGGGCAACGACTCCAGCCGGCAGGATCCGACCGCGTTGGAACGCAGGCGGGCCCTGCTGGAACTGCCGCAGGAAAACATCCTGTACTTCCTTGAGAAAACCGCGCCCCGGTTGCAGGCCTGGCAACGCGAATTGCTGCGGATCGTGCGCATCATCTCGCAGTATTTTTATCCGCAGACCCAGACCAAGGTGATGAACGAGGGCTGCGCCACTTACGTGCACTACCAGATCATGAACCGGCTGCACGAGAAGGGTCAGATCAGCGACGGCTCGCTGATGGAATTCCTGCGCTCCCACACCAACGTCGTATTCCAGCCGGAGTTCGACGATCCGCGGTACTCGGGCTTCAACCCCTATGCGCTCGGCTTCGCGATGATGAAGGACATCGAGCGCATTTGTAACGAACCCACCGAGGAAGACCGCGAGTGGTTTTCCGCCATCGCGGGCTGCCGCGACCACATGAACGTGCTGAAGGACGTGTGGGCCAATTACCGCGATGAGAGCTTCATCCTGCAATACCTCAGCCCGCGGCTGACGCGGCATTTCGGCCTGTTCCACGTGACCGATGACGCCGAGGATCCGCATCTGAAGGTCGAGGCGATCCACGACGAGCGTGGCTATCGCGCGATCAAGCGGGCGTTGGCACGGCATTACGACCCGGCGTTTTTCACGCCGGACATTCAGGTGGTGGACGTGAACCTCGCCGGCGACCGCAAGCTGATCGTGCAGCACCGGGCGATGAACCGCATCCTGCTTGAAGAAAAAGACGCGCGGATGGTGTTGCAGCACATCGCCGACCTCTGGGGCTACGATGTCGTGATGACCGAGGTCGATCCGGCGACCGAGGCGGTGCTGAAAGACTACAAAGCCCAGGCCCGGCCGGGTATCGTGCCGCTGGAAGCCGGGTAGGTTTCTCGCGACGCGATGACGGGGGAAGGAATGCGCCCGTCCCGCTCATTCCAGACGAGCGGAGGAGCGAAGCGCGAACCTGGGTCCTTGCATCGCCATCAAAACTGCCTCTCGCCGTCATCCCGGGCTCGGCCCGAGCATCGGTCGATGCTCGGTCGTCGCGTAAAGTCAACGCTGTGCCTGCGTGCAGCGATCCTCGGGTCAAGCCCGAGGATGACGAAAAGAGCGATCGCGCCTATCGCGGCTCTTAACCTGATGCCTATGGGTCAAAGCCCGGCCATGACAATAGGTGAGCGTGCTCTTCCCCGTTGCGCTTACTTCTTCAGCACCTCCGGATTGGTCACCCGCACAGGCGTCCCGTCCATGAACGCCAAAGCGTTCTCGATCATTTGCGGATAAAACCCGTCCCAGGTTTCCTTCACGCCATACCCCATATGCGGCATCAGCACGGTGTTACCCACGCGCCTCAACACATGATCCTCCGGCAGCGGTTCCTTGTCGTAAACGTCCAAAGCCACCGTGATACGCCCGTCCTGCAACGCCGCCAGCATCGCCTCTTCATCGATCAGCGGGCCACGTGAAGTGTTGATCAGGATCGCGCCTTGTTTCATCTTCGCGATGTCTTCTTCCCCGACCAGGCCTCGGCTGCGCGGCGACAACACCATGTGGATTGAGATCGTATCGGACTGGCGCATCAGTTCGTCTTTCGTCACCAGCGTGACACCGACCTCGGCACAGCGTTCCGCCGTCAGGTTCTGGCTCCAGGCGATCACATTCATGCGTAGCGCCAGGCAATATTTCGCCATGTAACCGCCCAACCGTCCCAGACCGATGATGCCCATGGTCTTGCCGGCGAGACCGATCCCGACCGGCACGCCGATCTGGAACAGCCCGTGCCGCATATTTTCGTCGCCCTTCGGAATCCCGCGTGCCGCCGCGATCAGCAACCCGAGCGCCAGTTCCGCCGTCGCCGAATCCGCGTACCCGCCGCCCTGCGTGTTGCTGACGACGATGCCGCGCGCTGTGCAGGCGGCCGTATCGAGTGACGCGTTCCGCGCTCCCGTCATTCCCAGCATACGCAGCTTCGGCAACCGATTGATCAGTGATCCCGGCAGCGGCGTCCTTTCGCGCATCGACAGCACGATATCGAAGTCGGCGAGTTGCGCCGCCGCGTCGTCTTCATCCTTGAACGCGTCGGTGAAGATCGTGACATCGGCGCGCGATTCCAGTTCGAACCAATCGGCGCTCTGGCGCGCGATCCCTTGCCAGTCATCCAGAACCGCGACTTTGGATTTGTTGCCGCTCATGCGTCCCTCCTTTTGTTACCCGCGCCGTCGCGTGATTTCGGCCGCACCGTGGCGCGACCGGTGCGGCCTGGCAAGGGGCCCTGCCCCGCTGCTATCCTCGCCATCGACAGCAGGGAGACCCTCACCATGACCAAAGTCGCCGTGATCGGAGCCGGACTGATCGGCCGCTCCTGGTCCATCGTTTTCGCCCGAGCGGGCTTCGCGGTGAATCTCTGGGATCCCTTCCCGCGTCAAACGAGCGCCGCGATGACCTTCATCGCCGAGCGCCTGCCGGAATTGCGCCAGGCCGGACTGCTACCCGATGAACCCGCGGCCGTCCTGGCGCGCATCACGCCGATGACGTCGATGTGGGAAGCGGTGAAGGACGTCGACCACGTGCAGGAAAACGGCCCGGAACAAGTGCCCGCGAAACAGGCATTGTTCGCCGAACTGGACCGGGCGGCGAAACCGAACGCGGTGCTCGCCAGTTCGACCAGCGGCATTCCCGCCAGCGCCTTCACCGAAACCCTGAAAAACCGCGGCCGTTGCCTGGTCGCGCATCCCGTCAACCCACCATACCTCATTCCGCTGGTGGAGCTTTGCCCGGCGCCGTGGACCGACGCGGCCGTGGTGGAGAAGACACGCGACCTGATGCATCGCGCCGGCCAGGTGCCCGCGACGGTGAAAAAGGAAATGGACGGGTTCGCCCTGAATCGTTTGCAAGGCGCGCTGCTGGCCGAGGCGTTTCGTCTGCTCGCCGATGACGTGATCTCACCCGCCGATCTCGATGCGCTGGTGAAACATGGCCTCGGTCTGCGCTGGAGTTTCATGGGGCCGCTGGAGACGATCGACCTCAACGCGCCGGGCGGCCTGAAAGATTATTGCGATCGCTACGGCCCGCTGTACGCGAAGCTTCAGGAGCAGGCGGTGCCGCTGGCGTGGGACGATACGCTGGTGAACCGTCTGCACGCGGCGCGGCGCGAGGAATTGCCGCTCAACATGGCGCCGGTGCGGCAGGAATGGCGCGACCGCCGCCTGATGGCGCTGCTCGCGCATAAAGCGGGACAGCCCGATCGCTCATGAATTGACGATCTTTTGACTTTGGACATGCGGGCGGCGTGCTAGCCACGGCAAAATGCGCGCGCTCGTTCTTTCCCTGATGCTGAGTAGCTGTTGGCCGCTGTCGCCCGCGCGCGCGGATCTGGCGTTCGCGTTCGCGTTCACCAGCGCGTTCGCCGCGAACAATCCGTTTCCCGATCAGATCGACAGCGTTGTGCACGACGGTCCGACCGGATTCCTGCAAATCTCGAACCTCGGGCCTGGCGATTATAGCGGGATCATCCGGATCGTCGCGATTTCCGCGTATGACGGCGATCTGACCTTCACGATCAGCGACGCGTTCATTCCCTCGGGCGGATCGGTTTCGATCGGCATGCCGGTCGATTCCAGCACCGCGGGCGGTTTCAACAGTTTCACCGGAACGTTCGCGCCGTCGGTCGCCGGCACGTTCCGGCCGGGGATCATCGCTTATATGGAGGGCGGCGTCGCGGCGGGCGGCGACAGTGGATCGATCAAGATCGCCGCGCAGGACCTGGATATCCGCACCGATGTGATCCTGACCGACCCCAACAATGTCGAGACGAACAACTTCGTGCTGCAGGGCGGCGATCCCTTCGGCCTTTACAACGGCGACGCGTGGGAGGTGCTGCAACCGTACGGGCACCTGACACTCTCGGGGGTGGCGATTCCGGAGCCGGGTTCTCGCACGGGCATCGCTTTCGCGCTGACCATGCTGTTGGTGATCCGTGCCTGGCGCAGCCCTGCCCGGCGGTGCGGTCCCGCTGGCTAAACCTGCCGGTGTGAGCCTATACTACCTGGTAGAAAAGGCCAGGAGAGTCCGGATGATGGTGTTGTCCATCCGCCCTTTGACCGAGTCACGTTTCGCCGGAGAGGTCTCGGGCATCGATCTGACCCGGCCGTTATCGCCAGATCAGGTGGCGGCGATCGACGAGGCCATGGACCAGTTCGGCGTGCTGGTGTTCCACGATCAGCACTTCGATGACGCTTCGCAACTCGCGTTCAGCCGGAACTTCGGCGAGTTGGAAGTCTCGTCCGGGGCGGAAATGAGTAAAGCCCAGGATCGGCGACTGCCACAGATGGAAATGGCGGACATCTCCAATCTGGACGCGGAAGGGCGGTTGCGCGCCGCGTCCGATCGGATGCGCCTCACCGCGTTGGGCAACCGGCTGTGGCACTCCGACGCGTCGTTTCGGGCCGTCCCGGCGAAATATTCGTTACTGTCCGCGCGCACCGTTCCCGGCACCGGCGGTAACACGGAATTCGCCGACATGCGCGCCGCTTACGACGCACTGGACGATAAAACCAAGACCGAGATCGAAGACCTCGTGACCGAACACTCGAACGCGTATTCGCGGGAGCAGATCGGTTTCATGAAGGCCGATTACGGCGTGGAAAATCAACTGAAATTAAAGCCGGTGCGGCATCGGCTGGTTCGTTACGATCCACGCACAGGACGCCGGTCGCTGTATCTGTCCGCTCATATCGGAGCGATCGTCGGCTGGCCCGTGCCCGAGGCGCGCATGCTGATCCGCGACCTGATCGAACATGCGACGCAACGGCGGTTCGTCCATGCTCATGTCTGGCGGCAATGGGATCTGGTGATCTGGGACAACCGCACGACCATGCATCGCGCGCGGCGCTATAACGATCTGACGGACGTTCGCGACATGCGGCGCACCACCATTCGCGGCGACGGCGTCACCGTCGCGCAAATCCAGGAAGCGGCCTGAACCACGGGAGACCTCGAGAATGCACATAAGAGCGGTCCAGAACGACTTCGTCGGCGAAGTCACCGGTATCGATATCTGCAAGCCTCTCACTGGCGACGATGTCGCGGCGATCGAGCGCGGCATGGATGAGCATGCGGTGTTGACCTTCCCCGATCAGCCGCTGACAGACGAGCAACAGGTCGCCTTCACCGAAAATTTCGGTGAGCTGGAGATCACCCTCGCCGGCCAAATGGCCAAACCCGAAGAGCGCCGTTTCCAACAGCTCGTACTGGGCGACATCTCCAACTTCAACGGCGCCGACACAACGCGGTTACGCGCGCGCGATGACAAACGCCGGATGTACGCGCTGGCCAATCGCCTGTGGCATTCCGACGCCTCGTTCCGCGCGGTAGGCGCCGGTTACACCTTGTTGCACGCCCGCATCGTCCCGGGCAAAGGCGCCGATACCCAGTTCGCCGACATGCGCGCCGCGTACGACGCGCTGAGTGAGGCGGCGAAGAACGAGGCCGAAAATCTGATCTGCGAACACTCGATCGTTTTTTCCAGGGAACAAATCGGTTTCGGCGACTACAATCCCGGGCATGAGGAACACCTGAAGCCCGTGCCGCACCGGCTGGTCATCACGCACCCGAAGACCGGGCGGAAGTCGCTGTATCTTTCATCGCATATCGGCGGCATCGTCGGCTGGCCGATCCCGGAGGCGCGCGCCTTCATCCGCGACCTGACCGAGCACGCGACTCAGCCCCAATTTGTCTACAGTCACAAATGGCGTGTCGGCGACATGGTGATGTGGGACAACCGCACCGTCATGCACCGCGCCACCCGGTTCGACGACCTGAAAGAAGTGCGCGACCTGCGTCGCACCTCGCTCAAAGGCGTCGGACTGGCAGTGAAACAGGCAATGGCCGCGGAGTAATGCCGGAACTTCGCAAGTTGCACGATGTGTTCGTGGCCGAGGTCGGCGGCATCGATTTGACCCGACCCACGTGTTCGAACGACATCGCGTTCGTCGAGGCGGCGATCGCGGAATACGCCGTCCTGGTATTTCGCGATCAACGCATCACCGACGAGCAACAACTGGCGTTCAGCCGTAGCTTCGGCGACCTGGAGGAAACCCGCGGCACCGGCATCAGCAAGCCGGGCGAACAACGTTTGCACCCTGCCTTCGCCGATGTCTCCAACCTCGACACCGACAACACCGTGCTGGCGCGCGACAATCGGCGGCGGCTGTACAGCCTCGGCAATATGTTGTGGCACTCGGACAGTTCGTTCAAGCCGATCCCGGCGACTTATTCGTTACTGTCGGGCCGCGTCGTGGTGGAGCGCGGGGGAGAAACTGAGTTCGCCGACATGCGCGCGGCGCACGATGCGCTCGACGCTGAAACGAAAGCCGAAATCGCCGATCTGGTCTGCGAACATTCGCTGATTTACTCCCGCGAAACCCTGGGCTTTGGCGACCTGACCGACACCGAACGAGCCACGATGCGCCCGGCGCGGCAGGTGTTGACGCGCACGCACCCGGTCAGCTTGCGAAAGTCAATCTATCTGGCGTCGCATATCGGCAAGATCAACGGCTGGCCGGTGCCCGAGGCACGTGCCTTCATCCGCGACCTGACCGAGCACGCGACGCAACCCCAATTCGTCTATCGTCATCAGTGGCGGCCATTCGACCTCGTGATGTGGGATAACCGCTGCACGATGCACCGCGCCCGGCGTTTCGACTCCACCCAGGTGCGTGACATGCGTCGCACGACCGTCGCCGGCATCGCGCCCACCGTGTCGCGGGAGTCGTTGGCCGCCGAGTAGGGGTGAGTAAGCGCCGAGGCGTCGCCCCACACCCTGGCACGCCTCCTGCATCATCGTCCGGCACGGACGGTTCGTGGACCCGCTTGCTCCGGCGGCCCGGCCCGTTCAGTGTTCGCCTTGTATTGGTCCGCGCGGTCGCGGATCGCTGCCAGGCAAGCTCGAAGAGCAGGGAGACAAAAATGATCACACGTCGCGCCGCCGCCCGTTTGTTCGCCGGAACCACCGTCACCGCCGTTGCTTCCCGGATTGGAGCAGCCCATGCGGAGGACAAGGTCATCAAGATTGGCGCCGATCTGTCGCTGACCGGAGCCGACGCCGAAAGCGCGACCCGCGTGAAGGACGGCATTATCCTGGCCATTGATGCCGCCAACAAGAATAAGACTGTCCCCGGCTATACCTTCGAGTTGATGACGCTGGACGATGGCACCGCGACGTCCGGCCAGTATGACCCGGCGCAGGCCGCGACGAACGCGCGCAAGATGGTGTCCGACCAGGATGTGGTGGCCGCGATCGGTCCGCAGATGAGTGGCGCCGGCAAGGCGATGGCGCCGATTCTCAGTCAGGGCGATCTCGCGACGATCACGCCCAGTTCGACCAATCCTGATATCACGAGCCCGAAGTTCGCGGAACAGTACCGGCCGGCCGGCAAGCCGATCTATTTCCGGACCGTCACCACCGATGCGTTCCAGGGCCCCAACATGGCCAACTACATGGCGGAGATTCTGAAGATCACCTCGGTTTACATTCTGGACGACAGCGGTGCGTACGGCGTGGGCCTGGCGGATGCATATCAGGCGCAGATTGAGAAGAAAGGCGTCAAAGTCCTCGGGCGCGACCGGCTGGATCCGAAGGCGGCCGACTATTCCGCGGCGCTGACGAAAATCAAGGCGCTCAATCCCCAGGCGATGTATTACGGCGGCGTTGGCCAGGCCGGCATCAAGCTGGCGAAGCAGGCCTATGACATCATTCCGGACATGATCAAGGCGGGTGGCGATGGCGTCGTCGGCGCTTCGTTTCTCAGTGGCACCGGATTTCCCGCCGCCGAGGGCTGGTATGGCACCCTCGCCTCTCCGCATGTGACCGGTGACACCAAGGCCTCCGATTTCGTCAAGGAATTCACCGCCCGGTTCGGCGTGGCGCCCGAGGATTACTCGATCACCGCCTATGACGGCACGTTGGTGATCATCGACGCGGTAAAGCGGGTGGTGGCGAGCGGCAAGCCTGTCGATCGCCATCTGGTGCGCGACGCCATTCAAAGCGGCAAGGTGCCGACCATCCAGGGGATCGTTTCGTTCGACGATAACGGTGATCTCGCCGATCGTACCGTCAGCGTGTTCCAGATCAAGAAAGACACCAACGCCAAGCTGGATGACGTGTCGGCGCAATACCACTACATCGCGGTGGCGCCGCAGTCCTGACGCCCACACCCAGGCGATGACGCTATTCGATCTGCTGTTGCAACAGACGATCAACGGACTAAGCCTGGGCGCGATGTATGCGTTGCTCGCGCTCGGGTTCACCCTGGTTTACGGCATTCTGGAGCTGATCAATTTCTCTCACTTCAACGTGTTCATGGTGGGCTCGTTCATCGGCATGGGCGTGTTGCAGTTGTTTGGCCTGAGCGGTCAGGACATCATCATGACCGGATTGCCACTGGCGGGCGTGCTGCTGGCGACATTCGCGGTGACCATGCTGTCCTCCGGGGTGATCGGTGTCCTGATCGAGCGCCTGTCGCTGCGGCCGTTACGCAACGTCAAGGGTCCGGCGGCGATGATTACCACCATCGGCGTGTCGTATATTCTGTTCAATATCATCCTGCTGCTGTGCGGCGCTGAGGGTAAGAACTACCCCAACCCGATGCCGTCGGTGCGTTTCCACCTTGGCGGCGCGGTGCTGGACATTCGCGTCGTGCTGATCTGGATCGTCGCCTTGGTGCTGATGGGCGGGCTGTGGCTGTTCGTGCAGAAAAGCCGCATGGGCAAGGCGATGCGCGCCACCGCACAGGATCCCGAGGCGGCGCGCATGATGGGCGTCGAAGTGGATCGAGTCGTGATGATGGCCTTTTTTCTCGGCTCCGCGCTGGCCGGCGCCGGTGGACTGATATTTGGCCTTTACTACAACTTCACCAGTTTCCTCATCGGCTTCACCGCCGGTCTGCGCGCCTTTACCGCGGCGGTGCTCGGCGGCATCGGCAACGTGCCGGGCGCCATGGTAGGCGGCGTCCTCATCGGCCTGATCGAGGCGTTCGGCGGCCAGTTCATCGCCACCGCCTGGACCGATGTCATCATTTTCTCGATCCTCGTGCTGGTGCTGGTATTTAAGCCGGCCGGCCTGTTCGGGCGCATCGCGCCGAACAAATCGTGAGCAATTTCGTCACCACAACGGTCGAGCGCATTCCCGAACCGTGGCGCCACCGGCTCGGTTTGACCGTCCTGATCGCCGCGGCGCTGTTGTTCCCCGTGCTGCACAACAAAGACGCCGACATCGACAGCATGGCGAACGCCGCGTCGTACGCGGTATTGGCGCTCGGACTGAACATTGTCGTCGGGTTCGCGGGCTTGCTGGATCTTGGTTACGCCGCGTTCTTCGCCATCGGCGCCTACACCTACGGCATTTTGAGCTCGTTTCAATTGCAACCGGATTGGTCCGCGTTCTGGGAGCCGTTTCGGATCCTTGGCCTGGTGCACAAGATGGCGGCCGAAACCGGCGACGGCAGCGTCGTGCGTTTCACCTTGTCGTTCTGGTTGGCGTTGCCGCTATGCGGTGCGTTCGCCGCGTTCTGGGGGGTCATGTTCGGCGCGCCCACCTTGCGCCTGCGCGGCGATTATCTCGCCATCGTCACGCTCGGCTTTGGCGAGATCGTGCCGATCGTGGTGCGCAACTGGTCCAGCCTGACCAACGGAGCGGCGGGACTGAACGGCGTCGCCGCGCCAAGACTATTCGGCTGGAGCTTCGGGGTCAATTCGACACCATATTATTACGTCGCCATCGCCCTCGTGGCGTTGTTGATCTTCGTCTCCATCCGATTGCGCGATTCCCGCATCGGCCGTGCCTGGATGGCGATCCGTGAAGATGAGATCGCCGCCGCGGCGATGGGCGTCGATCGCACCAAATTCAAATTGCTCGCCTTCGCCATTGGCGCCGCGTTCGGCGGCATGACCGGCGTTTTCTACGTCGCCAAACTGCAGACCGCGACACCGGAAATGTTCGGCTTTCCGGTCTCGGTGATGATCCTTGTGATGATCGTGTTCGGCGGGATCGGCAGCGTATGGGGCGTGGTGCTCGGTGCCTTCATTTTGCAATTGCTGCAATCCTGGTGGCTGGAAGACCTCACCGGCTGGCTCAACGTACTGGGGCGCGCGGTGCACAGCGACTGGTTGGCGCATATCGATCTGG
Source organism: Acetobacteraceae bacterium (assembly GCA_003164305.1). The sequence goes on from PLSZ01000110.1 coordinate 20,768, forward strand.
TGCCGTCAATCGAATTGATTTTCGGCTTCATCCTTGTCTTCATGATGCTGTTCCGCCGCCAGGGCCTGATCCCGGCGACCCGTCCGCAGGCGGCGCTGACATTCGAGCAACAGCACGCGGAAATCCGTCGCGGCGGTTTCAACCATCTTAAGTTACAGGGCCTCGGCGGCGACGTGCGCACCGGCGCGTTGGCGCTGGAGATCAAGGGCGTGACAGTGAAGTTTGGCGGTCTGATCGCGTTGAACAACGTCGACGTGGTGGTGCCGAACGGCGGCGTGGTGGCGGTGATCGGACCGAATGGCTCCGGCAAATCCACCTTGTTCAATGTCATCACCGGATTGTTGGATGTCGGCGAAGGCTCCGTCCGCTTTCATGGCGAGGAAATCATGCGCCTGCCGCCGCATGAAATCCTGACCAAAGGCATCGCCCGCACCTTTCAGAATTTAAGGCTGTTCCCGAATCTGACGGTGATGGAGAACGCTCTGGTCGCGCAGCATTCGCGGCTGACCACGGGCGTGTTGCAGGCAATTTTGCGCCCACCTCGTACCCGTGCCGAGGAAGCCGCCGCCCGCGTCTGGGCTCTTGAGGTCTTCTCCATTTTCGGCAACCGCCTGACGCCGCGGGTCGGACAAATGGTCGCCGGTCTGTCCTACGCCAATCGCCGCCGGATCGAGATCGCCCGGGCTTTGGCGTCACGCCCCAGGTTGCTGTTGCTGGATGAGCCGACCGCCGGCATGAACCCCGCCGAAACCCTCGAACTCGCCGAGCAAATTAAAAGCCTCAACGACCTGGGCCTGACTGTCCTGCTGATCGAGCATAAGTTGGACGTCGTCACCACGCTCGCCGACACCGTTTATGTTTTGGATCATGGGGAAGTGATCGCTCATGGCACGCCCGCCGAAGTGCGGCAGGATGAAGAAGTCCTGAGAGCCTATCTGGGTCGGAACGCCCAGGCCGCGGCGGCCGGAATGGCGGTTCCGGTGGCGGGGGGATAGAGCGTGCTGCTCGAATTCAAACACGTGGACACGTATTACGGCGACCTGCACGTACTGAAAGACGTTAATTACGCCATCGAACCGGGCGAAATCGTCGCGCTGTTGGGTGGCAACGCCTGCGGCAAATCGACCACGATGAAGACCATCATGGGCGTGGTGATTCCGGCCCGCGGCCAGGTGATCTACGACGGCGTGCCGATCGAGCGCCTGCCGACCGCGGAGCGCGTGCGCCGCGGCATCGCTCCGGTGCTGGAAGCGCGACGTCTGTTCCCGCGCATGACCGTGTTCGAAAACCTCGAGATGGGCGCGTATCTTCGCAAACGAGGCGCCGAATTCGATCAAGACCTCGACCGGGTTTATTCGCTGTTTCCGCGCGTGAAAGAACGCCGCGACCAGATCGCCGGCACGCTGTCGGGCGGTGAGCAGCAGATGGTGGCGATGGGACGCGCGCTGATGGCGCGGCCTCGGTTGCTGTGCATGGATGAGCCGTCGATGGGCCTCGCGCCGATTTATGTCGAGCAGACCTTCGACATCATCCAGGAGATCAATCGCCAGGGCACCACGATCTTCATGGTGGAGCAGAATGCCAACATGGCGTTGTCGATCGCGCATCGGGCTTATGTGCTGCAAACCGGCCAGGTCGTGCTGTCCGGCACCGCGGAAGAACTGCGACGGAACCCGATGATCCGGGAAGCGTACCTGGGCGAGTTGCAGGTGCCGGCAGCCGCGGAGGTGTCACCGAAGTAAAAATCCATTGCGTTTGATGCGGAATAAAGGCACGGCTTTCACGAATCAAGGAGCGGCATCGCCGGGTACGACAGCATAACGATGCTCCGTGTCATCCGTGACCTTTGATCCGTGTGATTCCGAGTTGAAAACTCCCCCGGTCAAACGTGCCACTGGCCAGTTCAGGAAACCGGACTGAACCAGCCATGCAATCACGGCATCGGTGCCGCCAGGTCCCGGACATTGTGCGTCGCACTCGTAGACAGTAAATCCTACTCGTCAGTAACCACCAGGCCCAAAGCGATGCCGATCAGCATTCGTCCCCTCACCACGGATTTCGCCGGCGAAGTGTCCGGTGCCGATCTCACGCGCGCACTGGGCCCGGACGAAGTCGCTACGCTCGAAGCCGGAATGGACCGGTTCGCGGTGCTGGTTTACCACGGCCAGACCGTAACGGATGACCAACAAAAAGAATTCAGCCTGAATTTCGGCGCCCTGGAGCAAACCCCCGGCGGCAACGTCACCCACGCCAAAGACCAGCGACTGGGCGCCTTCATGGCCGACGTGTCTAACCTCGACGCCGACCACAAGCCGCTCGCCCGGGACGACCGCCGCCGCATGTTCAATCTGGGCAATCAACTCTGGCACTCGGACAGTTCGTTCCGCGCCATCCCGGCGAAGTATTCCATCCTGTCGGGACGCATCACCGTCGACAAAGGTGGCCGCACCGAATTCGCCGACATGCGCGCCGCGTATGACGCGCTCGACGCCCCCACCAAAGCGGACATCGAAGATCTGATCTGCGAGCACTCGCTGATCTACTCCCGCGGCACCCTGGGCTTTACCGACCTGACCGACGCGGAACGCGCGATGTTCAAACCCGTGCGCCAACGTCTGGTGCGCACCCATCCGGTCACCGGACGCAAATCGCTGTATCTGTCATCGCATATCGGCGCCATCCTCGGCTGGCCGGTCCCCGAGGCGCGCGCCTTCATCCGCGACCTGACCGAGCACGCGACGCAACCACGATTCCTCTACCAACATGTTTGGAAACAATTCGATATGATCATGTGGGACAACCGATCGACGATGCATCGCGTGACACGCTTCGACGACACCAAGGTGCGCGACATGCGCCGCACCACCGTCGCCGGCGACACCGCCACCGTGGAGCAACTGGCCGCCTGACCGGCGGCCAGGACCCATCATGGACATGCAGGCAATGACGTTCCCGCACGCGGCCCCGCCCGCGCCGGGGGAACTTACCGAAATCGCCCCAGGCGTGCTGTGGTTTCGTTTGAAACTACCGTTCCAGCTCAATCACGTGAACATTTATCTGATCGAGGACGATTCCGGTTGGCTCGCCCTCGACACCGGCCTCGGCACCGATGAATGCCGCGCTGGCTGGGACAGCATCCTGACCGGCCCTCTGAAAGCCGAGCGGCTGTCTCGCATGTTGGTGACGCATTTCCATCCGGATCATGTCGGCCTGGCGGGTTGGCTCGGCCAATCCTTCGATCTGAAGCTGGAAATGCCGCGCACCGAGTACTTGTATCACCTGATGGCCGCGCACGGCCGAGGCGACATGTACGACGCCGCGCATCGCACGTTCTATCACGCCAACGGTCTGTCGGAGGAACTGACGAACGTCATCCTCGGCCGCGGCCTGAATTATCTGCGCCTGACCTCCGGCGTGCCCTCGTCCTATGAGCGGATCAAGCACGGCGACACGCGCCGCGTCGGCGGCCGTGACTTCACTGTCCTGACCGGAGGCGGCCACGCGCTGGAGCAGGCGATGCTGCTGCAATCCTCCGGCCGGCTGTTCTTCGCCGCCGACCAGGTCATCGCCCGAATATCTCCCAATGTCAGCGTGCATCCGGTGGAGCCCGAGGAAGACCCGCTTGGCTCGTACCTCGCCAACCTGAAATCCCTGCGCGCGACCGTCCCGCACGACGTGCTGGTATTGCCCGGTCACGGATTGCCGTTTCATGGCCTGCACGCGCGCATCGACGAACTGACCGATCACCACGCTTCGCGGTGCGCCCGCATCGCCGACGCCTGCCGGACGCGCCCGCTCACCGCGGCGGAAGTTGTGCCGGTGCTGTTCGAACGCGTGCTGGACGCGCACCAGACCGGTTTCGCGTTCGGCGAAGTGCTCGCGCACATCAATTACATGGCGGGACGCGGCGAACTGGCGGGCGAGACTGGCGCGGACCAGGTGCATCGCTTCCGCGCGACCTGACCGGCGGCTTGCCCGCGCGCTCCCGATTGGCCACACTTCCCGGAATAAAAACCGAGGAAGCGTCCCGCGACCAACCCAACGGAGCGAAGGCCAATGGCGCGTGCGGCGAAGGACAAATGGCTCGATCAATCGATCGTCGCGCGGCGCGGCACCGGGTGGTCCCAAAAACCCATCCTGCATGACCTGACCGAAGCCGTTCAGGGCAAGTTTCATTACACGATCGGTCCTTACTCGGACCCGGTGCTGACCGTTTCGGCAGGCGATCGCATCCGTATCGAGACCCGCGACGCTTTTGAGGGTGCGATCCGCACCGAGCGCGACAAACCCACCGAACGGCTGCGCATGCCCTTCGTCAATCCGCAGAACGGCCCGATCATGATCGAGGGAGCCGAACCGGGAGACGCGCTCGCGGTGCATATCGAAAGCATGGCGCCGCGCGGCGAAAACCCCGTCGGCACCTGCTGCATGATCCCGTACTTCGGCGCGCTGACCGGCACGACGCTCACCGCCACGCTCAATCCGCCGCTGCCCGAGCTCACCCGGAAAATCCACGTCGACGAAAAGCATGTGCGATGGAGCACCCGCGTCACGTTGCCCTATAGTCCACACATTGGCACGCTCAGTACATCGCCCGAGATCGACTCGATCAATTCGCTGACGCCGGATTCCCACGGCGGCAACATGGATTTGCCCGATATGGGGCCGGGCAGCATCACTTATCTTCCGGTCCGGACCGAAGGCGCGCGGCTGTTCATCGGCGACGCGCATGCCTGTCAGGGCGACGGCGAAGTATGCGGCACCGCGGTGGAATATCCTTCCACCACCACGATCCGCGTCGATATCATCAAGGGCTGGACGTTGGATTGGCCCAGACTGGAGCGCGAGGATTTCATCATGACGATCGGCAGCGCGCGTCCGCTGGAGGACGCCACGCGCATCGCCTACCGCGAACTGGTCCTGTGGATGGAGGCCGAATACGGCTTCGACCGCTGGGACGCCTATATGATGCTCTCCCAATGCGGCCGCGTTCGACTGGGCAATTTCGTCGATCCGAAATACACCGTGGGCGCCGGAATCCTGAAGACCTATCTGGCATAATCGGGAGACACCGTCATGGATCTCGGCCTCAAAGGATTGAAGGCTCTCGTCACCGGCGGCACCAAAGGCATCGGCCGCTCGGTCGCGGAACATTTCGCGGCGGAGGGCGCGGATGTCGCGATTTGCGCACGCGACCCCGCCGGCGTCACGGAGGCCGTGACCGCCCTGGCATCCCGCGGCGTGCGCGCCACCGGTCGCGCGTTGGATGTGTCCGACGGACCGGCGCTGACCGATTGGGTCCGCGACGTGGGCCGCGAATTCGGCGGCATCGACATCGTCGTATCGAACGTATCCGCGTTGTCGATCGGCCAGGATGAGGCATCGTGGCAGGCCGAATTCTCCACCGACATGATGGGAACCGTGCGCGCCGTGAACGCGGCGATGCCATTTCTGGAGCAATCGAAAGCCGCGTCGATCGTTGTTATTTCGTCAGTCTCCGGCCGAGAAGTCGATTTCGCGGCGGGCCCATACGGCGTGTTCAAGGCCGCGCTGATCCATTACGCCAAAGGATTGTCTTTTCAGTTAGCCAGCCGGAACATCCGGGTCAACGCGCTGTCCCCCGGCAACACGTATTTCCCCGGCGGCGTCTGGGAAAAGATCGAGCACGGCAACCCGGATCTGTTCCAACAGGCGATGGCGCTGAACCCGACCGGCCGCATGGGAAAGCCGGAGGAAATGGCCCGTGCCGTCGTCTTCCTCGCCAGTCCCGCCGCGAGTTTCATCACCGGCACCAACCTCGTGGTCGATGGCGCGCTGACCCGGGGCGTGCAGTTCTAAAGCCCCAGCGTATCCAGCCGGATCACCGACACTTCCGCCCCCGCCTCCAGCGCGGGTGCGTGCGGCGCGCGCAGGATCAGCGCGTCGGCCAAGGCGAGCCGCCGTAGCATCGCCGAATCCTGCACCGCGAACGGCGTCACCACCACCCGGCCGTGTTCGCCGGTCGTTACTGTCGCGCGCAAATGATCCGCCCGGCGATCGTTTGCCCGCAGTGGCGCGCCCAGAATGGCCGAGACCGCCGGCGGCGGCCCGGAAGGCAGCCCCTGCATCAACGCCAGAGAAGGCAACAGGAACAAAGCCGCGCAGACCATCGCCGACACCGGATTGCCTGGCAGTCCCAGTACCGGCACCGCGCCCATCTTGCCGAACAGCAACGGCTTCCCCGGCCGCATCGCGATCTGCCAGAAATCGACCTCCAGCCCGCGCGTCCGCAATCCCGACATCACCAGATCGTAATCGCCGACCGACGCGCCGCCCGTCGTCACCAGCAGATCGAAGCCGACGACCTGATCGGCCACCGCGGCGACCGCCTCGGTCGTATCCTTGGCCACCGGCAGTACCGTCGCCTCACCCCCCATCGCGCGGACGAGAGCGGCCAAAGCGTGCGAGTTGGAACTGACTATCCCCCCCGCCGGGATCGGATCCCCCGGCATCGCGATCTCGTCCCCCGTCGCCAGCACCGCCACCCTGGGCTTGCGATGCACGCTGAGCCACGGATGATTGGCCGCCGCCGCCAACCCCACGTCGCGCGCCGTCAACTGTCGTCCCGCCGGAATAACCGCGTCGCCATGGGAAAAATCCTGTCCGGCGCGGCGAATGTGGCGGCCCGCGATCACTGCCTCATTGACCACCACCGTATCGCCGCCGCGATCCGCGTCCTCCTGCAACAGGATCGCGTCGGCCCCTGATGGCACCACGGATCCGGTGAACAACCGCACCGTCTGTCCCGGCCCAACCGTGCCCTCGAACGGATGCCCGGCGGGCGCCTCACCGACCAGGCGAAGCGAGGCATGCAGCCGGCCATCCGCCGCCCGCAGCGCGTACCCATCCATCGCGGACACATCCGCGGGCGGTTGCGTCAGCCGGGCGATCACCGGTTCGGCGGTCACCCGATTCCACGCGTTGGCGAGGGCCACGATTTCCGCCGGCATGGGATGCAGCCCAGAAAGGATGCGGGTGCGGGCGTCATCGACGGAGATCATGGCGGACTGGGGCATAAGCGAGGCCTCGAAGCGGTGGGAAGCTATTCTATAGCCAAACCTTCGAAGCCGGTCACCGACCGGCGAGGCTACCCCTGGGTGAATTCCCCGGACTTGCCGCCTGCCTTATGCACGACCCGCAGCGCCTCGACCCGAATGCCGCGATCGACGGCTTTGCACATGTCGTACACCGTCAGAGCGGCGACGCTCGCGGCGGTCAGCGCTTCCATTTCGACCCCGGTCTGGCCGGTGGTGCGAACGGTGGCCTCGATCTCGATGGCGTTGGCTGCGCGGTCGGGTGTCAGATCCACCACCACCGCGGCGATCGGCAGCGGATGACACAACGGAATGAGATCGGAGGTTCGTTTCGCCGCCATGATCCCCGCCAGCCGCGCCACGCCCAGTACATCGCCCTTCTTCGCCGTCCCCGCCTCGATCATGGCCAGAGTGTCCGGATGCATGACCACCCGCGCCCGCGCCGTCGCGGTTCGCGCCGTCACCGGCTTGGCCGAGACATCGACCATCGTCGCGTTGCCGGCCGCATCGAAATGAGTGAACGCGCCAGTCATGACATTTGGCTTCCTCTCAGACGGCCGGACCAGGCTGTTCATATCCATCCTATAAACTGGTCGGCCCGCGTCCAACCACATCGCCCACAACGACGTTCCGTATTCGGACCGTCTCTGAAAGCATTACCACTAAGACACTAAGNNCGACGCCGTCCTTCTCCTCGCGCACAGCGCGGGTCTCCATGAAGGTCGCGTCCGAGCCGTGGTTCGGCTCGGTCAGGCCGAAGCCGGAGCGGATCTCGCCCTTCATCATCGCGTCGGAGTAGCGATCGTACTGGGCGTTGGTGGCGAACTCCTTGAACATGATGATGAAGGGGTTGTTGCCGACGATCGAGTGCTCGGTCTGCAGGTCGTTGTGCAGGCCAAGGCCCTTGGCCGCGAGGTGCTCGCGGATGATCGCCATGTCCAGGTTGGAGCCGCCCTTGCCGCCCCATTCCACCGGCCAGTTCGGCGTGGCCCACCCGTGCTGGTTGAGGATCCGTTGGCTGGCGATCATGTCGTCGCGGGTCAGGCCTTCGCCCTCGGCGACCTTGGCGCGGATCTGTTCCGGGACGGCGGAGCGGAAGAAGCGGCGGGCTTCCTCGCGGAACGCCAGTTCCTCGTCGGTGAAGTTCAGGTCCATCCTGGGGGTTTCCTCGTTATTCGGCGGCGGCCCGTTTCAGGCGGTCGGCGAATTGTTTGCGCACCTTGACGACTTTCGGCGCGACGACGACCTGGCAATAACCGGACCACGGATTGCGCGCGAAATAATCGTGGTGCTCTTCCTCGGCTTCGTAGAACGCGGTCAGCGGCTCGACCTGGGTCACCAGTTTGTCGTCCCAGACTTTCGCGTCGGTCAGTTCTTTCATCACCGCGAGCGCGTCGGACTTTTGCGCGTCGGAGTGGGTGAGGATGATGGACCGATATTGCGTTCCGGCATCGTTGCCTTGCCGGTTGAGGGTGGTCGGATCGTGAATGGTGAAGAAGACGCGCAGCAGGTCGGCGTAACTGATTTGCGCCGGATCGAATTTCACCTGTACGACCTCGGCGTGGCCGGTATTGCCGCCGCACACGGCTTGATAGGTCGGGTTCGGAACCTTGCCGCCGGCGTAGCCGGACATCACCGCGTTGACGCCGCGCAGTTCCTTGAACGCCGCTTCCAGGCACCAGAAACAGCCGCCGCCCAGTGTCGTGATCTCCTCGGTCATGAAGGTTCTCCGTGGTTTGGGTGGTTAACCAGCATAGCGGAGGGGGCGGGCGCAAGCCAGGGTGGCGGCCACTTTGCGGAATCCCGCGGGACGGTTACGTTGCCGAGGCCGCCGGAGCGCCGCGCGGCCGCGATCGAGGGAGAAACGCCGATGTCCGAATCACTGCCCGTCATGGCTCAGAAGGGCTCCTATAAAATCGAGGTTGAGGCTGGGAAGTCCTATTGGTGGTGCGCCTGCGGGAAGAGCGGAAAGCAGCCATTCTGCGACGGTTCGCACAAAGGGACCGCGTTCACGCCGATGAAGTTCGACGCCGAGCAGGCGGGGATCGTGTCGTTTTGCGGCTGCAAGCAAACCGGCAACGCGCCGCGCTGCGACGGGTCGCACAACAAGCTGCCGTGATGGGCGGGTGAGCGGGGTGTCGCGTTGTGACGCGGCGCCCGCTTTTCGGTCGCGGTACAGAGGCCTGATCGCTCCAAGCGGCGGCGTTTGGGATTTGAAGCATGGCATATTGGCCGTGCCGACATAATCCCCAGCGTGGCGTCTGACACAGCGCGAGCATTACCACTAAGACACTAAGACACTAAGACACTAAGTTCTTACCTATGAACTTAGAGTCTTAGTGGCAAAACTCGCCGACTTCATCACGGCACAACGCCGGCCAGACCCGCCAGGTTGAACCTCAATGCTCCCGGTCACGACCGCGACCCGCAATCGCCGAGCAGCTCCCGCACCGCGGCCGCCACGTCGTCCTGCCGCATCAAACTCTCGCCCACCAGATAACAATTCGGTCCTACCGCCGCGAGCCGTCGCAGATCCGCGGTATCCCGAATTCCGCTCTCGGCGATCAGAAACCGGTCGGGCGGCACCAACGGCGCCAGTTCCTCGGTCGTCGCGAGGTCGGTTTTCAATGTGCGCAGGTCACGATTATTGATACCAATCAATGACGTTTCCAGGCCCAAAGCGCGGTCGAGTTCGCGCTTGTCATGCACCTCGACCAGCACATCCATGTCAAGATTGCGGGCGTACGATTCCAGTTCGCGCGCCTCGTTGTCGGTCAGGCATGCCATGATCAGCAGGATGCAATCGGCGCCCATCGCGCGGCTCTCGTAGACCTGCCACGGGTCGAGGATGAAGTCCTTGCGCAGCACCGGCAGATCGACGGCGGCGCGGGCGGCCCGGAAATGCTCCGGCGTGCCCTGAAAGAACGTCTCATCCGTCAGCACGGACAGGCAGGCCGCGCCGCCCTCCTGGTACGAGCGCGCCAGAGCCGCCGGATCGAAATCCGGGCGGATCAGCCCGCCGGAGGGAGAGGCTTTCTTGATCTCGGCGATCAGCCCGTACTGACCGCGCACGGTGGCGTCCTTCAACGCGGCGCCGAAGCCGCGCGGCCGGTCACCGCGGGCTGCGATGGTCTGACGCAGGCCCTCGACCGAGATCCTGGCTTTGCGGGCCGCCACCTCCATGCGGGTATTGGCGCAGATCCGCACCAGCACGTCAGGAAGCTGTGCGGCCTGAGGAGGACCGGCCTGTGTCGGAGAGGCGGACAGGGAACTGGGATCGTTGGGCATGGAGTCTCCCGCTGGATCAGGCCGCCATCGTTACGCGTCGCATGGTTTCCAGGGCGTTAAGGGCGGCGCCCGATCCGATCGTCCGGGCCGCCTGTTCGACGCCGTCTCGCAGATCGGCCGCTCGGCCGGCGACGATCAGGGCAGCGGCGGCATTGAGCAGCACGGTATCCCGGTAGGCCCCGGTCGCACCCCGTAAAACGCCCAACAATGCCTCGGCGTTGAACGCGGCGTCGCCACCCTTGATCGCGGCGATCGGCGCCCGGGACAGGCCGGCGTCTTCCGGAGTGACCAAAAAGGTGCGGATCGTCCCATCCTTCAAGGACGTGACCTGATTTTCACCCGCCACGGTCAGTTCATCCAGCCCGCCGCCATGCACCAGCCAGGCGGCCTCGGAGCCGAGTACCGCCAGGGTTTCCGCCATCGGCAGCGTCCACGCGGGCGAAAACACCCCGGTCAATTGCCGTCTGACCCGCGCCGGGTTCGACAATGGACCGAGGATATTGAAGATCGTACGGGTGCCCAGTTCGACGCGGGGACCGGCGGCGTGGCGCATGGAGGGGTGGTGGCGAGGCGCGAACAGGAACACCGCGCCGGCTTCCCGCAGGATCGCCGCCAGCCGGTCCATCGGCGCGTCGATATTGACGCCCAGAGCGGTCAGCACGTCCGCGCCTCCGGTGCGAGACGACAGAGCGCGGTTGCCGTGCTTGGCGACCGGCACCCCGCTCGCGGCCACCACGAAGGTCACCGCCGAGGACACGTTCAGCGTGCCCGCTCCATCTCCGCCGGTGCCGCACACGTCGATCGCGCCGTCGGGGGCGTCGATCGCGGTCATCCGCGACCGCATCGCGCGCACCGCGCCGGCGATTTCGGGCACCGTCTCCCCGCGCACGCGCATCGCCATCAGCAGGGCGCCGATCTGCGCGGGCGTGGCCTCGCCGGACATGATGACGGTGAACGCCGCCTCGGCTTCCTCGGCCGACAGCGTCTCGCCGCCGGCGAGCTTGCCCAGTGTGGGTTTCAGGTCTTGCGACATGCGGCCGTCAGGCGGCGCGCGCGGGTGCGTTGGAAAAGCGGGCGATGGCGAGGAAGTTCGCCAGTATCCGGTGGCCGTGCTGGCTGGCGATGCTCTCGGGGTGGAATTGCACGCCGTGGATCGGCAGATCGCGGTGGTGCATGGCCATGATCAGCCCGTCTTCGGTCCAGGCTGTTGGCACCAGCGTCTCCGGCAGCGTGTCCCGCGCGACGATCAGGCTGTGGTAGCGGGTCGCGTTGAACGGGCTCGGCACGCCCTCAAGAATGCCGGTATTGTCGTGCGTGATCGCGCTGAGCTTGCCGTGCATCGGCGCCGGAGCGCGCACGACCTGCCCGCCGAACGCCTGACCGATCGCCTGATGACCGAGACACACGCCCAGAATGGGAACCCGGCCCGCCGCGGAGGCGATCAGGTCGAGGCAAATGCCGGCTTCGTTCGGCGTGCAGGGGCC
>PLSZ01000110.1:32620-32744 GCA_003164305.1 Acetobacteraceae bacterium
AGTTGTCGATGAGCAGGATCATGGCGGCATCCTTGCGCCACGGTCATGCGATGGTCAACGGTGGGAGCGGGTCGAGGATTCTTCGCGTGAGGGGTGTTATGGCGCTGGTCAATGGATCGACCAA
>PLSZ01000110.1:32763-51479 GCA_003164305.1 Acetobacteraceae bacterium
GGACGGGGGCCTCGACCAGAAGACCCTGCCGTTCGTAACGGCCTCGGGACTTGCTAAAGCGGACGACGACAGCACCGCGGTTGCTTTTCGCTTTGACACGACGCGTGAGGAGAGCATTGCCCGCCGGCAGCATGACGAGATCGTCGAGGCCCGCGCAGCCCAGACACACCGGGCCCGGTCCTTCCATCATCAGAAAGCCACCTGTCTCGCCCCACCGGTGGCACGTCCAGTCCATGTTCAATGGCTGAATCACCAACAGTTCGGGTTCACGGCTGGCTTTCTCCGCCAGCCGCTCGNNGTTTCTTCTCGGAAAGATTGGGTGAAACCCAATGTGTACGGTACAGTCGCTCGATCGTCGCGTCCCCACTCCGGCTGAAACGCAGCGTCTCTCGGCGCGGTCTTCGCGCGACGTAGCCCGTTTCGCTGGCGTTCAATCCCTTTTTCGTCGCCCACGAGCGGAAAAGGCGCATGGCTTCCGAGATGCGGGGTAGGTTGGTCTGGACGACGCGTTCAAGGTAGTCCACCTGCCCGCGCCGCCAACGCTCCACCGCTCCAAGGTCGAGCCAGCCGATCCCGACCAGCACATCGATGGGACTGACATAGTCCCGCGCGGCGAGTGTCGCCTCCGCGGCTTTCTCGACACGATCGCGGAGCGGGGTTCGTGGTTTTTTGCTCATCGCCGTCAGGTCCGGTCAATGGTCGCTATCCCGGTGACATTGCGACAATTCGCGGCACCAGCCAAGAGTAACGTCGTGATGCTCGACACCGTCGTCGATGCCGCCCGGGGCCGACCGCGGCGACCCACGCGCGCGGACCGTTCCGGGTCACGATCGCGACGGCAAGATCGATCTCAGTCCGTTGGGCGCGATAATCCGCGAACCTGGCTGCCTCAGTCCCGTGTTTCAGTGGTCGCGCTCCGGTCGTCCCGGTGGCTCGGCTGGCGGCGCGTTGGCCCGCCGCCCCGTCCCCCGCCCATCTTCGACATCGCCTGTCGCAGTTCCTCGGGCGTCACATCACGAACATGCGTGGCGACCGACCAACGATGGCCAAACGGGTCTTCCAGTTGACCATAACGATCGCCCCAGAACATGTCGGCTATGGGCATCGTGATCTTCGCCCCAGCGGCCACGGCGCGCGATGCGAAAGCATCCACATCCTCGACCTGAAGATGAATCGTCACGGATGCCCCTCCCCGCGCCTTGGGCCCGAGCGAGCCGTAATCCGGAAACTCATCGGCCAGCATGACCCGGGAATCGCCGATCTGAAGGCAACCATGCATCAGTTTGCCATTCGGTCCGGGCAACCGCATCAGTTCCACGGCGCCAAACGCCTTCTTGTAGAACTCGATCGCGTCAGCGGCGCCGGCGCAAACCAGATGCGGAGTCACGGTATGCATTCCGTCCGGAATTTTTTTCACGGTGCTCATGATCCTGTCTCCTTCCGATTATCCGGTCGGCCCAGCAGCGTTTCCAAATAGCGCCGCAGATGACCAAGGCTCTCGACGGCCACGGCTGGATCTTGTTTTGCCTTGGTGAAGATAAACGCGCCTTGCAGGACGGATTGCATGAAATATCCAACACTCTCCGCGCTCCAGGACGCATCGGGCGCGTAAAGCCGTTTCGCCGCCTCGATGTCGCGCGTCAGTTCGGCCACGTGTTCGGACATCCCCTGCTCGCACGCGGCGCGCAGGTCCGGATGGGTCACGTGGATCTCCTGCACCATCGTGCCCAGGAGGCAGGTGAACTGAACGATGTCCCGCGTGAGCAAGGACGCCCGGAAGCCCAGGTAGCCGAACACACGATCCCTTGGATCGGGGTTCGCGCTGTACGGCGCGGCGCCGAACATGGCAGCGGCCGTCTCATTGAATCGCGCGATCGCCGCGAGCCCAAGCTGATCCTTGCTGGGAAAGTGATGGAAGAAACTACCCTTCGTGACGCCAGCGGCGGCGCAGATATCGTCCACCGTGGTCGCCGCGTAACCCTGAGCGCGGATCACGTCCCGGGCCGCCTCAAGGAGCCTCGTGCGTGTCGCGATGCTGCGTGGTGTGGCCATGCGTCCGATCAATACCAACCAGTTGGTATGAATTTTTATCGGACGCCGGTGCCAACGTCAATCGCGATCGCGCGCTTCCCGCTCCTACACCAACGCCGGTCCGCGCTCATAGCGCCGCCAGGCGCTCATCTGGATCGCCGACGTCAGGCAATGCACCACCACCGGCTTCGTCTTCACCGCGAACGCGCGCGCGATTCCATCGGCGATGTCCGATTCTTCGCGGATGGTGATGCCCTCGGCGCCGAACGCGCGGCCCCACGCGGCGAAATCCGGGTTGGTCAGTTTCATCGCCTCCATGAATTTCCGTTCCGGGTAGCGCACATAGCTGTGCATCCCGATCGTGCCATACATGGAATTGTCCGAAATAATAACGATCGGACAGCCGCCGTATTGCAACGCGGTGGCCAGTTCGTTGCCCATCATCAACGCCCCGCCGTCGCCCATGAACGCTACCACCTGGCGGCCTGGCCGCCGCAAGGTCGCCGCGACGGCCATCGGCATCCCGGAGCCCATCGCGCCCACGATCGACGACAAAAACTCCTGACCTGGCTTAAACCCGATGTAACGATGAATGTACGAACCGAAATTGCCGGCGTCCGAGGTCACCACTGCGTCGTCCGCCAGGTGCTTATCGACCTCGCAAACGACCGCGGCGAAGTTAATGCCGTCGGTGGTCGGTTCCCACTTCTTGTCCAGCAGCGTCAGCCAGATCCGGTGCAGACCGGCGACCCAGTCGGCGCGTTTCGCGGCATCCTTCGGCGCGCCTTTCAGCAGCAATCCCTTGATCACCTCGTGCGGATCGGCCGGGATCCCCAGATCGACCCGCCAGACCCGGCCGATTTCGTTGGCGTCCGGCCAGACATGCACCAGCGGCAGTTGCGGCTGGGGTGCCGCGGGGAACGTGTAGGACTGGCTGACGCTATCGGTCAGCCGCTCACCAAGCGAAACGATCAGATCGGCCTTCTTCATTTCGGAAAGCAGCGCCGGCGGCACGCGGATGCCCATGTAGCCGCCGTAATTCGGATGCCGCGCGTCGAACAGTTGCGGCCGCCGGTGCGTGGGACAGATCGGCAGCACCCAGTCCTCGGCCAGCTTCCGAAGATCCCCGAAGGCCTGCTTGTCGTGCAGCGTGTCCGACAGCAGCGCGCCGCCCACCAGCACCAGCGGCCGCTCGGCCCGCGCCAGCATCTCGCCGAGTTGGTCCAGGTCCTGAGGACGCGCGCCCGGCACCACCCGCGGCCGCGCCTGGTTGAGTTCCGCGTCGGTTTCCTCGTCGAAGATGTCCTCGGGAAGGATCACCGCGACCGGACCCGGCGTGCCGGATTCCGCCAGATGAAAAGCGCGGGCGATGGCTTCCGAGGCCTGCTCGGGCTCGTTCACCTCGATCACGCATTTGGTGATGTCGGACAGCAATTTGGAATAGTTCTGCTCCTGCAACGCCTGGCGGCCGAAGTCCTTGCGCTCGACCTGGCCGACCAGCATCACCAACGGCGTCGCGTCATGGAACGCCGAGTGCAGCGACACCATCGCGTTGGACAGGCCGGGCCCGCGCGAGACGATGCAAACGCCGGCCCTCGCCCGCAGCCGCCCATCGGCAACCGCCATGAATCCCGCGCCCCCCTCATGCCGGCAGACGATCATGCGGATCGAGTTGCGCTCGGTCAGAACGGAGGTCAGGCCGACATAGCTTTCACCCGGCACGCAGAAGATCTGGTCCACGCCATGGGCTTCCAGACTGTCGGCCAACAGGCGCGCGACGGTGGTGGTCATGCGAACGATTCCTTCCCGCGGTTCTTTTGAGAGGATAAGGCGTGTAGGGAACGGTGACCAGAGACGCGAGAGGACTGAGCATGCTGCGGAATCTCTACCACCGGGTGTTGGCGCTGGCGGCATCGCCGGCGGCGCCGTGGTGGCTCGCGGGGATCGCGTTCGCGGAAGCGAGTTTCTTTCCGATCCCGCCGGACGTGTTGCTGATCCCGATGGCGCTGGCGCGGCCTCGCCGGGCGTGGACGTTCGCGCTGATCTGCACGATCGGCAGCGTGTGCGGCGGCGCGTTGGGGTATTTCATCGGCTACGCGGTGTTCGATCAACTGGCGAAGCCGGTGCTGGCGCTTTACGGTTACGGCGAAAAATTCGCGGCGTTTCAGGCACTGTACGCGCAGTGGGGGCTGTGGGTCATTCTGATCAAAGGCATGACGCCAATTCCTTACAAGATCGTGACGATTGCCTCGGGCGCGGCGGGGTTCAATTTCTGGGTGTTCATGATGGCGAGCACGATCACCCGCGGCGCACGTTTCTTCATCGTCGCGACGCTGCTGCATTTCTGGGGCGACGCGGTGAAAGATTTCATCGAGCGCCGGCTGACCCTGGTCACCACCGGCGTCGCGGTGGGGATTGTCGGAGGCTTCGTGGCGTTACGGTTTTTGTGAACGCACCATCCGGGAGGGAGGCGTGGTCTACAGCGGCACCTCCAGCCCATCCCGCGCCATCACGATGGGTCCGCTGTAGTCGCGCGCCACTTCCTCCGCCAACAGCTCCAGAATGGGGCCGGCCTGCCCAGGACGGTGATGCGTCAGGATCAGGGTTTTCACGTCGCAGGCGGCGGCGATTTTCCCCACCGTGTCGCCGCACGCGAGTGTATACCGCGCCAGTTCGCGCATCGGCTCGGTGGTGAGTTGCGAGGACGCGGCATAGCAACACATCGCCAGCACGTCGGCGCCCCGTGCCAGCTTGCGCAAGCCTGGACAATCGACGGTATCGCCGCTGAAGACGAAGATCTTGCCGGCAACCTCGAAACGCCAGCCATAGCAAACCCAGCGTCGCAGGAAGCTCGCCGGCAGGCCGGCGAGGCCGTTGCCATGCGACACTTCCTGGGCCGTGGCCCGCCATCCCTTGCCCTCGATGACGGCATCCACGCCGATGTCGCGCGCATCCACCGGCGCCCAGCCGCCATGCGCGGGTTCACCCAGGGCGCGCCAGATGTGGTCCTTGTCGTACACCTGGGTCAGCAGCGCGTTCACCAGCCGCGCGGTGTCGGGGGGCCCTTCGACCAACAGCCTCTCCTTGCGGCCCTCCAACCAGGTCGTCAGCATCACGTCGTACAGATCACCGATGTGATCGAAATGGTGATGCGTCAGCACCAACCGGGTCAGTCTGGAAAAATCCGCGCCGGCGTCCGCGAGACCATGGATCGCACCGCGCCCGCAATCGATCAGCACCTCCTCTTCGCCGGTGCGCAGCAGGATCGCGGTCGAACGGCGGGTCGGATCGCGCCGCGGTCCGCCGGTACCGAGCAAGGTGACACCGGGCCGCTTACTCAACCGACATTCTCCATGTGCTCTGACCCTCCGAGAGTAAGATTACGGCCGGTCCGCGTTCCGGTAATGACCGGCGGCGAAGATCGGCCGTCAGCCTGGTCGCAACGCCGCTGCGTACGCCGCCACGGTCGGTCCAAACCCCATCTCCAGCGCATCCGCGGTCAGTTCATGGCCGATCGACGCCTCGGCAAGAAACGGCACCGCCTCCATCAGCGGCGGGATGTTGTGTAAATTCAGGTCGTGCCCGGCGTTCACCACCAGACCCGCGTCGGCGGCCGCCTTCGCCGCCTCGCCGATCGCGCGCAATACCGCGGCATGGGTGCCATCACGAAACGCGGCGGCGTAAGTGCCAGTGTAGATTTCCACCCCGTCCGCGCCCGACCGCCGCACCCGCGGCACCACCGTCCGGTCCGGATCGATGAACAGGATCACCCGTGCCCCCAACGCCTTGATCGCGGCGATCGCCGGGTGCGCGAGGTTCGCCTGCGCGTTGTCCAGATGCCACCCCTCCTCCGACGTGAACGCGTCCGGCGCGTCGGGAACCAGGGTGCATTGCTCCGGCCGGACATCTCGAAGAATCGCCATCAGGCGCTCCTCCGGATAACCCTCGATGTTGAACTCCTTCGCCGGCCGGTCCGCGCGCATCAGTTCGGCGATCAGCGTGACGTCTGAGCGGCGGATGTGCCGTTCGTCCGGGCGGGGATGCACGGTCAGCCCTTCCGCGCCGGACTCCAGCGCGAGACGGGCGAAACGGGCGATGTCGGGCACCCCGGTGCGGCGCGAATTGCGCAGCAGGGCGATCTTGTTGAGGTTGACGCTGAGACGGGCCATGCGGGGACGATAGCGGATTGGAGGCCGGGGAGACAGGACCAGATATTGGTTGGCCTGCGTCGCTTTCATTCCCTGTTGAGCCAGGAGGCCGCCGCCCGTTTGAGGACGCGGACGCCACCACAAACCACCGACAGCACCGATCTGATCCGCCGCGACCGCGACCGGAATCACGCCGGCGCGGAGACGTAAGGCAAGCCGTCGTCGATGCCTCCGTCGCCGCGAAATGGGTCATCGAGGAGCAGCACAGCGCCAGGGCGGCTATCCTCCTGGAATTCGACGCCCGGCACGCCCCGGATCATTGGCTGGCTGAAACAGTCAACGCAGTGTGGTCGAAGGTCCTGCATGGCGATCTGACCGCCGCCGACGCCACGGAACGGATGACTGTCCTGCTGCGCGCGCCGATCATCGGCACTCCGATCGCGGATCTGATGACCCGAGGCTTCGCGATTTCGTTCGCCCAGGGGATAACAATCTACGATTCGCTGTATGTCGCGCTCGCCGAGAAGCTCGATATCCCCATGGTGACGGCGGACGAGAGATTGATCCGCCGGATGTCGGCGGACGCCAATTTGGCGAGACGGATGATCTGGGTGGGCAGCCTCACCGCCTGATCGGTCTGGCCGGCCGCCTTGCCGCGTCAGTCCTGGGCTGGTAAACGGCTCCCACGGTCGGAGCGTAGCGCAGTCTGGTAGCGCATCAGTCTGGGGGACTGGGGGTCGTGGGTTCGAATCCCGCCGCTCCGACCAATTCAATCGGCGCCTGCCGTTGGTCCGCCGCACCCCAGCGAACAACCCGCGCGACGGCGCCCCCGGCTCGGTCTACTACCAACCGACGGCAACCTCGGCCCCTCACTGACAGCGCGCTCAACGCTCATTGATTGACGCCACACCACCGGTCTGCGACAGGGCGAACAACAAACGCACAACAATCAGGTCGAGCCAGGACCATCCTCACCCTGTCCCTCGGAGGACCGCCACCATGACCACCAACTGGGCGAAGCTCGCCGCCGACCTGGAGCGCCTGCTGAAACTCCGCAATTCGCCCTTCGGCATGAAGCTGTTCGAGCGAGTCGAGGACATGGAGGCAATCCCGCGCATCCGCCGCCCCAAAGCGGTGCATGCGTTCGACCAGGTTGTGGCGCAGGCCGCCCGCCTCGGCTGGACGGTCGGTGTGACCGCGGACAATCTCGTGGGCGCCCAATGCCGGGCGGTGATCGGCCTCGGCAACGCCAAGGACGACAAATGGAAATCCGGTCAGCACATGGTCGGCGTCTGGTACAGCACGCCGGAGGATGCCGGAGCGCACCAGGCGGCGATGAACTGCGTCGATGACGGCACCTACCAGGCGATGGTCGTCTCGCCATTGTCCAGCGGCAGGCTCGATCCGCCGGACATCGCGCTGTTCTACGCCACGCCCGGCGCGATGATGTATTTTATTAACGGGCTGCAATGGTCCGGTTACAAGAAGTTCGACTGGAGCGTGGTCGGTGAGTCGGCCTGCGCGGATTCCTGGGGCCGCGCGTTGAAAACCAGGCAACCCAGCCTGTCGATCCCGTGCTTCGCGGAGCGCCGTTACGGCGGCGTGCTGGATGACGAGATGTTGATGGCGTTGCCACCGGACCAGCTCGTCCAGGCGATCACGGGCATGGAGGCGCTGGCCAAAAACGGCTTCCGCTATCCTTTCCCGCAATACGGGATCCAGCAGGATGTTCGCGCCGGCATGGGCGTGAGCTACCCGGACAAAAAGCCGCCAGCATAACACCGTCCGGGCCATTGTTCCGAGGGATCATCGGGACTGTCCCGCTCTCGAACAGTACTCAAACCGGCGATGACCGCGGGGTCAGGCGGATCAGTTCGCGAAGGCGCTGGCGCACTGTGTGTCGCAAGGCACTTCCCGCGGGCGCATTGGAGGTCCGCCGCCCCCGCGGGTGCTTCCGCGATGCTCTCCTCGCGCCCCAAAGGGCCACACCTCGCGCTCCAAAGCGATTGATCACTGGAACCGGAACTCCCCGCGCCGGATCGCGTTGACGTCCCGAATCCAACAGCTTGAGGACGCGGGTCATGCCACGCGGCGACAAGTCGAAATACACCGACAAACAGGAGCGCCAGGCCGACCACATCGCTGAGAGCTACGAAAAGCGCGGCCTCCCCGACGCCGAAGCGGAGCGCCGGGCCTGGGCCACCGTCAACAAGGATGATGGCGGCGGCAAGAAATCCGGCTCCGGGCGCGGCGCCTACACCGGGCACCCCGCCGCCCACAGAGGCGGGAAAATTGGCGGCGAGGCCTCGGCCGCGCGACCCGCGGCGGAACGCAAGGCATCGGCCAGGAAAGCGGCGGCCACTCGCGAGAGCCACGCGCGATCCTGATCGGCCCGCCGGCAGCCAAGACAACGATCACGATACGACCAGGCCAAACCGCGAGTGAACGAGGGAGGTTACAATGGCTACAGTGTTTCGCCCGCTTCTGTGCGGCTCAATTCTGGCCGGACTCTGTCTGTCCGCCCTCCACCCGGACGCCACGATGGCGCAGACCATTACCGTGGCAGCGGAACGGTCGCCTGGAGACAGCCCGGTATTGATCGATGAGCCGTCGAAAGCACCTGGCAACATTCCGGAAATCATCCGTCCAACCGACACCTTCGGCGATATGCTGGGATCGAAGGCTGTCACCGACCCTGGGTCAGTGCTGACACCGCCCAGTGTCGATCAACACATTTTTGCGTCCGGGCGGCGTCCTTGATCGCCACCCCCCGGCTTTGAAGGCGGAACGCGGCAGGCAGCCCGCCTCACCTCACGCCAAACCGCCGCACGCATCCGGCCAAACCCCGTCCGCCAAACAGGCGTCGCGGGGTGTTGCCGTTTGTCGCATGACTCGAACATGATATCATAAACACGAATTTGATCTCTCTGGATGAATCTCAGGTGTCTTTTTAATCGATGCCCCGGAAAGGTTTTGGTAATCTGTTTTGCGTTATGGTAATTCCATGGCGCGGCTACGGGCCGAGAAGCTCAAAAATGAGCGCCGCTGGTTCCAGGGGGAACATAAAACATGACCGACGCCACGATCACAATGAATGCCGCGACCGGTATTCCATCCGCGGTTTACCAGGCGAGCAGCGCGGCCCAGATCGCACCGGCGGAGACATCGGCGTTTGAGACGACGTTCTTCGGCGCCACCATCTCGGGCATGATCACCGACACCGCGCACGTCTGGACCGCCAACGCCAGCGGCCTGTTCTCCACCACCGCCGACCTCGCGACCGAGTGGCAGAACGCCTACAGCGCCATGATGGCGAACGACGCCAGCACGCTGACCTTCATCCAGCGCCTGGAAGGCAACGCCGAGGCGGTGTTCGAGAATGCCGGCATCGCCAAACTCGACACCGCGACGCAGGCGCGCGACCGGATGGACGTGCAACGGGAATTCGACGCCATTGGCGTGGCGATGAACGAACTCGGGCTGGACCCGAAGGCCGCGCTGACCACGCAAAACTATCTGGCGATCGAGAACACGATCATCTCCGATCCCAGCCTTGAGGAACTGGCCTTCCAGGGGCATGGGCTCAACGATCCATCCGTGCCGAAATACGATGGCTACACCAACGACTTCCAGAACAACGTCGATAACACGACGCTGTACATTGGCGGCGGGCTGAACAACAATCAGAACGCGGTCGCCGATTTCTTCGACGACGACATCCTCACCCACATCGCCTTCCCCACCGTCGCGCAAAACGGCCAACTGCAACAGTTGAACCAGAATGGCGCCGCGGAAAACACGCTGTCCCAGGCGGTCGGCGCCATCGACCAGTTCGGCGCCGGGATGGTTTTGACCGCGGCCGATTTCTCGGCCACGCCCGGCACCGCCTCCAGCACGCCGGAGACACCCCCCGATCCGGCGCCTACGCCACTACCCGCCGGACAGATGCTGACGTTGTTCGGCGCCACCATCAGCACGACACAAATCGTCAACGGTCATACCTGGGTCGCCGGACCCAGTGGCCTGTTCGAAACGAGCGCCAATCTGGCCGCCGAGTGGCAGTCGGATTACCAGATGATCCTCAACGGCCAGAGCAGTTCGATGACCGCGATCCAGCGCCTCGAAGGCAACGCCGAGGCGGTGTTCCTGAACACCGGCCTCGCCACTCTGGGACAAACCGACTACACCCAGCTCAGCTATGACATGATGGACGCGCAACGCCAGATCGACGCGCTCGCCGGCATCATGACCGCTCTGGGACTGGGTTCGGCGCCGCTGACCGACGCCAATTACCTCGCCATTCAGCACGCGCTGCAAAACAATCCCGCCTATGCCGCGCTGGAGCAACTGGCGATCGAGGGGCACGGCCTGAACGGGTTTTCAAGCGAGGAATACGCGGGATATACCAACGACTTTCAGACCAAGGTCGATAACAAGACGCTCTATGTCGGTCCGGGACTGGACAGCGGCGAACGCGCGGTCACCAACTACTTCGACGACGCCATCCTGACGCATTTCCCTTTCCCCACGGTGGCCCAGAACGGCGAACTGATCCAACTCAATCAGAACGGCAAGACCGAGGACACGCTGCAGGCGCAGGTGGCCGGTTTGAACCAATCGCTGTTCTCGGTCGTCACCGCCGCCGATTTCTCGGTTCCCGGCGGCACGGTTGGAGGCGCGGCGGCCGAGTCCGCGTCACCGCCAACGACCACCACGACATTTTTCGGCGCCACCATTCCCGCGACGATGGCCGTCAACGGCCACGTCTGGACCGTCGGCCCGGACGGCAAATTCCACACCACGACCGATCTCGCGACCGAGTGGGAAACCTACTATCAGATGATGCTGAATGGTCAGGCCGCCAGCATGACCCCGGTCGAGCGCGAGGAAGGCAACGCCGAGGCCGCCTTCGAAAACACCGGCCTCGACAACCCCAGCTTCAGCGCGGCGCAGGAACAAAAATTCCGGGAGGACGCGCAACGCGAGTTCGACGCCGTCGCGGCCACGATGACGACTCTCGGTCTCGGCGCCAATCCGTTGTCGGAACAGGATTACCTCAATATCGAGCAGTCGTTGCAGGCCAACGCCGCGCTTGAAGAACTGGCGATGCAGGGCCACGGCCTGAATGATCCGCCGAGCTCAAAATACAACGGCTATACCAACGACTTTCAGAACAACATCGACGGATCGACGTTCTTCGTCGGCGGCGGGTTGGATAACGGCGAAAACGCGCTCGCGGATTTCTTCGACGACATCATCATGACGCATCTGCCGTTCCCGACCGTTTCCGTGAACGGCACGCTGGAGCAACTGAACCAGAACGCCAACGACGAGGATGTGCTCGCCGTATCGGTCGCCGAGGCGAACGATTCGATGTTCCTGCGCGTTTATGTCGCGGGCGACTTCAGCAAGAACGCCAGCACTGTGGGACCGGTCGATTATGTCATGCCGGCGGACGCGATGTATTCCCCGCCGCCGCCGCCCACGCCAGGCGCGGGACAGATGCTGTCGCTGACAGGGGCTGTGATCTCGACGACGATCGTCGCCAACGGTCATACCTGGACGGCCGACGCGCAGGATCGTTACGAAACCTCGACCGATCTAACTCTGGAATGGTATAACGACTATCAGATGGCGCTGGCCGGCGACACGCTGACCCTGAGCCAACAATGGGAAGCGCAGGCCGAATCTGTGTTCCTGAACACCGCTCTGGATCAGCAGAGCGAGGGTCAGCAGGAAATCGACCGTGCCGACGTGCAACGCGAAATCGACGCCGTCGTCTCCACCATGGACACGCTTGGACTGGGCTCGGCGCCGCTGACCGACGCCAATTACCTGGCGATCGGCCAGGCGCTGGCGGCGAACGCGGCGCTGGAGGAACTCGCGATCCAGGGCCACGGGCTGAACAATCCCTATGTCGCCGGCGTCACGGAGTACAACGGTTACACCAACGACTTTCAGAACAACATCGACGGCAAGACGCTTTATGTCGGCGGCGGACTGAACACCGGGGAACGCGCGGTCGCCGATTTCTTCGACGACAACATCCTGTCGCATCTGCCGTTTCCGGTCGTTGCGCAAAACGGCGAACTGGAACAACTCAACCAGAACGGCAACGCCGAGAACACGCTCAACGGGGCGGTCGCGGCATTGAACGCCACGTTGTTCGGGCCGCTTTACACCGCGGCCGACTTCATGACGCCAGGCAAACAAGGGGCGCCCGCCGTAACCGCCGGGCCGGCGACGATCACGACGTTATATGGCGACACCATCGCCGGCACGATGACGATCAACGGCGACGTTTGGACGGCGGACGTCAACGGCACGTTCCAGACCAGCACCAACCTCGAAATGCAATGGCGGACCTATTACCAGATCATGCTGGCGGGCAACGGCGCCTCGCTGACCCCGACAGAGCGCCTTGAAGCGAACGCCGAGGCGATGTTCGAGAATACCAACATCGACACGCAATGGATGGGCGCGGCGAAGGAGGAAGCGGACCGCGAAGACGTGCAGCGGGAGATCGACGCGATCGCCGCCGCGATGCAGACCGATCAGACGCTGTATGGCATCGACCCCAACGCGCCGCTGACCGAGGCGAGCTACTTGCAACTGGCACAGACGATACAGGACAATCCGGTGCTGCAGGAACTGGCGCTGCAAGGCCACGGCCTGGCCAATCCGCCCTCGGTCCGTTACCGCGGCGCTTACGGCGACTTCATGAGCACCGCCGACTGGTCCACGTATTTCGTCGGCGGCGGACCGGATAACGGCCTGCTGGCGCTCCCGTACGCGTTCAACGACATCATCACAAATCTCGCGTTTCCCACGGTGTTCGTGAACGGCCAATGGCAGCAACTGAACATGAACGGCTCAGTCGCTGAGACGGTGATCCAGGCGGCGACAGCGCTGAACGACGCGATGGATGTCGAGGTCTTCGTCCCCGGCGACTTCAGTACCAGCGCCGCGACGATCGGGCCGGTCGTCCTGGTGTCGCCCACCGCGGCCGCCGCCGCCGCGCCGATCAGTTCGATCGTCGCGCCGGCGGGTCATGAGGTAACCCTCAGCGGGCAGGTCATCAGCACGACGCTGATCGAAAATGGCCACACCTGGACCGCCGACGCCAACGGATTGTTTCACACCAGCAACCTCGCCGCCGAATGGATCGGCTACGAAACCCAGATGCTGGCGCGCAACGCCAACAGCCTGACCCCGTTCCAACGCGCCGAGGGCAACGCCGAGGCGGTGTTCGAAGCCACCGGCCTGACCAAACTCAGTGCCGCCGCGCAGCAGCAATACCGGGAAGATGTGCAGCGCGAACTCGACGCCATGGCCACCGCCGCGACGATCACCGCCGCCGCCCTGAATATCCCGACCACAGCGGTGTTGTTGCCCGGCTCCTACGTGCCGCTGGAGCGCACACTGCACGACAACGCGGCGCTGGAGGAACTCGCCGTGCAGGGCTTCGGTTTGAACAATCCGCCGCCCGCGCAAGGCAGCAACACGGCATCGACTCGTTACGGCGGCTATGTGAACGGGTTCAGGAACCTGTCTTCAGTGAAGTATGTCGGCACCGGCATCAACAGCGGCAAGAACGCGCTGTCGGTGTTCATGGGCGAGAACATTATGTCGTTCACGCCGTTCGCGGTGATCTGGCTTAACGGGAAACTGACGCAGTTGAGCCAGAACGGACAGACGGGAGACACGCTGGCCAACGCGATCCAGGCAACGGACGACACGCTGTTCAACAAGGTCTACGCCAAGACGGACTTCCACTGAGGTAACGCTTTATCGTCATCCTCCGCATACGCTTTATCGTCATCCTCGGGCTCGACCCGAGGATCGCTCGAACCACGCACGGTGGCCGATTTTCGACGCCGAGGCGTGTTCACAGATCCTCGGGTCGAGCCCGAGGATGACGCGCCGGGGGCAGCTTCCGTATCCGATGCGCTTTATCCCGACGCATATGGGTGAAACCCCGGCGCTATCACCCCTCCAGCAAAGCTGCCGCGGCATCGACAAACACCTGGCACCCCAGCACCAGGTCCGCGTCGCTCGTATCTTCGGCGTAATGGTGACTGATCCCGCCGATGCTCGGCACGAACAGCATCCCCGCCGGCATGATCGTCGACAGGATCTGCGCGTCATGCCCAGCGCCGCTCGGCATAAGCTGAAACTTCCCCGGCGCGTGTTTCGCGGCCGAAGCCTCGAACGCACCCTGGAACCGCGCGTCCATCGCCGCCGGAGATGTCGTGCCCGTGGTGATCAGGCTCACCTTGCACGGCCCCAGCCTGGCCTCCTCAACCAGCAGCGTCAGTTCCCGGCCCAATCGCGCGAGAATCTCCGGATCGGTATCGCGGAACTGAAATACCATCTCCGCCTTCCCCGGCACGATACTCGGCGACCCAGGCTCAACCGTGATCTGCCCAGTGGTCCACACCGTCCGCTCGTTGACCAGTGCCGGAAACCGGTCGTTGATCGCCACCGCCAGCCGAGCCAGCGCCACACCCGCGTCCTTGCGCCGTGCCATCCTTGTCGTGCCCGCATGGTTTTGCACGCCCTCGAACGCGATCCGGAACCGGTGGCTGCCGACGATCGCCGTCACGATGCCGATCCGGTCGCCGGTCAGTTCCAGTTCGGCGCCCTGCTCGATATGCGCTTCGAGATAGCCCAGATACCGCGCCGGATTGGCCTGGATGCGCTTGCGTCCGCCCCACCCCGCCTGCTCCAGCGCGGCGCGCAGCGGAACGTTGTCGCCGCGCCGTTTCATGGTGTCGATCTCCGCCTCGGGCAGCAGCCCACAGAACGACCGGCTGCCGGGGAACCCTCCGAACCAGCCTTCCTCATCGAACCAGGCCGCGACATCGATGCCACCACCCAGAGCGCGCGCCGCTTCCAACCCGAAGATCACGCCCATCGCCCCGTCCAGCCAGCCGGCGTGCGGCTGGGTCTCGATATGGCTGCCCATCAGCAGTTTCTTGCCGCCGTCCGACCGATCCCACCCGTAAACATTGGCGATGCCGTCAATCTCGGCGGTCAACCCGGCTTCGGCCAGCTTTTTCACCAACCACTGGCGGGATCGAATGTCCTCGGGCGACAATGCCGGCCGGTGCACACCCGTTTTGTATTCGCCGATTCGCCGCAACTCGTAGAGGTCGCCCAGAAGTCGGTCGGCATCGATCTGGGGCATGCGTCAGGGCTCCTGGTGATGGTGCGGCGCAGCGAACCTATGGCGTAACCGCCACGCCGCGCAACCGGATAAGCCCGTCCGGCGTTGGCACGAAACCCGAGACTTTGTCGCTCAACGCCCAAAGCCATTTCAAATGATACAGCACGATGTGCGGCCGGTCGGTCAGGTAAACGTCGCTCAGGTCGCGGTACAGCGCCTGCCGTTCGGCCACATCGGTCACCGCGCGCGCCTTGTTCAGGATGCCGTCGAATTTGGGGCTGTTGTATTTTCCCCAGTTGAGAAACCCGTCGCTGGCCAGCCAGATCGAGACATTGCCGTCCGGATCGACCCGCCCGCTCCACAGCACCAGCATCGCGTCGAACGTGCCGGCCTTGCCCGCCGCGACCAACGCGTTGGCTTCCACGGCGACGATCTTCACCTCGAACCCCGCTTCGTTCGCCATCGACTGGATGACCTGCGCGGCCTGCATCTCCACCGGTTGGTTATCGACGGTCAGTGTAAAGGCCGGATGCGGCGTGCCCGATTGAGCCAACAGCGCCTTCGCCCGTGCAAGGTCCCGGGGAGGTACCGGTCGCTTCGGGTTGTAATACCGGCTGCCCGGCGCTTCGAACTGGTTCGACGGGATATATTGCCCGTCCATCACCACCTGATTGAGCACGCCGCGATCGATCGAGGCCTCCAGCGCCTCACGCAGGACCGGGTCGCGCAGCGCATGCCCCTCCACCAGGTTCATCGCCAGAGTGTGGTAAGCCAAAGCGGATTCCGCGATCAGCCGCAGCCGCGGGTCGGCTTTCACGGCGGCCGCGTCGGTGGGACCCAGTCGCTCGACCATTTCGAGTTGGCCGGCTTTGAGGTTGACGAGACGAACGGTGGTGTCGGGGATCGGCTGATAGATCACCCGGTCCAGTTTGATCGAGGCGGCGTCCCAGTAACCCGGGAAGCGATCGACGACGATGCGGTCCTGCGCCACCCGCTCGGTCAGTTTGAATGGTCCGGCGCAGGGCAGCTCGTCGGCGAGGCGGGGGCCGAGCCGGGCGATTCCTTTGGGCGATACCATCATCCCGGCGCGATCGGACAGCGCCGCGATCAATGGCGCGTAAGGCTGCGACAGACGCAGGCGAATGGTCTTCGGATCGATCACCTCCACCGCCGAGACTGGCCGCAGTTCACTCTTCCGCAGACTCTCGGGCGCGGAACGATAGCGTTCGAGGTTGACTTTCGCCGCCTCGGCGTCGAGCCGCTCCCCGTCCTGGAACGTCACTCCGTCGCGCAGCGTTATGGACAAAGCGAGGTTGTCAGGCGACCACGACCAGGACGTGGCGAGTTGCGGCACGAAGGCGTTGTTGCGGTCGGTATCGATCAGCTTGTCGCAGACCGCCGCGAACACCAGGCGGCCGACGAAGCTGCCGCTACGGGCGGGGTCCAACGCGTCCGGATCTTCGTTCAGGCCGATCCTCAGCGTCCCCGCCGCGTGCCCGACCGATGGGCCGCATAACAGCAGCAAGACCAACATAATACGCCGCATGACGTTGTCCCGTTTCCAATTCTGGGTCCGGTTCCCAATCCTGGCCCGCGATGCTGCCGGCTTTCTTCCGGGCCGGCGAGCCCCCCCGGTACGCTCTGTCATCAAACTGTCATTAAACTGCAATCTTACGTTCATGCTCCGGTCCTACATCCCGATCAGCAAATCAAGGGAGACTGCTATGAGACTCGCCGCCACCGCCCTGGCCCTCGGCCTTGGCGCCATGACCGTCGCCGCGAACGCGCAGCAAATCACCGGCGCGGGCTCCAGCTTCGCCGCGCCGATCTATGGCAAGTGGGGCGATGCCTCCAGCGGAGCGACCGGCCTCAAACTCAACTATCAGGCCGTTGGATCAGGCGCGGGTATTAACCAGATCAACAACCGCACGGTCGATTTTGGCGCCTCGGACATGCCTGTCGCCGCCGACCAACTCGCGGCGCACAAGCTGATGCAGTTCCCCACCGTGATCGGCGGCGTCGATATCATCGTCAACATCCCCGGGGTGAAGCCGAATGAGCTGAAGTTGACCGGATCCGTGCTGGCCGACATCTACCTCGGCAAGCTGACGAAGTGGAACGACAAGGAAATCGCCGACCTCAACCCAGGGCTGAAGCTGCCCTCGACCGCGATCGCCTCAGTCCACCGCGCCGACGGATCCGGCACCACCTTCGTCTTCACTGACTACCTGGGCATGCAAAGCCCTGATTGGAAAAGCAAAATCGGTTCATCCACCAGCGTGAGCTGGCCGAACGGCGCGGGCGCCAAGGGCAGCGACGGCGTGGCGGGCACCGTGCGGCAGATCCAGGGCGGCATTGGCTACGTCGAGAGCGCTTACGCTGAGCAAAACCACCTCGTCACCGCGCTGATGAAGAACAAGGCCGGAAAGTTCGTCGCTCCCAACATGGAGTCGTTCGCGGCCGCCGCGAAAAGCGCGGACTGGTCGAAGGTGGAGAATTTCGCCATCGACCTGAACGACCAGCCCGGCGAGGCCAGCTGGCCCATCGAGTCGGCCACCTTCGTGCTGCTGCCGACCGATCCGAAAGACGTCGCCCAGAGCGCCGCGGTGAAGAAGTTCTTCGATTGGGGCTTCAGCAAAGGCAGCGATATCGCGACCCAGTTGCTGTATATCCCACTGCCTGAGAGCGTGCATGACGCGATCCGCGCCGCGTGGAAAAAGGACGTGCCGGGGGGTATGTAAATTCCGCGCTTTGAACCAGGCTTTCGTCCGATCTGGCGTGCCGGAGGTCTCCGGCACGCCTCGTATTGTGTCATCTGACAGGAAACGGTCGCGCGTGCAGCAAGCGGTAGCTCTTTCGGCCCCCGATGGATCGGCTCCTCATGGGGCGGCTCCACACGAGACCACACGCCGGCGCCGGCTCGGCGATCCGATCTTCGCGATCGTCGTCACCGCCGCTGGTATCTTCGTTCTGGTGCTGATGGGCAGCCTGATCCTGTCGCTGTTCGTCGGCGGCCTGCCCGCGTTCGCGCGCTTCGGCGCCGGCTTTCTGACATCGACCACCTGGGATCCGGTGCACGAGGTCTTCGGCGCGGCGGTCTCGGTTTACGGCACGCTGCTCACCGCCATTCTGGCGCTGCTGATCGCCGTGCCGATCGCGTTCGGCATCGCGTTCTACCTCACCGAAATCGCGCCCGACTGGTTGCGCCGCCCGGTCGGCACCGCGATCGAACTGCTCGCCGCCGTGCCGTCGATCATCTATGGCATGTGGGGCTTTTTCGTCATCGTGCCGATCATGTCGCAATACGTCGAACCGACCCTGATCGACGCCTTCGACGGCGT
Source organism: Acetobacteraceae bacterium (assembly GCA_003164305.1). The sequence continues at coordinate 51,453 of PLSZ01000110.1, forward strand.
TCCGGTGCTGGAGGATCTGTTCGCCGG
>PLSZ01000386.1 GCA_003164305.1 Acetobacteraceae bacterium
AGAAGTTCGACCACGCGATCGAGCCCGCGTAAGCGTTGGTGATGTTGATTTTCACCTGTGAAATGACCACGAAAATACTGGTCAGCGCCAACGCGGCCACGGGCGAATGCACGACATATCCGAAAGCGATCTGATACATCACCGTCGGGTGGGCCGCGATTTGCGGCACGACGCCATCGGCGACGGCGACGCAGGCCAGGAACGAGCCGCCCAGAAGCTTCAACATGCCGATGACGATCCATCCGGGACCGCCTGCCAGCATCGCCGCCCACCATCCGGCGTCGCGCTGTGCGTGCCCCGTGCCGCCGGATCGCGGCGACGGGAGAAAGCGCAAATAGTCGACCTGCTCGCCGATCTGCGCGATCAACGAAAATACCACCGAGGCCGCCGCGCCGAACAGCAGCAATTGAAACGAGCCGTCCGCGCCGGGCGCCGACCCGACATAGCCGGTCCAATGGGAAAATCCGTCCTGGACCGTCACACCCACGACAATGAACGGCACCACCTGTAGCAGCAGCCAAATCGGCTGTGACCATAATTGCAGTCGGCTAATGAAGGTGATGCCGTGCGTGACGAGCGGAATCACCGCGACCGCGCAGATGAAGTAGCCGATCGGCGGGGGAATGCCGAGACACACTTCAAGCATCGAAGCCAGGATGGCAGCTTCAATGGCGAAAAAAATGAACGTGAACGACGCGTAGATCAGCGACGTGATCGTCGAACCGATATAACCAAACCCGGCACCGCGCGTGAGCAGGTCGATATCGACTCCGTCTCGCGCGGCGTAATAGCTGATCGGCACGCCGGCGGCGAAAATCAGCACGCCGACCAGCATGATCGCCGCGACCGAGTTGGTGAAGCCGTAGTTCATGGTAATGGTGGCGCCGATCGCCTCCAGCGCCAGAAANNGCGCGTAATCTTCCAGCGTCTGGTTCGCCACCCACTGGTTATATTCGCGCCGGATGCGTACGATCCGCTGCTGCATCGCCATTTATCGTGTTGTTCCCACGCTCCCGGCCGGTTGTTCCCGCGTTCTCAGCCGGCGCGGGATGCCCGGCCCTCATCAGTCACGAAACAGTCCCTCCCACGCCGCGCGAAACGTCGTGAGCCACCGCGGCAGTCTCATCTTTTCGCGTGTCCGCCCGCACAAACGTGGTGCGACTTCCTGCAATCGAAATCAGCGGAATTTCGATCTTAAGCCTGCACCGCGCGGGTGACCATCGCTCGCGGCCTGACCTCGGTCAAGCGTTATTGTGCACCGCGGCATACGTCATTTGACGTATTGCCGCGCCGCCGCGATTTCACCGACGGTCGCCACACTCGCTTCTCTCTGGGGGTTCCAATGTTAAAAGATGAAAAGAGCGGACGTACGCTTTCGGCTTCGCGCAGGCGCCTGTTGCAGGGTGCGGCGGCGCTGCCGGTCGTATCTTTGCTGCCGCGCGGCGGTTATGCGGCCGCACCCGCGACAGCCGCCGTCAATACGACCGGCCTCGCGGTCACTGACGATTCGGTGACCGTCGGCATTCTCCATTCCATCACGGGAACGATGGCGATCAGCGAAACCGGTTCGGTCGAAGCGGAAAAGCTCGCGATATCCCAAATTAACAGTGAAGGCGGTGTGCTCGGCCGCCAGATCAAGATCATTCAGGAGGATGGCGCCAGCGATTGGCCGACCTTCGCCGAAAAGGCCAAGAAGCTGCTGGTGAACGACAAATGCGCCGCGGTGTTCGGCTGCTGGACGTCGGCTTCCCGTAAGGCGGTGCTGCCGGTGTTCGAACAATATAATGGAATGCTGTACTATCCGACGTTCTATGAAGGCCTGGAGCAGTCCAAAAACGTCATTTACACCGGGCAGGAAGCAACCCAGCAAATTCTCGCCGGCCTCGACTGGGTCAACAGGACCAAGGGATCAAAGACTTTCTACCTGCTCGGCTCCGACTACATCTGGCCACGCACCTCAAACAAGATCGCCCGCAAGCACATCGAGAACCACCTGACCGGTTGCAAAGTCGTTGGCGAGGACTACTTCCCTCTGGGGTCGACGCAATTCAATTCTGTCATCAACAAGATGAAGCTGGTGAAGCCCGACGTCATCTACGCGATCATCGTCGGCGGCTCCAACGTCGCGTTCTACAAGCAACTCAAGGCGGCGGGCGTCGATCTCAGCAAGCAGACCCTGCTCACCATCTCCGTCACCGAAGACGAAATCCTGGGCATCGGCGGCGAAAACATCGCCGGGGCGTATGCCTGCATGAAGTACTTCCAGTCGCTCGACAATCCGAACAACAAGCTGTTCGTCCCGGCGTTCAAGAAGATGTGGGGTGAGAAGAGCGTCATCGGCGACGTGACCCAGGCGGCTTATCTCGGCCCCAACCTATGGCAGCTCACCGCGGAGAAAGCCGGCAGTTTCGATATCGATAAAATCGCCGCCGCGTCGCCTGGCGTGGAGTTCAAAGGCGCGCCGGAAGGTTATGTGCGCATCCACGAGAACCACCATCTCTGGAGCAAGACCCGCGTCGGCCGGGCGCGGCTCGATGGCCAATACGACGTGATTTACGAGACCGCCGATCTGGTCGAGCCAAATCCATTTCCGAAGGGCTATCAGTAAGCGATACGGGGAACAGACCATGCTGATGGGTTATTCGTTTGGCGAGCTTGGTTCGATCATGGCCATGCAGGGTTTCGCCGGCCTGAGTCTGTTCTCCGTTTTCGTTCTCATGGCGCTCGGTCTGGCCATCATCTTCGGCCAGATGGGCGTCATCAACATGGCCCACGGGGAGTTTATGATCCTCGGCGCCTACGTGACCTATCTGACCTCGCAAGCCTTCACGAATTATCTGCCGTCGCTGTTCGGCATTTACTTCTTCGTCGCCGTCACGCTGGCGTTCTGTGCCTCCGGCGCGCTGGGGATGCTGGTCGAATGGGCGCTGATCCGGCATCTTTACCGGAGACCGCTCGATACGCTGCTGGCGACCTGGGGATTGAGTCTGATCCTGCAACAAGTGTATCGGTCGGTGTTTGGCGCGCGCGAAGTCGGCGTCGATCAGCCGGATTGGATGATGGGTGCGACCAACCTGAGCGACACCATTCAGATCCCGATCAACGGCCTGATCGTCATGGCGTTGACCGCGGTCATTTCGGTCTTCGTGTATCTGCTGATTTATCGCATGAAATGGGGCAGGCAGGTGCGCGCCGTGATGTCCAACCGCGCCATGGCGGGGGCCGTGGGCATCGATACCGAAAAGGTCGATCGTTACACGTTCGGAATCGGTTGCGGCATCGCCGGCGTGGCCGGCAGCGCCTTCACGATGATCGGCTCCACCAACCCCACGGCCGGCCAACTGTATATCGTCGATACCTTTCTTATCGTCGTATTTGGCGGCGCGCAGAGTTTGATCGGCACCATCGCCTCGGCCTTCACCATCTCCCAGGCGCGCTCCACGCTGGAGTTCTTTCTCAGCGGATCGATGGCCCAGGTGCTGGTGCTGTTGACGGTGGTTGGGATTTTGATGTTGCGGCCGCAGGGCCTGTTCGTCCTCAAGATACGGCGCTGACGATGACATTTCTAAACCGCAAGGACATAATCGGGATTCTGCTGCTGGCGCTGGTGATCGTGGTGATCCTGCCGGTCTGCCTGGACGCGTTCCGACTCAATCTGGTGGGCAAGTACCTGACCTATGGGTTCGTCGCCCTCGGCCTTGTTCTGTGCTGGGGTGACGCGGGTATCCTCAGTCTGGGACAGGGCATTTTCTTCGGGCTTGGCGGCTATTGCATGGCGATGTTCCTGAAGCTGGAGGCATCGTCGCCGGAAAACACAAAAATCCAGTCCACGCCCGGCATTCCTGACTTCATGGACTGGAACCAGATCACCAGCCTGCCATGGTTCTGGCAGCCGTTTCATAGCCTGACGTTCACTCTCGTGGCGGTGCCGCTGGTACCGATGTTACTGGCGTTCGTGATCGGGCTCGCGATGTTCAAGCGGCGCGTCGGGGGCACCTATTTCGCGATCATCACCCAGGCGGTGGCGTCCATTCTGACCATCCTGATCATCGGGCAGCAGGGCTATACCGGTGGGGTCAACGGCATCACCGATCTGCGCACGTTGCTCGGTTGGGACATCCGGCCCGATCATGCCAAGTACGTGCTGTACTTCATCAACGCCGGCCTGCTGATCGCCTGCGTGCTGCTGGCGCAATTCGTCCGCCGCAGCAAACTGGGCCGCATCCTGGTCGCCATGCGCGACAAGGAGGATCGCGTCCGCTTTTCGGGATACGATGTCGCCGATTTCAAGATATTCGTGTTTTGCTTCGCCGCCGCCCTGGCCGCGATCGGCGGCGCGATGTTCACCCTGCAGGTCGGCTTCATGTCGCCGTCTTTCGTCGGCATCATCCCGTCGATCGAGATGGTGATCTTCTGCGCGGTCGGCGGCCGCACCTCGATCCTCGGCGCGATCTACGGTGCGCTGATGGTCAACTGGGCTCGCACGACGTTTTCCGAGGATTTGCCGCAGGTCTGGCTCCTGGCGATGGGCGCGTTGTTCATCCTTGTGGTGGTCGCGTTTCCGAATGGTCTGGCGGGTATTTATCGCCGGTACCTCGATCCGTTGGTCGATCGCGTGCTGCCGCCAGGCGGCGGCCGGGCACCAACGATCGCGACGGTCGAAAGCCCGCATGCGCCCGCGACGGTCGCGAAATAGCTGGAGGGATGGCATGCCATCGGTGACGGACTTTCTTCTGAGCGTCGAGGGCCTGACCGTCTCGTTCGACGGTTTCAAAGCGGTTGACGATCTTTCATTCTATCTGGATCGCAACGAGATTCGCGTCATCATCGGTCCGAACGGGGCGGGCAAGACCACCGTGCTGGATTTGATCTGCGGACGCACCAAGGCGACCAGCGGGTCGGTGATGTTCAAAGGCCTCGAACTGACCCGAATGAAGGAGCACGAGATCGTCCGCGCCGGTGTGGGACGCAAGTTTCAGACTCCCTCGATCTACGAGGATCTGACCGTGTTCGAGAACCTGGAGATTTCGTTTCCGCGCGGCCGGTCGGTGTTTGGCGCGCTGGTGTTTCGCCGCGACGCTGAAGTGCGCGATCGCGTCGAGGAAATCGCCAGGAGCATTTTCCTCGCGGATCACCTCGACGACCTCGCCGAATATCTCAGCCACGGACAGAAGCAGTGGCTGGAGATCGGCATGCTGTTGATCCAGGATCCGGCCCTGATGATGCTCGACGAACCGGTCGCGGGCATGAGTCTCAGCGAACGCAAGAAAACCGCCGAGCTGTTGCACAGGGTGATCCAGCACCGGTCGGTCCTGGTGATTGAGCACGACATGGGCTTCGTTGGCGACATCGCGCACAAGGTGACCGTTTTGCATCAGGGGCGCGTGATCTCGGAAGGCTCGATCGAGCACGTCAAGGCCGATCCCAAGGTGGTGGAGGTTTATCTTGGCCACTGATCCGGTTCTGAAAGTCATCGACCTGCACGCGGGTTATGGCCAGAGCGAGGTGCTGCACGGATTGAATTTCAGCGTGGCGCAAGGTGAGATCGCGGTTGTCGTCGGCCGCAACGGCATGGGCAAATCGACCCTGATGAAGGCGCTGATCGGCATGCTGCCGGTCAAAAGCGGCCGGATCGAGCTGGACGGCACCGATGTGGCGCACTTCAAAAGCTATCAGCGCGTGGCGAAGGGGATCGCTTTCGTGCCGCAGGGCCGCATGATCTTCGCCAACATGACGGTTCAGGAGAACATCGAGACCGGGCTGTTCGCGCACGACACACCATCCGTTCCGGACGACATCTACACATTGTTCCCGGTGCTGCGGGAAATGAGTTCACGCCGCGGCGGCAATCTGTCGGGCGGCCAACAGCAGATGCTCGCGATCGCCCGCGCGCTGGCCACCGATCCGAAGGTGCTGTTGCTGGACGAGCCGACCGAGGGCATCCAGCCGTCCATCATCCTTGAACTGGCGCGTACTTTGAAACGGATCCGCGACGAGCGCGGGCTGAGCATCGTCGCGTCGGAACAGGTGCTCAGTTTCGCCCTCGATATCGCCGACCGGGTGCTGGTTCTGGAGGGTGGCGACATCGTGCATGAAGACCTCCGCGCCGACCTCGATGAGGAGCAGGTCGCGCGTTACCTGGCTGTCTGACCCACCAACATCGTCGTAACAAAGAAAGGGGAACACAATGACTGAGACGCTCATCAAGGTTGACCTGTCGCAATCCGCTTATGAAAACGATATGATCCACAACCGGTGGCACCCGGACATCCCGATGGTCGCGACGGTGAAGCCGGGGCGCGATTTCATCATCGAGTGCTACGACTGGACCGGCGGCTTCATCAAGAACGACGAGTCGGCGGCCGACGTGCGCGACATCGACCTGAGCATCGTGCATTTCCTCAGCGGCCCGGTCGGCGTCGAGGGTGCCGAACCTGGCGATCTTCTGGTTGTCGATATCCTCGACATTGGCGCATTTCCGCACAACTCGTGGGGCTTCAACGGCTTCTTCTCGAAGAAGAATGGCGGTGGGTTTCTGACCGAGCATTTTCCTCAGGCGCAGAAGTCGATCTGGGACATCCAAGGCATGTTCACCAATTCCAGGCACGTTCCTGGCGTCAACTTCGCCGGCCTGATCCATCCGGGCCTGATCGGCTGTCTGCCCGATCCGAAGCTGTTGGACGTCTGGAACAAGCGTGAGACCGGGTTGATCGCGACCAATCCGGGTCGCGTGCCGCCGTTGGCCAACGCCCCGTTCGCGCCGACCGCGCACATGGGCCGCCTGACGGGCGATGCCAAAGCCGCCGCCGCCGCGACCGGTGCGCGTACCGTTCCGCCACGCGAACATGGCGGCAATTGCGACATCAAGGACCTTTCGCGCGGCGCGCGGGTGTTCTTCCCGGTTTATGTGCCTGGCGCCGGGCTCTCGATGGGCGACCTGCATTTCAGCCAGGGCGATGGCGAAATCACGTTCTGCGGCGCGATCGAAATGCCGGGCTGGATTCATCTGAAGGTTGAATTGATCAAAGGCGGCATGGCGAAATACGGGATCAAGAATCCGATCTTCAAACCCAGTGTGATCAAGCCAGCTTATAGCGACTATCTGATTTTCGAGGGCATTTCGGTCGACGAGGCCGGCGAGCAGTACTACCTGGACGTCAACGTCGCGTACCGTCAGGCATGTCTGAACGCGATCAATTATATGACAAAATTCGGCTACACGCCCGCGCAGGCTTACGCGATTCTGGGAACGGCGCCGGTGCAGGGCCACATCAGCGGCGTTGTCGACATCCCCAATTCCTGTGCCACGCTCTGGTTGCCGACGGAGATCTTCAACTTCGATATCAACCCCGGCGCGGACGGCCCGAGCGGTGGTATCAAGGGTGGCGTTCCCATGCCGCTCGCGCCGGATCTGTCATAAAAAGGGGGGCGGCGATGCCGGTTTACGAATATCTTTGCGCGGAATGCGGTCCTTTCATCGCGATCCGGCCGATGGCGGAATATCAACAGCCGCACACCTGCGAGGAATGTGGGGGAGCAGCGCCGCGCGCGCTGCTTACCGCCCCGTCCATGTCCGGCCTGGATCCTGGCCGTCGCCACGCGGGCGCCGTCAACGAACGTAGCGCCAATGCGCCAACGCGGGCGAAACGACATCCCGCTTCTTGTGGATGTTGTTCCGGTGCGAGTCGGCGCAAATCTGGTCGGGAGGCTGTCACTGCCAAAAGCTTTCCCACGGGACGGCCGTGGATGATCGGACACTGAGGCGCCGGTAAGGGAAGACCTGCTCTGACCCGCATCCCGGCCAACGAGGTCCAGCGAACCAACAGACAACCATCATCGGTGTCAACTGTCGGTGGTTGCGCGCGGATCGCGGTAGGGACGCCCA
>PLSZ01000237.1 GCA_003164305.1 Acetobacteraceae bacterium
GCGACGGTTCTGGGGGCGACGGTTCAGAGAGCGACGGTTTCAGACGGCTACGGCCCAAACGGCGATTGCAAGGGAGGGATGGCTATGCGTCATCGAGACATCCGCCGGCGCCGCCTGCTATCCGTGTCGGCGGCCGCGTTGGCCACCCCGTCGATTGCCCGAAGCGGCCTGGCGGCGTCCGGCGCGCGGGTTCTGACGTTCATACCGCAATCGGACCTGGCGATCCTCGATCCGGTCTTCACCGCGGCTTACGTCACCCGCCACCATGGCATGATGATCTTCGACACGCTGTTCGGGATGGACTCGTCGTACCGGATCCAGCCGCAGATGGCTGACGGTTACCGGGTCGAGGACGACGGCAAGACCTGGTTGATCACATTGCGCGACGGCCTCGCGTGGCACGACGGGCCGCCGGTCCTGGCGCGGGATTGTGTCGCCAGCATTCGCCGTTGGGGCGCGCGCGACAGTTTCGGCCAGACCCTCATGGCGGTAACGGATGAGTTGTCGGCGCCCGGCGACCGCATTATCCGGTTTCGTTTGAAACGACCTTTTCCGCTGTTGCCGGCCGCGTTGGGAAAAGCCGGCTCCAATGTCTGCATGATGATGCCGGAGCGGCTCGCGGCGACGGATCCGTTCAAACAGGTCACCGAAATGATCGGCAGCGGGCCGTTTCGTTTCGTCGCCGGCGACCGTGTTCCGGGCTCGCTGATCGCCTATGAGCGGAACGCCGCCTATGTCCCTCGCCCAGGCGGCATCGCCAGCTTCACCGCCGGACCGAAACTCGTGCATGTCGATCGCGTCGAGTGGCACGTCATCCCCGATCCCGCCACCGCCGCCGCGGCGATGCGCACCGGGGAGCGGGACTGGTGGGAGGCGCCGACCTTCGATCTGCTGCCGATGCTGCGCCAGGCGGCCTCGGTTACCATCGCGCCGCCCGATCCGTTGGGTTACCTTAGTGGGATCAGGTTCAATCAGACACAGGCTCCGTTCGATAATCCGGCGTTGCGGCGGGCGCTGTTGGGGGCGGTCAGCCAGGACGATTACATGACCGCGGTCGCCGGCACCGATCGCGCGAACTGGGCCGCGGGCGTGGGCGTGTTTTGTCCCGCTTCGCCGATGGCCAGCGCGGCGGGGATGGCGGTGCTGACCGGGCCGCGCGACCTTGCCGCGGTGCGTCGCGCGGTGGCGGCGTCCGGATATAAAGGGCAGCGCGCGGTCGTGTTGGTTCCCTCGGACTTTCCATCGTTGAAGGCTCTCGGCGATGTCGGCGTGGACATGCTGCAACGCGCCGGGATCGCCGTGGAGCCGCGTTACACGGACTGGGGCAGCATGCTGGGACTGCTGGCGAAGACCGGGCCGGTGGAGGAAGGCGGCTGGAGCGCGTTCCACACTAACTGGTCGGGCCTGGATCAGTTCGATCCCGCGGTGCACGTGTGGATCAGGGGAAACGGCCGCGCGGCCTCGCGCGGGTGGCCCGACAGTCCGCGGCTGGAGGCGTTGCGCGACGAATGGCTGCTCGCGCCGGACGATACGAAACAGAAACGTCTTGCCGAGGACATTCAGCGCCAGGTCTTCGTCGATGTGCCGTATATCCCGGTTGGGCAGTTCCTGCCGCGCACGGTGTATCAGCGGAACGTGACGGATGTGTTGAGCGGGTACGCGTTGTTCTGGAATTTAAGGAAGGCGTGAGCCCGGTGCTTCGCGGTAGCGGCTGCCGGGCTACAACGTCTGCTTCACCAACCGTCGCACCCTCGGCATCACTTCCTCGGCGAATCGCCGCATCTCCGCCTCGAACGGCTGATACTGTAGCATGAACGTCTCGACTCCGGCACGATTGAACGCGACGATCCGTTCCGCCACCTGATCGTAGCCGCCGACCAGACCCGCCGCGGTGCCGCCATTGCTGCCAACCCGCGGCGTGCGGCGCATCGTCGCGGCCATGACCGATTTCGGATCCGTGTTGGCATGCTGCGCCATGCGGATCTCGATGTCCTTCGATGCGAGAGCGAACAGATGCATATGATGCGCGTGCGCATCGGCCTCGGTCGGACGGGCGATGACGAACGCCGACAGCCCGTAGCGTAACGGCGCGCCCCGACGTGGCCGAATCGCGAGATTTTCGATCAGCGCCGTCACGTCCTCCAGCGGCTGGCCGTTGATGAACCACACATCGCCCATATCGGCGGCCAAAGCGCGTGCCGGCTCCGATTCGCCACCGATATAAATCCGCGGCCGCGCCCGCCACGGATCGGCCGGGCGTAGCGTGTAGTCCTCGACATGAAAGTTGGCGCCTCGGTGGTTCAGCGTCTGCCCGCGCATCAGCGGTTCCACCACCGACAGCCATTCGCGGCCATAGGTGTAACGTTCATCGTGTTCCGCGAAGCCGATGCCGGCTTTTTCCAGCTCCGGCCGATTCCAGGCGTTGACCAGATTGATCGCGAATCGGCCGCGGCTGATATGCTCGATGCCAAGCGCCATCTTGGCCAGCACGACCGGATGATACAGGTACGGTTTGATCGCGGCGATGATCTCGATCCGCTCGGTCAGCGCCGCGAGCGCCGCCGCCGCGGTCCATGCCTCCAACTGATCCTGAGGCGCATGATGCGGATTGATCGTGTGCTGGG
>PLSZ01000610.1 GCA_003164305.1 Acetobacteraceae bacterium
GGACCGAGATTGTCCTGCGCCAGGAACGCCTTGATGTTGCGTAGCGCCTGCCGCAGCCGCTGCGTGTTCTCGACGAAAGCAATGCGGACATAACCCTCGCCGTGCTCGCCGAAGCCCAGGCCCGGCGCGACCGCCACCTTGGCCCGCGCCATCAGCAGCTTGCTGAACTCGACGCTGCCGAGATCGGCGAAACGCGGCGGGATCGGCGCCCAGGCGAACATGGAGCCATCGGGCATGGGCATGTCCCAACCGGCGGAGATCAGCCCTTTGATCAGCACGTCGCGGCGGTCTTTGTACAGCGCCCGCATCTCCGCCACGCACTCCTGCGGCCCGGTCAGAGCGGCCACCGCGGCGACCTGGATCGGCGTGAACGCGCCATAATCCAGATACGACTTCATCCGGGTCAGCGCGTTGATCAGCCGGGGATTGCCCGCCGCGAACCCCATCCGCCAGCCCGGCATCGAATACGTCTTCGACAGCGAGGTGAACTCGACCGCGATGTCCTTGGCGCCTGGCACCTGCAAGATCGACGGCGGAGGCTTGTCGTTGAAGTAGATCTCCGCGTACGCGAGGTCCGACATCACCCAGATCTCATGCCGGCGAGCGAACGCCACGATCTCCCGGTAGAAATCCAGGTCCGCCATGTGCGCGGTCGGGTTGGACGGGAAATTCACGATCAGCGCCGTCGGCTTCGGCACCGAGTGCCGCACGGCCCGGTCCAACGCGCGCAGCATCTCGTCGTCCGGCGTGGCGGGAATGCTGCGCACGCCGGCGCCCGCGATGATGAAGCCGAACTGATGGATCGGATACGACGGGTTCGGCACCAGGATCGTGTCGCCCGGACTGGTGATCGCCGAGGCCAGGTTCGCCAGGCCCTCTTTCGAGCCCAACGTCGCCACGACCTCCGTCTCCGGGTTCAGATCGACGTCGAAGCGGCGGCGGTAATAGGTGGCAAGCGCCCGGCGCAGACCAGGAATGCCGGCGCTGACGGAATACCGGTGCGAGCGCGGGTCCTGCACCGTTTCGATCAGTTTCTCCACGATGTGGCGCGGCGTCGGGCTGTCCGGATTGCCCATCCCGAGGTCGATGATGTCCTCCCCTGCCGTGCGTGCCTTGGCCTTCGCCGAATTGACCTCGGCGAAGACATAGGGCGGCAGACGGCGGATGCGGTGGAACTCACCGGAGGACTCGGAACTCATGGAACGCCTTTCAGGGTTGAGAGACGGCTATTGTAGCAGACGCAGACTCGCGCCGCGACCCGCTGATTCGGCGTTCAGCCGCAATCGCGCGAATGGCACGCCTTGCGCCACCAGGGCCGTCGCCAGCGCCTGCGCGCGGGACAAACCCAGCGCGACGGCCTGCGATTGGGCCGTGGCCTCGGAGGTGGTGGCGTCGCCATAGCCGGTGATGGCGATGCCTCGATCGCCCCGGATCGCCGCGAGTTCCCGCACCTCGGCCAGCGCCGGATCGTTCAGTTTGGCGGACCCGGTGTCGAAATCGACCGGCGCGCCGCCCGTGGTCGGTGCCGCCGGCGCGAGCGGTGCCGCGGTCACGGGAACCAGCGGCGGCGGCGGCCCAGGGGCGATGTCCGGGCGAGGCGGTGCCTGGGTCGGCAATGGCGGCAAATGACCGCCGGCCACGCGTTCGGCGGCGGCAGTGCTGGATACCGGCGCGGACGGCGCCAGGTTGGGCGAGTCCGTGAACGGTGCCGTGGCGGCTGGCGCGGAAACTGGCGCGCTGCCGCCGGGGAAGCCCACATCCGGCCCGCCGGTCGAGCGCGACGCGGTCGGCACCCCCTGAGGCTCCGGGGCGGGGATCAAAGCAGTGGCGGACGCCTTTGCTCCAGCGGGCGGCCCGGCGCCCACCAACGACGCGCCCGCGCCGGAGTCCCGCGCAGCGCCGCTCTGGGCCGCGCCATAAGGCAGCGGTGCCGGCGGTGTCGATCCGGCCGTCGGAATCGGATTGAGCGCCGCCGCCTCGCGGGCATTGATCCGGTCCGTGATCAGCCCGGCGGTGGTGCGATTCCACCCGGCTGTATCGACCGGCGCCGGCTTCGGAGGCACGGTCGCGAGGTTCGGGAACGGGTCTTTGTCGCCCGGCGGCGGTGGCCGCTGCTCATTGATCTTGCCGCCGATCGTTTCGTGCCACCACGCTTCCGGGCCAGAGCTGTGAACGTCGGAGCACCCGTTTGCGCCGATCAGCGCGGCCAGCGAAACGACCCCCGTCAGCGCGCGACAGCCTTTCCAGCCTTGAACGAACGCCCCCGCACCCCTAGGTTGCCCGCCATTCCCAAGAAACGCCATCAGCTGGATCCGCCCAGTTTGCCGGCGCAGTGGTAGCCGGAGAGCACAACCGGCGCAAAGGATACGTCTGATGAGTGAGCCGGTTAAGCCCAATGATCCGAACTTCAAGATGCCGGACCCGGCGGCCTTCGGGCACACCATGGCCGATATCGCCGAGCGGTCCCAACGGATCGTCACCGATTGGCTGAAACGCCTGCCGAAGGAAGAGCACGACGCCGACCCGCTGCACATCGGCAGCGCCTTCATGGAGATGACCGCGCGCCTGATGACCAATCCGGCTCGTCTCATGCAGGCGCAGTTCGGGCTTTGGCAGGACTACATGTCGCTGTGGCAGAACACCGCCCGGCGGATGATGGGGATCGAGAGCGATCCGGTGATCGACTCCGCCTCGGGCGACCGGCGGTTCAAGGACGCCGCCTGGAAAGACAATGAGATCTTCGACTTCATCAAGCAGTCGTACCTGTTGAGCGCGCGTTACGTGCAGAACGTCGTGACGCATGTCGATGGGCTGGACGAAAAGACCGCGCAGAAAGTCGATTTTTACTCGAAACAATTCGTCGATGCGATGTCGCCGTCGAATTTCGTGCTGACCAACCCTGAGGTGTTGCGCAAAACCGCCGAGACCCGCGGCGAAAATCTGCTGAAGGGCCTGAACAACCTGCTGACCGATCTGGAGCAGGGCAAAGGCAAGCTGCGTATCAAGATGACCGATATGGACGCCTTTAAGTTGGGCGAGAACATCGGTGTCACGCCCGGAAAGGTCGTGTATCAGAACGACCTGATGCAGTTGATCCAATATACGCCGACCACGGCCAAGGTGTTGAAACGGCCGCTGCTGATCGGGCCGCCGTGGATCAATAAGTTCTACATCCTCGACCTGCGGCCGCGGAACAGTTTCGTGAAATGGGCGGTGTCGCAGGGCCACACGGTGTTCGTGATCTCCTGGGTCAATCCGGATGAGAAACTGTCGGAAAAGGGTTTCGACGCTTACATGAAGGAAGGCTACCTCGCCGCGCTGGACGCCATCGAACTGGCGACCGGGGAGAAGGAGGTCAATGTCATCGGTTATTGTCTGGGCGGAACGTTGCTGGCGGCGACCCTGGCGTGGATGGCGGCGAAGGGCGACGACCGGATCAAGACCGCGACGTTCTTCGTGACCATGATGGACTTTCATGAGGCCGGCGAACTGGGTGTGTTCATCGACGAAGAACAGCTCAGCGCGCTGGAGGACAAGATGAACAAGCGCGGCTATCTCGAAGGCAGCGAGATGGCGACGACGTTCAACATGCTGCGCGCGAACGATCTGATCTGGTCGTTCGTGGTCAACAATTATCTGCTCGGCAACGATCCGTTTCCGTTCGATTTGCTGTACTGGAACGCGGATTCGACCCGCATGCCGGCGAAGATGCACAGCTTCTATTTGCGCAAAATGTATCAGGAGAATCTGTTATGCGCGCCGGGCGGGATCGAGCTCGCGGGCGTGCCGATCAACCTGGGGAAGATCACGACGCCGGCGTATTTCCTCTCGACGCGGGAAGATCACATCGCGCCGTGGAAATCGACCTATCGCGGCACCCAGCTTCTGGGTGGGCCGAAGCGGTTCGTGCTGGCCGCGTCGGGACATATCGCGGGCGTGGTCAACTCGCCCGATGGCGGCAAATACAACCATTGGATCAATGAAGACCTGCCGCCGGATCCGGACGATTGGTTCAAAGGCGCGACCGAGCTCGCGGGTTCGTGGTGGCCGGACTGGCAGCGCTGGATTTGCTCGCACGGCAAAGCGCAGGTGGCGGCGCGGCAGCCGGGCGATGGCAAACTGAAAGTGATCGAGGACGCGCCGGGCAGCTACGTGAAGGTGCGGATGACCTGAACCGTCGTCATGGCCGGCCTTGAGCCGGCCATCTGAGAACGCGTCGTGTTGACGAGATGGCCGGGCAAGCCAGGTCGAGCCCGGCAATGACGTCTGACACTTGTCGCGTTCCAATGATTCTGGCTTCAGGCCGGTTCCCGCTCGCGTTGTTCATCAGTTCTTAACCCTGGTCCGCTACATCCCGTCCCGCCCTTTCCCGAAGGAGCCGGATGTGAACGCGGTTTTGGACGCCCCCCACGAGGTGGTCTCGGTGGCGGACACTGCCTTCGAACGGATGCCGTTCGCCGCGGTCATCCTGGATGGAGCCCTGCGGCTGCGACGTGCCAATGGTAAGGCGCGCGCGCGGTTCAGGACGCCGCCATCGGATGAGGATCCGGCGCCACCGTTCGACGCCGTGCTGGCGCGGTCCGGCCGCATCCCGATCGATGTCCGGCTGCGCATTTTGTCCTGTTGTGGCGCGGAAATCCGCGAGGGCAACGGTCGTGGCGAACACGACGCGGTGTTTCCCCTGGCGTCCGGTCATACCATCGCACTGTTCACCCGGCCGTTGGGCGGCGATCGCTGGATGGTCGTGCTGGAAGACCGCCGCGGCCGCGGCGACCCCGACGCCATCGCCGCCGAAGACCATCGCGATTCGCTGACCGACATCGGCAACCGGCGCCACATCGAAGCGAAACTGACCGAAGCGCTGAATGAGCCCGATCCGGACAGTCAGCCGGCCATCCTGACTTTCGACATCGACCGGTTCCGTTCGGTCAACGACCGGTTGGGCTGGAAGGGCGGTGACGCGCTGCTGCGCGCGGTCGTCGGCCGCGTGCGTCAGGCCACCCGCGAGAGCGACCAGATCGCCCGCCTGGATGGCGATACCTTCGCGGTGCTGCAATACAATGGCCACGCCGCCGATACCCTGGCGCCCAGGTTGGTCGATCTACTCGGCCGGCCGTATTTGATCCGGGGTGAGGTCGCCACGGTCGGCATCAGCGTGGGTGTCGCTCGCGCGCCGGCCGATGGCGAGTCCGCCGCTGCCTTGCTGCAACACGCCGAATACGCGCGGCATGAGGCGAAGGAAGCCGGTGGCCAGACCTGGAGGCACTATGGCCACAGCATGGCCGATCGCGCCCGCCTGCGTCAGGAACTGGAGGCCGATCTTCGAAAAGCGCTGGCTCTGGGCCAGGTGAGCCTGGCGTATCAGCCCAGGATGAATTTGCGGACACGGATGGTGACCGGGTTCGAGGCGCTGGCCCGCTGGTCGCACCCCAGGCGCGGCATGGTGCCGCCGGACGTATTCATTCCGATCGCCGAGGACATCGGTATGATCGGCCCGCTCGGAGACTGGGTGTTGCATGCCGCCTGCCGCGAGGCGGAAAGCTGGCCGGACCCTTTGGTGGTCTCGGTCAACGTCTCCGCGCGGCAACTGGACGATGAGCAGCACTTCATCTCCCAGGTCACGTCGGCTTTGCGCGAGTCCGGCCTGCCCACACGGCGGCTGGAGCTGGAGTTGACGGAAGCCGCCGTGACCCGCCGCCCCGAGGAAGCCCGCGTCCTCCTGCGCGACCTCCACGAACTGGGGGTCCGCATCGCCATGGACAATTTCGGCGCCGGCCGCGCGTCGTTGCGCGACGTGCGGACCTTCCCGTTCGATACGCTGAAGATCGATCAGTCGTTCATCCGGTCGTTGGACAGCAACAATGACTCCGGCGCCGTGGTGCGCGCGATCGCCGCGTTGGGCACCGGGCTGGGCATGACGGTCATCGCCGAGGGGGTCGAAACGCTCAGCCAGGCCCGCATGGTGGAGGCCGACGGCTGCACCGACGTCCAGGGTTATCTGGTCAGCAAGCCAGTCCCGGTGGAGGACATACCGGCGTTGCTGGAGCGCGATTTCAGCGCCATGCTGAGGCGATAAAGCCAACCGTCCCGCCGCCGCGGTCGCCCCCTGGCGCGCGTCCACCAGGGGTGCCATGGGGGCCACAGGGGGAGACCACGGCGGGCGACCACGCTGGGCCGTCCATGGCGGGAAATCGTTCCCGCCGCGCGAAGACCGTCGTCTGTCAGCCCAGAGCCGAAGCCGCCCGCCGCCGGCGCAACGCGCTCAGGACCATCGCGCCCGGCCCGAACAGCAGCAGCGTCGCCGGCTCCGGCACGCTACCGGGGATCGAGTCGGCGGTGAAAAACGCCGACAGATCGGGGGAGCCGCACGACGCGCCCAGACACTGGCCAAGCTGGAAGATCTCCTCCTGCGTGAGCAGATCCGCGCTGTGCGTCAGGGTTTCCGTCACATTGTAGGCGTTGCCCACCGCGTCCTTGGAGATGATGATTTCAGGGATGGTATAGGCCGAGGTATCGCCGCCCTCGCTCTCATCGAACCAGATCTCGATCATGCCGGTGCCGTTCTGAAACGCCGTCGTGGCCTCGATCTCCGGCACGATGATCGACAGGAAATTGTCGCCCTGCGCGACCGCCGCCTGGTCGCCGGTATAGTGGATGCCATTATATGTGAAGCCGGTGGTCAACGCCGAGTGCATGTCGTTATATTGGTTCGGCGTGATCCAGTTGTATTGTGCGTAGGTGTTGTTCGTCAGGTCGCTCTGCAGCTTCGAAAACGGCAGGCCGGCATTGGGACTGCTGTTGCTGTCGGTGAAAAACGCCATCGGGTTGTGCTTCACCGCGTAGTTGTACTGCAACGTGCCGTTATACGGGTTCGCAGTGACGGTCACTCCGTTGGGACTGCCGCCGGTGCCCGACGCGCTGACCAGCGGCGACGAAGAATACTGCACATCCTCCTGATACGAATTCCACGTCACGCCCTTCGCCGTCATCAGCCCCGTCATACTGGGCGATGTGATGATGTTATGGCTGGCGGAAGAGGGATCGTTGTCAGCCAACACGCCGAAGTTCGAGCCCGCGTTTTCCCAGAGGTAGTTCGGCTCGGACGGGTGCACGCCCGGCGCCGAGTTGTCCATGTTCGATGCGTATGACGTGTACTGCGCGTTTGGATTGCCTGGCGTGATCAGGCTATTGATGTAGGGCGCCGCCGAGTTGCCCTCGATCTGCTGGATCGAGGTATAGCTGCCCGGCTGGGTAAAATCGTGATTTTCCATCGCGATCACGAACACCGTCTGAATCGGCGCGGCATACAGCGGTGCCGTGAAAGCGGTGCTCGCCAGCAGGCCAAGAGCAAGTCGTCTCATATTGGAATGTCCCCGGATTTATCGTTTCATACGCGCCCCAGGTCGCACGCCGACGGGGTTCGCGTATGCATGACTGGCTGAAGTATTTTTGAAATTCCCGTGACAACCCCCGATGGAGGAAGCGATGGCCCGCATGGCGATCAACCTGGCAAGCAAATTCGCCCGATTCGACGAACGTTGGCAGCCGAAGATCATCGCCGAGATGAACGACTATCAGTTCAAGATCGTGAAACTCCTGGGTGATTTCGTCTGGCACGACCACAAGGACACCGATGAGGCGTTCATCGTCATCGATGGTGACCTTCGCATCGATTTTCGCGACGGGGCGGTGCATGTCGGGCCGGGGGAAATGTTCGTCGTGCCAAAGGGAGTCGAGCACAAGCCGTACGCGGAAAACGAGGTCCGCCTGATGCTGATCGAGCCGCGCGGCGTGCCGAACACCGGCGACACCGGGGGTGATCGCACCGCGCCGGCCGACGTCTGGATCTGATTATCCGGCGGCGGCGCCTTCGAACGCGCGCAGGCCTTCCTCGATCACCGCGCGCGACAGGTCCTGAGTGATGAACACGATCCGGCTGGTGCGCGGATCGCCCTCGGGCCAGGCCGTCAGCAATGCCGGCGGATGCAGCACGTGCTGTACGGCGTGGATGGCGACCGGGCGGTCCTGACCTTTCAGGTTCAGGATGCCTTTGACCCGCAACAAATCCTTGCCGCGGGTCTGGATCAGCATCTCCAGCCACAGACCGACGCCTTGCCAGTGCAAGGGCCGGTCGAAGGTCAGGCAGAACGAACTGACCCGTTCGTCGTGGTCGTGATGATGGCCGTGCGCCTCGGCGCGCAGCCAGCCGGCGACGTCGGGAATTTTGCTCGCGGGATTGAACAGGCCCGCGTTCAGGATCGCCGCCGGATCGACCGCGCCATGCTCGGCCACGATCACCGGCGCGCCCGGATTGATCCCGGCGATCCTGGCGCGCAAAGGCCCAGGATCGGCGAGGTCGCTTTTGGTCAGCACGATGCGGTCGGCCACCGCGACCTGGCGGATTGCCTCCGGCCGTTCGTCAAGGTTGGTCAAACCGGCGACCGCGTCGATCACCGTGACGACGCCGTCCAGCCGGTAGGCGCTGGCGACCACGGGATCGGTCATCAGCGTGGCCAGGATCGGCACCGGTTCGGCGAGGCCGGTGGTTTCGATGATGATGCGGCTGATTTCGTCGCGGCGGGCGCGCGGCAGCATCTCTCGCAGCACCCGCGTCAGGTCGCCGCGCACGGTGCAGCACAGACAGCCGGCGTTCAGCAGCACGGTGTTCTCGTCGAGCTTTTCCACCAGCAAATGATCGATGCCGATTTCGCCGAACTCGTTCACCAGCACGGCGGTGCGCGCCAACGCGGGCTGGCGCAGCAAATGGTTCAGCACCGTGGTCTTGCCGGCGCCGAGGAAGCCGGTCAGCACGGTGACCGGGGTCGTCTCAGCCATAGAGTTTCTCGGGATCGACCAGTACCGGCGCGATCTCGGTCAGCGCGCCATCGCGTAAGGCGCGGAAGAAGCAATCGTGGTGGCCGGTGTGGCAGGCGACGCCCTCCTGCTCGACCAGCAGCAGAATGGTGTCGCCGTCGCAGTCGATGCGGAAATCCTTGAGGTGTTGCACCTGATGCGAGGTCTCGCCCTTGCGCCACAGCCGGTTGCGCGAGCGCGACCAGTAGCAGACCCGGTTCGTGGTCAGCGTCTCGATCACGGCGTCGCGGTTCATCCAGGCCAGCATCAGCACCTCGGCGGTATCGTGCTGCTGCGCGATGGCGGGCACCAGGCCGTTGGCGTCGAAGCACAGCGCGTCGAGCACGCTGTCGATCCCGTTGGGAAGAGTGGTGGCGTCTTTGGTCATGGATGCTATTCTGCGCCCTCACACGACCGGAGCGCCAGATGGGGTTTTCACCCCGGACCGAGACATTGCTGCACCACGCGGGCCAGATCTGCGACGCCAAGGGCGCGCGGCTGACCGACCTCCGGCGCGAGGTACTCGGCCTGATCCTGGACGCCGACGCGCCGACGGGGGCGTACGATCTGCTGGACCGGCTGCGCGCGACCCGCCACGGCGCGGCGCCGCCAACCGTCTACCGGGCGCTGGAGTTCCTGCTGGAACAAGGCCTGGTGCACAAGCTGGAGAGCATGTCCTCCTATGTCGGCTGCGTCAGCCACGGCGACAGCGACCACGCGGCGCAGTTCCTGATTTGTCGCGCCTGCGGACAGGTGACCGAGATCGACGATCACGAACTGGCGCATGCCCTGGAGGACGCCGCGAAGCGGTTGGGTTTCACCGTGGGGAAAGCAACCATCGAGGCCGAGGGGCGTTGCGCGGCTTGCGCACGGGGATAGGCCCGCCAACTGCGCCCGGGGATAGCGAGCCCTCTCGTCATCCCCGCTCCCCCCGTCATTCCCGCACCCCCCGTCATTCCCGCTCCCCTCGTCATCCCCGGGCTTGACCCGGGGACCAATCGGGGCACGTTGCTGGTATTGATCTCCGGGTCGAGCCCGGGGATGACGTGAAGAAAACGGAGAACAATCAACGATGCCGGTTATCGCCACCGCCGACGATGCGCGGGTCAATCGCCGCCGCGGGTCCGCCGCCGATGGCGTGACCTTCTGGCACACGCTGTACATCGGCACCACGCGCTACAACATGGCGCCCGGCGCGCCCGATCCGGACAAGGACGCGCTGTTCCCGATGGCCTTCCTGGTCGAGCAGGACCCCGGCAGCACCGCCAATGCCCACTACCACCAACAAGACCAGTTCCAGGTGATCGTCGGCGGTCACGGCACCATGGGCACGCACGAAGCGCTCCCGGTCACCGTGCATTTCGCCGCCGCGCATACCGCTTACGGACCGATACGGGCAAGTGACGACAAGGGCGTGCATTACTTCACGCTTCGCAACGGCTTCGACCCTGGCGCGCGGTTCATGACGATGCCGGAAAACCGCGCCGCGTTGCGCTCCGTGCCGGGACGGCGGCACCGGGAAAACGTGACCGGTCCGTTGGCCTTCGAAACCGGCGCGATCATCGGCCCGGAGCCGGACGGCATGGGCGCGTGGCGCTACCGCGCCGCCGCCGGGGAGCGTTTGATCGGCCCCGATCCCGCCTGGGGACGCGGCCAGTACTGGGTCGTGGTGGACGGCGCGATGACGCGCGATGGCCAGACCATCCCCCGTCTGTCCTGCGTCTTCGTGTATCCCGAAGACCCGCCGTTCAACGCCTGGGCCGGGCCTGACGGCGTCGATGTGCTCGCGATGCAGTTTCCGTTACGCTCCTGATGGCGAAACACATCCGCCTGAACGCGTTCGACATGAATTGCGTCGGTCATCAGTCTCCTGGGCTGTGGACTCACCCGCGCGACCGGGCGGATACCTACAACACGCTGGAATACTGGACCGATCTGGCGAAAACCCTGGAACGCGGCCAGTTCGACGCGATTTTCCTGGCCGACGTGTTGGGCATTTACGACGTCTACAAAGGCTCCCCGCGCACCGCGCTGGAGAACGCCGTGCAGGTGCCGGTCAACGATCCGCTGATGGTCATTCCGGCGATGGCGGTGGTCACCCGGAATTTAGGCTTCGGCGTGACCTGCGCCTTGTCGTATGAACATCCGTACCCGTTCGCGCGCCGCATGAGCACGCTGGACCACCTGACGAAAGGCCGCATCGGCTGGAACATCGTCACCGGCTATCTGGAGAGCGCGGCACGCGGCATGGGCCGCTCGGAACAAACCGGCCACGACGAACGTTACGCCATCGCCGAAGACTACATGGTCGCGGTCTATAAGTTGTGGGAAGCGAGTTGGGAGGACGGCGCGGTGCTCCGCGATCGGGCCTCGGGCCGCTTCGCCGATCCCGACAAGATCCATCGCATTACGCATGAGGGGCCGTACTTCAAAGTCGATGCGATCCATTTGTGTGAACCGTCGCCGCAACGAACGCCGGTGCTGTACCAGGCCGGCGCCTCCACCCGAGGGCGGCAATTCGCGGCGGACCACGCGGAGTGCGTGTTCATCAACGGGCCCTCGAAGAAAGTGATCGGCGGGATCGTCGCGGACATTCGCCGCCGTGCCGCCGCCGCCGGACGCGATCCGCGCGACCTGGTAATTTACACGATGATGACCGTGATCACCGACCAGACCCGCGAGGCGGCACTGGAAAAGTTCCGCGATTATCAACGTTACGTCAGCACCGACGGCGCGCTGGCGTTGATGTCGGGCTGGACCGGCGTCGATTTTTCCGTGTTGCCGAAAAACGAACCGCTACGGTTTCAATCCGCCAACGCGATGACCTCGGCGCTGGAGGCGTTCACGACAGCCGATCCGGATCGCGACTGGACGGTCGATGAGATCGCTCGTCACGCCGGGATCGGCGGACGTGGGCCGGTCATTGTCGGTTCGTATCAGGATGTCGCCGACGAATTCGAGGACTGGGTGAGGGAGACCGACGTCGACGGCTTCAATCTCGCTTACGCGGTGACGCCCGAAACATTTGTCGATATCGTCGATCTGGTCGTGCCGGAATTGCGCCGTCGCGGACTGTATAAAACCGAATACGCGCCAGGAACGTTACGCGAGAAGTTGTACGGCCCGGGACGGGCGAGGCTGCCGGACAGCCATCCGGCGGCGAGGGTAAGGGGGATGCGACATGAACGCCGATGAATTGCGCGTCAAACAGGCGCCATTGAAGCAACTGTATCGCGACAACCCCGAGGCGGCGCTGATCCCGGCGCACGCCGAGGGCACGCTGGATCTGGACGACGTCGCCATCAAGGTCCGTTCCTGGCATGGCGAAACGACCGCCGGCTTGCACAAAGCCGGTGGCGGCAGCGGCGAACTCGCGTGTTCGGCGGACATGCTGTTGGAGGCGATGGTGGCCTGCGCGGGCGTCACGTTGCGCGCGGTGGCGACGGCGATGGGCGTGACGATCCGCTCCGGCAAGGTGTCCGCCGACGGCATCTGGGACGCGCGCGGCACTCTGGCGGTCGATCGCGCCGCGCCGGTGGGGCTGACCGAGATTACGTTGCGGTTCGATATCGACAGCGACGCCGACCCGGCCAAGCTGGAGCGTATGATCCAGACGACGGAACGGTACTGCGTGATATTGCAAACGTTGAAGAACCCGCCTAAGATTTCGGTGACGATCGGGTAAGGTTATTCCAGCGGCCGCGAGCGCGTGATGTCCAGTGGATGATCGATCAACCGCGTCACCCGTTCCAGGAAACGAACGGTGTGCGGTAACGACGCGTGGCGATCGAACGCCGCCTCATCCACCACCTTGAATGGATGTAGAGCAGCAACGGATCGCGCATGGAACGGTACCCGTCGATGGCGCGGCAGCCGGGTTCCCGCCTGGACGCGGTCACGACGTCATGGATCGCCGCCGCGACATCCTCGCCCTGGCCGTCACGGGCGTAGAAGCGGGCGAAGATGTAAAGTTCCATGACTATTCCGTCGTTCCGGGTGTCAGCGGTGGCGGGACCCCATCGACGTCCCACCGCGCGACAACACCGCTTTTTTCACCACGAAGGCACGAAGCGCACGAAGGAGTTTCTAGGCGCTTCGCGCGGGCGTTCGAACAGACGCCGCGCGAAGCGCTATAAATCTTCTTCGTGCGCTTCGTGCCTTCGTGGTAAAATATAACAAAGCCAAAACAAACACGGACCACGACGCGGGAAACGAACAAAGTCCCGCGCCGGCGCCAACCGCCGCGGGACTCGCTTCCGCCTTACACCGTCTGCAGAATCTGCTCCGCCCGCATCGTCGGCGTCAACTCTTGCCGCCAGTCGGCATCCTTCGCCAGCACACCCTCGCCGGCGCGCAAATCGTAGTACGTGGTGCCCAGTCCCTCCGGCGTGCCACCGGCCTCCACCGCGCGCACCGCGTCACGGAGCTTCTTGCGGCACTGAATGATCGCCTTGTCCGCCGGCCCCAGATGCTCGCGCGAGCGATCGACGATCCGTCCCATGCTCTCCTGGATGGCGCGGTCCTGCGCGTTGATCCCCTCGATCCCGGTGAAGCTTTCCGTCCGTTGCACGGTCCGATCGATCAGATAATCGTTCGACTTGTTGGCGTAGGACCGGAACGTTGTTTGATCGACATGCACCGGCCCATTGCCCAGGCTGCGCTCCAAACGGTCTTCCTCGGAGAGTTCCTCGTCGTTTTTGAGGAAGATCCAGTTGAAAACCATGGTGTTGTCGTCGTCCATCGGCACCCAGATATGCCCGGCGTCCAGCGGCGCGCCGGTTTCCGACTTTGAAGGCCGGATCTGGTGGAACGGCAGGATGAAGTGATAGGCGCGGATATGGATCTCCTCGTCGCCCAACGGCCGGATGCCGGAATACTGGTATCCGTAATCCGTCAGATCGACCACCAGCCTCGGCGCCTTGCCGCGCACGAACGGATTGGACGGCTTGAACCCGCCCCGCATCGACGTTTCGCTGATCAAACGATGCATGATCGGCGCGTGCGAGGTATCCAGCCCGCCTTCCAGCCCTTGCAGCCAATTGCTCTCCTGAATCACCTTGGTCACGTGCCGCCGCTGCTCCGGCGCCTGCGTCCAGGCGAATTTCGGCGCCGGCGGCATCTTCTCCGCCGGGCCGAGGTAAGCCCAGATCAGCCCGCCCAGCTCGACGGTCGGATAGGCCTTGGTATGGATCTTATGCTTGA
>PLSZ01000206.1 GCA_003164305.1 Acetobacteraceae bacterium
CACTTGATCCTGCGTGATCTTGCCCACCTTGGTCTTGTGCGGCTCGGCCGACCCCTTCGCCAGGTTTACCGCGCGCTTGATCAGCACCGGCACTGGCGGCGTCTTGGTGATGAAGGTGAAGCTGCGGTCGGCGAACGCGGTGATGACCACCGGCACCGGCATCCCGGGCTCCATGTTCTGCGTGACCGCGTTGAATTCCTTGACGAAATTCATGATGTTCAGGCCGCGCTGACCCAGCGCCGGGCCGACCGGCGGAGATGGGTTCGCCTTCCCGGCGGGTATCTGCAGCTTGATGTAACCGACGATTTTCTTCGCCATGATCCCAGGTTCCCGTATCTGTTCGGACCCAAGGACCGCGGTACGAACGACGCCAGGCCGTCATAAAGCGACGGCCTGCTGTCTCCCGCGTTCCGAGTGAGGGGGCGTATGTAGCGATCCGCCCCGCGAATGTCCAGGGGCTATTTTTGTCCGGTTCCCGGGAGTCGGCTTTCGTCCCGAGCGAGGGGGGCTTCGCCTCATGGGCACCAAGATAAGGCTGGCGAAGGCGCGTACGTGCCCCCGATCGTCATCCTCGGGCTTCGACCCGAGGATGACGGGAGAAAGCGAATGCCTTCCTCCCGGGCGCCTTATCCCATGCCTATGGGGCTTCGCGTCTCTACAGGTACTTCGCCGGGCGGATCATCGCGCGCCACATATGCGCCACCGGGCTGTTGTCGAAGCCCAGGCCCTCCGCCGGCTGACGGAAATTCCGGCCGATGATGTCGGTGAACTCCTCCAGCTCCACACGGGCGTCCGGATCGAAGGAGTAGATGTCATGCACCGTGATCATGCGGCCCGACATGTACCACTTATGGTCGCGCATCCGCTTGTAGTCCTGCTCCACGTAGTCATCGGGACGGTAATCGGCGCCGAACGCCTTGATGTAGGCTTGCGGATACTCATAGCCGACTGACGGATCCGGATAGAACCGCAGCACCTGGTGGGCGCGGATGGCCCAGGTGACTTCTTCATCGACGTAGGGCTCGACGAGTTGGGCGCCCCAGTAGCCGTGATCGCCGCGGATGAAGCCGATGGTCGAGACGTCGTGCAGCAGGCAGGCCAGCACCATCTTCTCCGGCAACCCGGCGTTCACCGCGTGCTTCGCGCTTTGCAGCAAATGCGCCGCTGGGCCGAAGCGGTATTTGAAGAAGTCGATCAGGGTTGGCTTCGCCGGCATCGGGGGCAGCCGCGGATCGTCGCCCATCAGCACCCGGGCGCGTGGGTTTTTGGCCATCAGCGCGGCGGCGTTCGGCGCGGGACCCATGTCGCCGTCGGCCATCGAGTAGAGCCGCGATTTGATGACGATATAGTCGAGTTCCTGGCTCATTTTCTCCTCCAGCGCGTCGGCGCGCTGGGACAGCGTCGGGGCGTCGTTCATTGCTTTTTCTCCTGGACCGCCGGAATTGGGAGGCAGCGTGACAGATCGCGGGCGATCCGTCGACCGGCTTACGATGGTGCATCAGGCTCCGCCGTATCGCGGAACCATGCCTCCACGGGGCCGCTCATTTTCATCGTCAAAGGCTGGCCTTTGCGATCGACGGTCTTGCCGATCGCCATGCGGACCCAGCCCTCGCTGATGCAGTATTCCTCGACGGTGGTGCGTTCGATGCCCTTGAACCTTATGCCGATCCCGCGGGCCAACGCGGCCTCATCGTAAAACGGGCTGGCGGGGTTGTTGCAGAGGCGATCGGGTGGCGTATCGGACATCGGAGTCTTTCATATTTGAGTCATGAACCGGTTCCAGTCCGGCGTCGGCATCGTTGTGTCCAGGTAATTAAACGTCCCGTGGTCTTTCACCTCCGTCGCCGCCGTCAGAAGACCGGTCATCGCGGCGCGGAACAGCGACGTCGCCAGGCTGACGCGCTTCACGCCGGCGGCCGCGAGGTCCCGGACCGTGAACGACTTTCCCTTGATCCCCGCCATGAAGTTCACCGGCTTCGTGACCGCCGCGCACACCGCGCGCACCGCGTCCAGATCCGGCAAGCCCGGCGCCATTAGCACATCCGCCCCCGCCGCTTCAAACTCCACCAGCCGGCGGATGGTATCGTCCAGATTGGGGTTGCCGCGCAGGTAATTCTCCGTCCGCGCCGTCAGCACGAACGGAAATCCGCACGACCGAGCCGCCTGCGCCGCCGCCGCGACGCGTTCGGTGGCGTGAATGACGTCGTACAGCGGGCGGTCGGGATCGCCGCTGGCATCCTCGATCGAACCGCCGACCAGACCGATCGCCGCGGCCCGTGTGATCGTCAGCGCCGCGCCCATGGGCGAATCCCCAAAGCCCTTTTCCAGGTCGGCGGACACCGGCAGATCGGTGGCCTCGACGATCGCCTTGGCGTGCGCCAGGGCTTCCTCCCGGTTCACCTTGCCATCGACCCGCCCGAGGATGCCCGCCTGCGCGCCCGACGACGTCGCCAGCGCCTTGAAACCAAGCGCCGTCAGCAGTTTCGCCGACCCGGCGTCCCACGCGTTGGCGATCACGAACGCCTCGGGTGCCTCATGCAACGCGCGAAACGCGCGGGCTTTTTCCTGTTGGTTCATGCCGCTATTCCTTCCACCTGCGCCAGCGGTTCCCGGCCGCGGATCATATCCGATGCTTTCTCCGCGATCATCATGGTCGAACTATAAGTGTTGGCCGAGGGCATGTTCGGCATGATCGACGCATCGACCACGCGCAGCCCTCGCAGCCCATGCACCAGCAACTCATCGCTGACGACGGATGTTTTGTCGCTGGCGGGTCCCATGCGCGCCGTGCCGATCAGATGATACGCGGTCGATCCATAACTCCGCGCGAAATCCATCCACTCGTCGTCGGAATTCACACCTGGGCCGGGCAGTTCGTCGCGATCGAAGTACGGCGCCAGAGCCTGCGTGCGCAGCAACTTCCGCGCCAGCTTCATGCCGTTCAACAGCACACGCTGATCCATCGGATCCTTCAGGTAGTTGGGTTGGATCGCCGGGTCCTCGAACGGATCGGTGGAGCGGGCGCGCACGTAACCCGTGCTTTCCGGACGGTGCTGCCAGACGCCGGCGGTCATCCCGGGGTAGTCGTCCAGCAAACCAACAAATCCCTGCTTGTAGCTCGCGGGTGAGAAGACGCCTTGCAGGTCGGGTTGCTCCATCGCGTCCGCTGACTTCCAGAACCAGTGCACCAGCGACGGGCTGACCGCCAGGATCGAGGGCCGGCCCAATGCCCAACGCGCGATCTGGCCGGCGAGACCGAACCCCTTGGACATTTCGTTGATGGTTCGGATGTTCTTCACCCGCGCGACAATCCGCACGGCGTAATGGTCGCGGAAGTTCTCGCCGACCGGCAGATCGGCGATCTGCTTCACGCCGAGATCTTGTAGTAACGCGGCGGGACCGACCCCGGAGATCTGCAACAACTTCGCGGTGTTGGCGGTGCCGCTGGAGATGATGACTTCCTTGCGGGCGAAGACCTGACGCACCGTGGTCCGGTCCCGGTCATCGACATAACGCACGCCTTTCGCACGCGTGCCATCGAACAGAATTCGCGAGGCCCGCGCATCGGTGCGCACGTCCAGTTGGCCGCCTCGGCGCGCGGGATGCAGGAACACCCGCGCCGCGGAATGGCGGTAGCCGCGGTTGATCAACCGCTGAAAATAGCCGACGCCGGCCTGCCGATCGCCGGAGTTATAATCCTCGCAGCGCGGTATCCCCAGTTCCTGAGCGCCATCCATGAAAGCGTCGCAAACCGGGTGGAACCAGTCCATGTCGGTGACGGGCAGACTGCCCTCGCGGCCGTGGATGCGGTTATCGCCCAGTCCGATGCGAAGCTCGGTGCGTTTGAAGTATGGAAGGACATCGACGTAACCCCAGCCGCGATTGCCGCGCTGTGCCCAATTGTCGAAATCCGCGCGCTGGCCGCGGTTGTAGATCATGCCATTGATCGAACTGGACCCGCCCAGAGTCCGCCCCTGCGTGGTCGGAACGCGGCGGCCGTTGATCCCCTCCCCCGGTTCCGTGTGGAATTGCCAGGTGTAGGTCGGGTTGAACAGCATCTTGATGAAGCCGGCCGGAACGTGAATGAACGGATGCCGGTCGGGCGGCCCACATTCCAAAACGCAAACCGTGACACCTGGATCTTCCGTCAGACGGCGGCACAGGATGGAGCCAGCCGCGCCACTGCCAACGATCACATAATCGAAGGTATCTCCATCGTCGTTTCCGTCTTGTTCCGCCACGTACTCGCACTCCGTTGCCCGCGCCCGGTTTCTATCCTAAGCTTGCGTTGGAAATCAGTCCAAGCAGGTCAACCGGATACGGAGCACGCATGGAATACGTCTGCGACGCACCGAACGATCAAACATGGTTCCGCCTGACCACCGAGGCGGAGGCGGTCGCCGAATCGGAAGAAATGCGGCACGCGGTCGAAAAGCACTATCGCAGAGAACGGGAACGCGCGGGCGACAGCTTTCGCCCCCTGTCGAGCGTGTATATCGAACAGGATATTGGCAAAGAAGCGCACATCCAGCGCTCGATGCCGTTGTTTCTGACCTTGCGGGACATGGACGGCAAAGGCCTGGCCACCGCGATGCTGCCACCCGGCGGAAAAAACGGTGGGGCCTGCATCATCGTCGGGCCTGGCAACGCCGACCCCTATATCGATCACGAGGACGCGATCGAGGCCCTCGCCGATCATTTCAGCCTCGGTCTGGACCGTGCCCACTGCTACCCCTATCGCCGCTGAACAGGAGAGTGTGAATGGCCAACAAACTTGACAGCTTCGTCGCCGAATGCCGCGCCGCCCTGACATCGCAGCCCGGCACCGCGGGCCGCGAGAAAGTACGCGATCTGGTCAAACAAGTTCTGTCCGACCCGGACTTCGTCGTGACCTATATCCCGGAAGGCACGCCCGAGCGGCACGTGCTGTACGAAGATCCCGAGTTGGGCTTTACCATTCTGGCACACGGCTACACCGGCGCCAAAGGCTCCAAGCCCCACGATCACGGTCCATCCTGGGCGATCTATGGCCAGGCCGCCGGCGAAACGATCATGACCGCCTGGGACCTGGTCTCACGCCCGACGGAAGCCACCCCCGGGCAGGCGAAGTTCAATCACGATTACGTGATGAAGCCGGGCGATGCCTATCTCTACGATGTCGGCGTGCTGCACTCACCCGAGCGCAAGGGCGCCACACGGCTGCTGCGGATCGAAGGCCTCAACATGGCGAAGATCAAGCGCCTGCCTTACGAAGCGGTCAGCCAGCAGGCGGCGGCGGAATAATCTGCTTTTCGTCGATGATGTAGGTTTTGATCTGGCCAATGATCAGCGCGCCGTCGTCCGTCAACCGTTTCATCTCCGGTGACGCGGCGGCGCGCTGAAGACTTTCCATATCGTCGTACCAAAGTTCCGCGATCCCATCGACTTCAACGGCGGTTTCCGGAATATCCGGCCGGGTACGCGTGTCCATGATGTGCGACTGCACGTAACGCCTGACCCCCGGCACGGCGAGCGCCAGCGGCCCGTGCACATGCAGCCAGTGATCGACGAACTGTTCATGCGTCAGATGCGGCTTGCGCGTCAGCAGTCCAAGAACCTTGATCACGTCAGGCGGCTTCCGCCATGGTCGATCTTTCGCATGCCACGGTGGTGCGATGCATGTCGCGCACTTGCTGGGCTGGGAACGGCCGCGCGCGATGCATCGTCGCCCGGTTGTCCCAGATCACCAGATCCCACTGCTTCCATTCATGCGCGTAGACGAATTCGCGTTGCGTCGCATGTTCCGTCAGGTCGCGCAGAAACGCGCGCGCTTCGGGAACCGGCCAGCCGACGATCGCTCCGGCATGCGATGCCAGATAGATTGACTTTCGACCGGTCGAGGGATGTGTCCGCGCCAGCCGTTGCAGCACCGGTTTAAACCGCCTGACGTCGTCAGGGTTGAAATCGGTGAATCCCAGGGTCCCGCGAGAGTAAAGTTGCGAGTGCTCACAGATGAGAGTCTCGCATTCGGCCTTGGCTTCATCGTCCAGCGAGTCGTACGCCGCGCGCATGTCGGCGAATTCCGTATTGCCGCCGCCGGACGGAATCACCCGCGCGGACAGCAACGAGTACTTCGCCGGCACCTCCTTGAATGAGGAATCGGAATGCCACAACTGGTTGCCCAGATTGAACAGCCGCCGCCGATCGTCCTTGGCCAGCACGTTGTTGTCCAGGTCGAGGTTGGAGATGTCGTTGACATGCGCCGATTCCAGCCGGCGCTTCTGGCCCCAGTTGATATCGCCCGACGCGGTCTCCAGGTCACCGAAGTTACGGCTGAAGGCAAGCTGAGTCTCGTCGGTGAAGTGCTGGTCGTGAAAGACCAGCACGCCGTACTGGTCCATCCCCGCCGCGATCGCGGCCGCCTGCTCGCGGCTCAGCGGTTTCGTGATGTCGATGCCGGACACTTCGCCGGCGAAAAACGGGCGAGACACCGGATCGATCGGCCGGATGGACAGAGCCATCAGGCCGCCAGTTCGCTCATGTCGAAGGCGCGGCCGAAGCGTTTCGCCGGCTCCAATGGATCGCCGTACTTACGGTGCATCGCGGTATGATAGGCGGCGGACAGCAGCAGGCGGTCGCGGTTCGGCATCTGATTGGTGCCGAAATCCATCAGCATGCACTGAGCGATTTCCTGGTTGTGCGGGTCATTGCCCAGTTTGGTGGCGGCCAACGCGATGCGGCTGACGAGCGGCGCGCGGTCGGAGAAAGTGTCGCAATACGCCAGCGTCCAACCCACGCTCTCGGCGCCGTTGAGTGAGCAAATCGCGGCGTCGACGCGGTCCAGCACCTGCGCCTGCGACATGCCGCCGGTGTTCATCGCCGGCCAGGCTTCCGGGTGCACATCGCTGAGCCCGATCATGTTGCCCGCCACGCGGTTGGCGAAACACGCCGCCACCAGCAGCAGCCGCAACCGCCGGGGATGATCGAAATTGTCCCAGAACCAGGCCAGCGTGTTGTGATACTCGTAGCAATGGTGCGGCATATTGAAGTTTTCCGGCGTGTGCGTCTCCAGCACGATCCGCGCCACGGCGAGTTGCAACACATCCAGAATACGACGCGGATTTTTGCCCGCCTTCAACAAGCCGGTGATTTCCTCCAGCACCGCGATTTCGTTATCGCGTAGCACCGTTTGGATCAGATGCGCGGACTCCTCGGCCGACACCGGACCGGTGTTGCGCAGCATCGCCAGTTCGGCGTCGCTTTCGCCGCCATAGGGGACCGCGTGCAGCGCCTCCCCCTCGATCTTCATCTTGATCCAGTTGCAGGCCATTTCGTAAGTGGAATACCAGCGCGGCCCGACCGCGATATCCAACGCCCCGGCGTAAACGACGTCGTGCGCGTTGTCCCAGCCAAACGCATTGCCGAGTTCGACCGTGGCGCGGGCGCGATAGGCCTTGTGGCCGGTCGTATAGGAACGGTTGTTCAACAGCCGGTCCTGCACATCGATCAGGCCGGCGAAACACATCTCCGCCAGCACCTGCTTCTGCTCGGCCTTGTTCTCCATGTTACCGAGGAACACCCGGTACGCGTCGATCACGTTGCCGCGGTGCACAAGAGTCATCCAGTGATTGAGCCGCTCCTTCAACGAACCGTCGAGGCTCAGCGGCTCCTGGTCCTCCCAGTAAACCACCGGCGCCGGAGGGGCAGTGACCTCACCGAGGTTGCCGCGATGGCGGGTATAATGACCGGGTGCCTTGTTGATTTTCTGGTTCCAGATATCCAGCCCACTGGGGATGTACCAGATCGTCTGCGCCATCGGCAGCATCGCGAACTTCTCAGGCACCATCTTCGTCAGATTGATCGTGGCCCGCGCGCTGAGCAGGCAGTGATCGTTGTTGACGAAATTCGGATACCCATCGTCGATGCGCTCGTGATAGGGCACGTGCGTGAACGGGGCGTGCACGCGCACACCCGCGGCGACGATCTCGGTCAACGGCCGGCCCGCGCGCACCAGGTCGTAATAAACCTCACTGGCGCCGACCTGGTCGCGCATCAGGATGCGGTCTTCGAGTTTGTCGTATAAGCCCCTGGCCGCGCCGATATCTGCCTGGTTGTCCATCGTCGGAGTCCTCCGGAACATCTTCTGTGGCCGGAAGCTTACGCTTGACAGGGCGCCTCCGACAACCATGGATGCCCCCCGAGGGAGGAATGCGAGCAATGACGAGCGCACAAGACGGCTGGATCATCAGCACCGTGGCGGGAACCGGGGCGCAAGGATGCGCCGGCGATGGCGGCCCGGCGACCGAGGCATTGTTGAACAATCCCTTCGACCTCGCGTTCGACGCAGATGGAAGCCTGATCTTTTCCGATACGTTCAATCATCGTATTCGCCGGATCGATGCGCGCTCGCAAGTCGTCACCACCGTCGCCGGCACCGGCGAGCGCGGGTTCAGTGGTGACGGAGGGCCCGCGGTCGCCGCCACACTGAATGAGCCATATGGGGTCGTGGTCGGCGGGGACGGGCGGATATTCTTCGCCGACCGGCTCAATCGACGAGTGCGAATGATCGCCCCCAACGGCACAATCGCCACTTTGGCGGGGGACGGGTCTGGCAAGTACAGCGGCGATGGCGGCCCAGGACCGGTGGCCGGACTGGCGGAGCCGAATGGCCTGGCGCTGGCGGATAACCGGCTGTTCATCGCGGATGTCGCCGATCATCGTGTCCGTGTCGTCGATCTTCGCACCGGCACGATTGACACGTTCGCCGGCACAGGCGCCGCGCGCCATGACGGCGACGGTGAGCCAGCGAAACGAGCGGGCATCTTCGGCGCCCGCGCGGTGGCCTTCGCACCCGATGGTTCGCTTTACGTGATGGAGCGGCAGGGCAGTTGTATCCGCCAGATTCAGGACGGAGTTATCTACACCATCGCCGGTACCGGTGATCGAGGCTACGCCGGAGACGATGGCGATGCCCGGAAGGCGGTGTTCAACGCGCCGAAGGAAATGGCGGTCGCGCCTAACGGCGATATTTTCGTGGTCGATACCGAAAATCATGCGATTCGCATGATCGCGGCCGCGACAGGGATTGTTCGCACGATCGCCGGCAACGGAAGCGCGGGACCGGCGGGCGATGGCGGACCGGCGGAACTGGCTGGCCTGGCGCGTCCGCATGGTGCCGTCGTTGGGCCGGACGGCGCGGTTTATATCGGCGACAGCGAGAATCATCGCGTTCGCAAACTGACCCGCGCCTGACAACGCATGCGAGATCTTCGCGTTTGGATCGTTCCGATCCTGGTGGTGGTCGTCGGCGCTCTGGTGCTGTACCCGCTGGCGTTCCTGATCACCGAGTCCTTCAACGTCGGCGACCCGCAAATCTTTCCACCCGAGGCATGGGGCGCCGGCAATTACCTTGAACTGATCGAGGAACCGCGCGTCATCGGCAACACATTGCTGGTCGCCTCGATCGCCACGGTGCTGGCGGTGCTGTTCGGCTTTATTCAGGCCTGGATCCTGACCCGCACCATGATCCCGGGCCGCGAGCGCCTCGAACGCCTGATGGAATTGCCGTATTATATGACGCCGTTGATCGGCGCGCTCGCCTGGGGCGTGCTGCTCGGCCCGAAGACCGGGTTGGGCAATCAGGCATGGCATTTGATTGGTTTCAGCGGAGACTTCTTCAATATTTATTCGCCTCAGGGGATCGCGTGGGTCATGGCGCTGTTCGAGGGCACCGTCGCCTTCGTCATGATCTCCGCCTCCATGAAGTCGATGGACCCGTCGCTGGAGGAAAGTTCCCGGGTGCTCGGCGCCGGCAAACTGCGCACCGCCTTGCGCATCACCCTGCCGATGGTCGCGCCCGGCGTACTCAGCGCCACCATCTTCGTCTTCGCGGAAATGCTCGGCTCGTTCGCCGCCGCTTTTGTCCTTGGCATCCCTGGCCGCTTTTATGTCGTGACGACGGCGATCTGGGAGTCCACTTTGTCGTACCCACCGGATTACGGTCATGCCGCGGCGATGGGATTGTCGCTGTCCGGCGCCATGGTGATCACGCTCGGCATCGCGCGCCTGATCATGCGCCACGGCAGCTATGCCACCATCACCGGCAAGGCGTTCCGTCCGCGCGCCATGGAGGTCGGCGCCCTGCGATATCCGCTGATGGGGATCGCCTGGGGCTACATCATCGTCGCCGTGATCCTGCCACTGGGCGCTTTAACCCTGACATCGTTTCAGAAATTCGCCACCGTGATCATTCCCCAAATGCAATTTACCCTCGCCAACTACGAAACCGCCTTTTCCCTCGGCTCCATCGGACCGGCTTTCGCCAACAGCATGATCCTCGGCGTGTCGGTGGCGACCATCGGTGTGCCGATCATCGGTGTGCTGGCCTGGATCATCTACCGCTCGACCATGCCCGGCCGGGTGTTGATGGAATATGTCATGATGATTCCGCAGGCCGTGCCA
The DNA here is from genome assembly GCA_003164305.1 of Acetobacteraceae bacterium. Next base: position 10,441 of record PLSZ01000206.1, read on the forward strand.
CGCCTGGTGTTCGGGCTCGGCTTGTTGTGGGCCTGGATCAATATTCCGATCCCGCTTTATGGCACACTCTGGCTGCTCGGCATCGCCTACTTCACCGTGTTTCTTCCATTGGGCTTGCGCACCATCGCCGGGGTTGTCCTGCAGGTCGACAAGAGTCTTGAGGAATGCGCGCGGGTCTGCGGCGCTTCCTGGACTCAGCAAATGCGCACCGTGACGTTGCCCTTGCTGAGGCCCGGCCTGGTCGCGGCATGGCTGTTGATCTTCATCGCCTCCGTGCGAGAACTAGGAGTTTCGGTTTTCCTGATGGGACCCAACTCCAAAGTCATCGCGCCGTCCATCGTCAGTTCGTGGCTCAGTGCCAGTTCGGAACTGTCAGCCGCGATGGCGCTCTTGCAGACGGTGATGGTGTTCATCGCGGTCGCGATCATGTTCCGCGTGGCGCGCAGCGTGACGGGAACACCAGGATGACCCCCCGTATCGAAGTTTTCGAGCTTGTCGTTCGTTACGGAGACACCACGGCGGTCGACCGCGTCAGTTTCGCCATCGCGCCCGGTGAACTGGTCACGCTGCTAGGACCATCAGGATGCGGGAAGACAACGACCCTGCGCGCCATCGCCGGCCTTGAAACGCCGACCAGCGGCGCCATTTCGCTGAATGGTTCTCCGGTCTGGACCACGAAGCGCGCCATCCCCGCGGAAAAGCGCGGCGTGTCCATGGTGTTCCAGTCCTACGCGATCTGGCCCCACATGACCGTGTTCGAGAACGTCGCTTATGGGTTGCGCGTGCGAGGTACCTCGGCCGCCGACATAAAAAGCAACGTCGCGCGGGTGCTGGACATGGTGCAGATGGGCGCTTACGCGGACCGTCCCTCGTCCGCGCTATCCGGCGGTCAGCAACAACGGGTCGCCGTCGCGCGCGCCATCGCTTTCTCCCCGACCGTCGTGCTGTTCGATGAGCCGTTGTCCAACCTCGATGCCAAACTCCGCGCGGAAATGCGCGTCGAATTGCGCGAGTTGCAACGGCGGCTGGACATCACCTCGCTTTACGTGACGC
>PLSZ01000535.1 GCA_003164305.1 Acetobacteraceae bacterium
AGGGCATCAAGGCGACCGACATTCCCGTGGTGGCGTTCTCGGTCGGCGAGGAAGAACTCGCGGGCATCGACACCAAACCTTTGGTCGGCCACATGGCGGCGTGGAGTTATTTCGAGTCGGTGCCAGGTCCGGATAACGCGGCGTTCATCGCGGAATGGCGGAAATACATCAAGAATCCGAAGGCGGTGACGAACGATCCGATGGAGTCGGCGTATATTCTGTTTCACATGTGGTCGCAGGCGGTGAAGCAGGCGGGAAGCACCGATGTCGCGGCGGTGAGCAAGGCGATGATCGGTCAGAAGGTGCGCTCCCCCTCGGGGTTCGATGTCGTCATGGGCGCCAATCACCACATGGCGAAACCGGTGATGATCGGGGAGATTCAGGCCGACGGTCAGTTCGATATCGTTTATAAAAGCGGACTGATGCAGCCGAACCCCTGGAGTCCCTACATTAAGTCGAATAAGAGCTGATCCGGTTCGCGACGGGCCGGTTGTCGTCTTGTTTCCGTTATGACTGGCGATCTGTCGCGGTACGGGCCGCGACAGATTTCCAGGCCCGGCCCGGTCATAACGGGACAGGGAACGCGCGGCTTACAGAAACCCGACCGAGAGCCACGGGATCGCGGCGACGATCACCAAAGCCACGACCAGGGCGAAAATATACGGCCAGATACGCCACAACGCGTCGTCCGGGGAGATCTTGCCGATCGCGCAGGCACCATAAAAACCCACGCCGAAGGGCGGCGCGAACAGCCCGATGCCCATCGCCAGGATGACAATGATCGCATAATGCACCTCGTGTACGCCCATCGCGCGCGCGACGGGCAATAACAAAGGGCCGAACAGCAGAATCGCCGGAATGCCTTCCAGCACCGAGCCCAGGATGATGAAGGCGACGATGGTGATCGCCAGAAAGCCGGCGCGGCCGCCGGGAACGCCCGCCATCTCGGACACCAGCCATTGCGAAAAGCCGGATTGGGTCAGGGCCCATGCCATCGCGGTGGCGGTGCCGACGATCAGCATGACCGCGCCGGTGAGGGCCACGGTTTCGACCAGTAACGGATAGATGCGCTTCCAGTCGAATTGCCGATAGACGAAAAGCCCCAGAAACGCCGTGTAGACGACGCCGACGGTCGAGACCTCGGTCGCGGTGGCGATGCCTCGCACCACGAAGAAGCGGATCACGAACGGCAGCGTCAGGCCCGGCGAGGCGATCATGAAAGTACGTAGGATGACACTGGCTTTCGCGCGGGTGCGATCGCCGGTGTCCTCGCCGCGGGAGCGCCACCAGGCCACGGCGACGAGCGCCAGCGCCGCCACCAGAGCGGGCAGCAGGCCGCCGGTGAACAACGCGGAAATCGAGACATTCGTGACCGAACCGATCGTGATCAGCACGAGGCTTGGCGGGATCGTTTCCGACATCGCGCTGGAGGTGGCGAGCAACGCGGCCAGTTCGCCCGGATGCTGGCCGCGTCTGCGCATTTCGGGAAACAGCACCGGCGCGACGGCGGCCATGTCGGCGGCTTTCGAGCCGGAAATCCCGGAGACGAGATACATCGCGCCGAGCAGCACATAGGACAGGCCGCCTCGGACATGGCCGACCAACGCGACGAGGAAGTTGACCATGACGCGGGCGATGCCGGTCATCTCCATCAGCAGACCGAGGAAGACGAACATCGGCACCGACAGCAGCAGCATGTTGGACATGCCGTCGTCCATGCGATTGACGACGACGGACAGCGGCATGTCGGTGGTCAGCGCCAGATAGGACATGGTGGCGATGCCGAAGGAGAACGCGATCGGCACGCCGATGGCGACGCATGCGGCGACCAGCATGACGAAAAACACGAACAGGCTGCCGAACACCATCGCGGTTAGTTGCGGTTGAAACAACCAAAGTACCAGGCTGACGCCACCCACCACCGCCACCGCGAGGCCGAAATCGCGCCACGTCGTGGTCTCGATCAGGCGCAGCACGGCGACGATCGCGGCGAGGCTCATGCCGAACAGGATCGACACCACGCGCCACCCGTCGGAGATGCCGAGGGTGGTGAGTTCGGTGTATTGCTGATCATCGACGTAGCTCAACGCCGGCAGCAGGATCAGCAGCACGAAGGCGACCACGACCAGCGCGCCGACGGACGAACACCAGCGGCCGTAGCTCGGCCTGACCCAGCTCACCAATGTCGTGAGCCGCATGTGGCCGTCACGGCGCAGCGCCACGACGGTGCCGAACATGGACAGCCAAAGAAACAGGAAGCCGCCGAGTTCGTCGGTCCAGATGATCGGGCTGTCGAAGACGTAACGGGAGACGACGCCGGCGAACAGGATGCAGGTCTCGGCGACGACGATGACAGCGCCCACCGCCTCGGTCAGCCAGCCGATGCCGCGGTCGAGGCGTAGCGCGGCATGACGCAAACCGAAACGATCGCCACGGATCATGAAGGGGGCGTGCTGTCCCGGCGCGCCGATGCTCATGGGAGCGTGCGGCCGCCGGGGGCGGAGATCGGCACGGGCGCGGGCACGATCGAGCCGGTACGGCGGCGCGGCGCCTCCGCCGACGCGTCATGGCGTGACCAATCGCCGTGTTGCATGGCCGTTTCTCCCAGTGCCTGCTCAGGCGCCGCCTCGATTGATTTCGGGAAGCGTGGCGTTTGAAGGGACGGTAGTCAATCTGGCCGGTGGCGGCCGTCAGCCTTGTTGCTGGAACGGATTGACCACGCGAAGCCGGCCGGCGACGACCAGGCCGTGCTGCATGTCCTCCGACCAGAGCGTGTCGCACTCGGCGTCGAGTGCCGCCGCGACAATCATGGAATCGTATATTGATAGACCGTAACGTTCGGCGATTTCGAGACCGGCATCGTGGGTCACGACGGTCACCGGCCGGACCAGCAGGCAAGCGCGGACCAACGTCAGAAAGTCATGCGTTCTCAACCAGGAGCGATGCAATTTCCATCGTAGGACGTTGACGATCTCGTTCAGCACCTGGACGCTGATCGTACCGCCATCCTGGAGCAACAACGCGGCTGTCTCCGCCTTCGCGGCATCACCGGAAACAACGTAGATCAGGACGTTCGTATCGAAGAAATTACCGGGCATTCGCCTCTTCCCGGTCAAAAACGAAATCGGCGGGTACCAAACCGCGCATGGCGCGGAGCCCTGCCAAGGCTTCCTCGCGGCTGAGCTTGCGCGACACGCGAAATTCCCACCGGCCGGCGACCTTGACCTCGACGTCGTCGCCCGCTTTCAGCTCCAATGCCTCGACGACCGAAGCGGGAATGCGGATGGCGAGGCTGTTGCCCCATTTGGCGACGTGCATGGGAACGCTCCTGGATATACTGTGGGTCAATTGTATATCCGACCCGGAGCCGATGCACGTGATTTCAAACCGGGCGGTCGAGCGGCCAGGGTTCGGATCGTCGCCGCCCGGTGATCGGTTCCTCGGTCACGCCTCGGCTGGACCGGGAATGACGTCAGGAGGGCCGGGGATTACGTTAAGAGGTCCGGAAACGATGTCCGTAGACCGGACACGACGTCAGGCGGCGCCTCCGGTCGCGGCGGCCATCGCCGGCCCGTAGCCCGGCAGGACGCGCACATCGACCACCACCACGGCCCCTCCCCTGACCGCCGCGACGGCGTCGGCCAGGATGCCCGGCAGCAGCGCCGCGTCGTCCACCGGGCCAAAGCCGGCCGCGCCCTGCGCCTGCCCCATCGCCGCCAGGTCGATGTCCGGGTCGGACAGGCGCTGGCCGATCCACTTGTTCTCGACCGGCCGGTTGCGGGCGAGCGCGACGCGTTCCTGGTGCACCTCGTCGTTGTAAAAGGAGCGGTTGTTCGCCACCACGACCAGCAACGGAATGCGATAATGCGCCGCGGTCCATAACGCGGTGACTCCCATCAGGAAATCGCCATCCCCAAGGACCGCGACCGGCAAACGATCGGTCTCCGCCAGCGCCAGCGCGGCGCCCACGGCGATCCCGGGCCCCGCGCCCAGACCGGCGCCTCCGGCCTGGCCGAGGTAATCCAGCGGATGCCCGAATGGCCAGTCGGCGGCGTTCCACGCCAACGGCAGATGGAGCAGCGATACCGGCCCCTCGCCCACCGCGACTCGCAGATCGTGCGCCAGGCGGCCGACCGAAATCGTTCCGGACCCGGCGGCGAGCGGCATCACCGGGGTCACGGTCTCCTCGAACGGCGGCACGATAATGCCCAGGGCACGGATCAGGTCGGCGACGACGGCGTCGGGGGTGCCCTCCAGCAGCAGATCGACCGGCGGAAAAGCCTGGTGATCCATGCTCCAGCCGTTGTGCAGATGGTGGTCCAGGGACACCTGGATCACCCGCCCCTCGGGCATGCCGCCGGGACAGGCGCGCAATGTGCCGCCCAGATCGACCCAGTCGAGGCTCAGGATGACGTCGGCCTCGGCCAGAGCGGCGGTCAGGTCGGGGCTGGCGAAGGTCGAGGGCTGGCCGACATGCAACGGATGCTCGGTCGGGAAGGCGGCGCCGACCTTGATGTCGGTGGCGACCAGCGCGTGCAGGCTTTCGGCCAGCGCCAGGCGCTGCGCCCAGGCGGCGGTGGAGCGGCCGACGCGGCCCATGAGGATCATGGGGGATTGAGCTTCGCGCAGCATCAGCGCGGCCTGATCGATCGCCGCCGCGGAGACGCCACCATCCGGGCGAGGACGAAAGCGATCGATGTCCAGGGGCGGCGGCGGTTCCGCCAGCGCGGCCTCCTGCATGCCGGCGTCGAGGTTCACGTAGACGGGTCCCATCGGCGCGGTGCCGGCGAGCCAGACCGCTCGGGCCAACGCCTCCTGCGTCGCGGCGGCCGAGGCCGGCTGGGCGTCCCATTTGATGTAGTTGCGCAACACCGCGCCCTGGTCCGCGGCGGTGTGGATCCAGTCGATCCAGGGACGTCGCTTCACCGCGTCGACCGGACCGGTGGCGCCCAGAAGCAGCAACGGGACACGCTCGCACCACGCGTTGAAGACCGCCATCGTCGCGTGCAGCAGGCCCACGTTGGAGTGCACGGCGGCGGCCATCGGGCGGCCGGTGACCTTGGCCCACCCATGGGCGATCGCGACCGCGCTTTCCTCATGCAGGCAAACCAGCATGCGGGGATTTTCGTTGCCCAGATGATTGACGATGCTGTCGTGCAGCCCGCGGTAGCTGGAGCCGGGGTTCAGGGCGATAAACGGAATTTCCAGCGCGCGTAACGTTTCGGCGGCGACGTCGCTGCCGTAGCGCGCCCCGCCGGCGGATGCTCCACCGGCGGGTCGTTCGATGTTGGTGGGGATCAGCCCGGACGGTTCGTCGGACATGGCAAGGCACTCACCGTTGCCGGGAAACGCCCGGAACCGTTTCGCTGTTCCCCGCCGATCGAGATCACCGGGTCGGGCCCGGTGATGACGGGGTCGTCACACACTGGGCGCCATCGGCTCGAACGGGATCTCCCGGTCGCCAGGATGCATCGACATGTCGCCGGCGAAGATATCGCGGTCCTTGGTTTCCGGCAGGAAGATCAGGCCAATGACCACCGTCGCCGCGGCGATCGAGACCGGATACCACAGCCCGAAATACAGGCTGCCGGATTGCGCGTTCATCGCGAACACGGTCGCCGGCAGCAGGCCGCCGAACCAGCCGTTGCCGATGTGATAGGGCAGCGACATGGAGGTGTAGCGGATCCGGGTGGGGAATAGCTCCACCAGCGCGGCGGCGATCGGGCCGTAGACCATCGTCACCAGCACCACCAGGAACGTCAGGATCAGCACCAGGGTGAACGGCTGCGCGCGGAAGATGTCCCAGGGATGCGCCATCTTGACGACGGACGGGTTGGACGCGGCCGGGTAGCCGACGGCGGTGAGGGTGTCGCCCAGGGCCTTGGCGAAGGTGGGTGTGCCCGGATCGAGTGTCTTGTCGGCGATCTGGATGCTGGCCTTGGTGCCGGGTGGCGCATCCTGCTGCGAGTAGACCACCGAGGCCCGTGACAGTGCCCCCTTGGCAATATCGCAGCTGTTGGTGAACTTGCTCAGGCCAGTCGGATTGAACTGAAAGGAGCAATCGGCTGGGTCGGCGATCACCACGACCTTCACCGTCTCATTCGCCTTCGACAGCGCAGGGTTGGCGGTGTCGGCCATGAACTGGAACACCGGGAAGTAGGTCAGCGCGGCGATGATGCAGCCGCCGAGGATGATCGGCTTGCGGCCAATCTTGTCGGACAGCCAGCCGAACAGGATNNAAGAACAGCGCGTAGAACTGGCCAGAGTACCAAACGACCGCCTGGCCGGCGACGAGACCGATCAGCGCGAGGATGGCGACCTTGGCGTTCTTCCACTGACCGAACGCCTCGGTCAGCGGCGCCTTGGAATGGGTGCCCTCGGCTTTCATCCTCAGGAAGGCCGGGCTCTCCGAAAGCTGCAGCCGGATCCACACCGAGATCGCCAGCAGCAGGATCGAAACGATGAATGGCACGCGCCAGCCCCAGGCGCGGAAGTCGTCGGCGCTGAGCAGCGACTGCGTCACCAGTATGACCAGCAGCGACATGAACAGGCCCATCGTTGCCGTGGTCTGGATCCAGCTGGTGTAGAAGCCGCGGCGGTT
>PLSZ01000312.1 GCA_003164305.1 Acetobacteraceae bacterium
GCAAGTCCACCGTGGCGGTCAATCTGGCGGTTTCGCTGGCGCGGCAAGGTCATAAGGTCGGACTGCTGGACGCCGATATTTACGGACCGAGTTTGCCGCGGATGCTCGGCGTGCAGCGCAAGCCGGAAGTGCGGGACGACAAGATGATCCCGATCCAGGCCTGGGGCCTGTCCTGCATGTCGATCGGCTTCCTGGTGGACGAGGAAACCCCGATGATCTGGCGCGGCCCCATGGTGATGGGCGCGCTGGAGCAGATGATGGGCCAGGTCAGTTGGGGCGCGCTGGACGTGCTGGTGGTCGATATGCCGCCGGGGACCGGGGACGCGCAACTGACGATGGCGCAGCGGGTTTCCCTGACCGGCGCGGTGATCGTTTCGACGCCGCAGGATATCGCGCTGCTCGACGCGCGCCGCGGGGTGAAGATGTTCGAAAAGACCCGCGTGCCGGTGCTTGGACTGGTTGAGAACATGAGCTTCTTCTGCTGCCCGAACTGCGGCCATCGCACCGACATCTTCGGACACGGTGGCGCCCGCGTCGAAGCCGCTCAACTGGGCATTGAGTTTCTGGGCGAGATTCCACTGTTGCTGGAGATTCGCACGGCGTCGGACGCGGGCACGCCGATCGCGGCGGACAGTCCGGACAGCGAGGCGGCCAAAGCCTACGACACGTTGGCCCGGCGGGTTTGGGACAAGGTGCTGAAGCCGGCGGCCGCGGGTCCCCGAATTGTCATCGAATAGACATCGTCCCGCCGCCATGGCGGCGGAACGTTGCAGTTTCCGCTCCGCGTCATATTTGCGTCATTTGTGCAAGATTTGCCCTTCTCGCGCGGTCTTTTGCTTGAATCCAGGAAGTCGGCACTTTATTCGGTCCTGAGGATCTTTCTTTCAGGAGCCGGGCATTCTGACGATACTCGCCCTTTGTTCAATCATATTCGCCATCGCCATGGCGGCGTTGTCGCGCCGTGAGAGATTCATGCCACTTGCCTGCCGGCGTCTCACCGGATCGGCCTTTATCCTGGGCTTCATCCTACTGGGCGTGGCGATCAGCCACTGGCACTTTGGCTGAAGGACCGCCACCACTCCCGTCGGGTGTCGATCGTTTGTTGATCGAGCCGTACCGACACGCCTCAGGCGGCGGCGTTTATTTCACCCGGACATAGCGGAACGGGAAGAAGTCATCCGCCGGTTGCGCGAGTTCGATGTTATCTTTGGCCGCCCACACGATGACCTGCTGGTGCAGCGGAATGACGGGCAAATCATGCTGCAGGATTTTCACCGACTCACTGATCATGCCATCGCGCTTCGCCTGATCCGTTTCGACGCCGATCTTGTCGATCAGCGTGTCCATCGCTGGATTGCTATAGCCTTCGACGTTGACCTCGCCACGGCCGTCGCCTCGGGTGCCGATCAACGTGTAGAGCGCGTTATGCGCGTCGTAAGTGGCCGGGGTCCAGCCGAGCAGATAAAAATCGGTATCAAGTTTCGGCGGCAATATCTTCGCGAAGAACTGTGCTTTCGGCTCCGCCGACAAAGCCACCTTGATACCGATGCGGGCGAGCATCGATGTGATCGCGGTACAGATCTGCTCATCCATCACGTAACGATCGTTCGGGCAGTCGAAGCCGACACTGAACCCGTCGGGATAGCCCGCTTCGGCCAGTAATTGTTTCGCCTTGGCTGGATCGGGCTTCGGACGGACATCGAGCGACGCGTCGTAGCCGTTCACACCCGGCCCCCAAAGCTCCCATGTTGGATGGCCCAGACCGCCCATGACCCGCTGCACGATGGCGGTTTCATCGATCGCCAGCGCGAAGGCTTCGCGCACGCGCTGGTCCTTGAACGGGTTCTTGCCCTTAATGTTGGACGTCGGCAATTCGTCGCGCCACACGTCCATTCCGAGGTAGATCGTGCGTAATTCCGGATTTTGGATCAGCCTGATGCCGGGCGCCTTGCCGATCCGCGCGAGATCCTGCGGCGGCACGTCGTAGATCATGTCCATTTCGCCCGACAGCAGCGCCGCGACCCGCGTGGCCGCGCTGGAGATGACGTGAAACTCCACCCGGTCGAGGTTATGGATGGGCTTGTCCCACCAGGCCGGATTCTTCTCGACGACGGTCAGCGAATCCGGCTCCCGCGAGACCAGCTGGAACGGGCCGGTTCCCATCGAATTGCGCACCGCGAAGTTGTCGTCGGTGCCGCCGATGATCACCGGCTCCGCGGCATTGTGCGCGAGGCACCATGCCTTCGACATGATCAGGAAGTTGGTTTGTTCTTGCGGGAAAATCGGATCCGGCTTGTTGGTTTCGAAATCCACCGTCAGGTCGTCGATCTTGCGCGCCTCTTTGACGACCGACAGCGGCGCGCGCATCACTGAACTCTTGGCCAGGATCCGGCCCAGCGAAAATACCACGTCGTCGGCGGTAAAAGCGGAGCCATCCTGCCATTTTACGTTGGGCCGCAGATGGAAACGCCATACGGTTGGGCTTGTCTGTTCCCACGACAGCGCCAAAGCGGGCTCCAGTTGCAGCGCCTGGTTCCGCCGTGCCAGCGGCTCATAGATGTTGGCGAGGAATGAAAGTTGCACGGTTTCCTGGCGCGTGTACGGGTCCATCGACCCGGTATCGCCGTTGTTGGCCCAGCGAAAATTGGCGGCGGTCGCGGGGGCGGCGAATATCGGCGCGGCCAGCAGAGCGGCCAACGCAAAGAACCGCGGCATTTTCATCGCTGACATTCTCCAGGATAATTTCCGGCGTTACGATACGTCACACGGGTAGCCCTGACGAGAGGCAATGGTCATGAAATTCGATTCCTCCACCAGCATTTTCGGCCTGATCGACGTGCAGCCGACATTCATGCCCGGCGGCGGTCTTCCGGTCCCGGACGGCGATCACATCGTACCCGTCATCAACCGCCTGTTGCCGCTGTTCGAGCACGCGTTCGCGACGCAAGACTGGCATAAACCGAAACACCTTTCGTTTGCCAGCGCGCATCCCGGCCGCGCGCCGTACGAGTCGATCGAATTGCCTTACGGCCCGCAAATCCTATGGCCAGATCACGCGATCGCCGGTAGCCAGGAAGCGATGATCCACCCGGACATCGACCAATCTCGCATAGAGGTCGTCATTCGCAAAGGCTGCCGAACCGCGCTGGACAGTTATTCGGCGTTCTATGAGAACGACCACGTGACGGCGACGGGACTGGACGGCTGGCTGCGTCAGCGCGGCTTTAAGGAATTGGTTTTATGTGGTCTCGCCACGGATTTTTGCGTCGCATGGTCCGCCGAGGATGCCGCCCGGCTTGGTTACGGGGTGACGATCGTTGAGGATGCTTGCCGTGCTATCGCGTTGCCGACCGTACAAAATCGTACGACATTGGATGACGCGCGGGATCGGCTGACCGCTCTGGGCGTACGGTTCGTCGATAGCCGGGAGCTAGCGATCGCCTGCTAAGACCTTGCCGGCTAAGGCTTCGGCGTGGTCAAACGCCCGGCGGGGTCAAAAGCGAGACGCGGGGAGGCCCTCGAGGCCGTGAGGAGCATGCGACGATGAAGATGAAGGCGGCGGTGATGCGCGTGCAGGGCAGGCCCCGGCCCTACGCCGAGAGCCTCCCGATGACCATCGAAACCGTGGACCTCGATCCGCCTGGTCCGGGCGAGGTACTTTATAAAATTATCGGTGCCGGACTCTGCCACTCCGATCTGTCGACCATCGAGAACCTGCGCCCCCGCAAACTGCCCACCATTCCCGGGCATGAAGCGGCGGGCATTGTCGAGGAAGTCGGCGCCGGCGTGACCGGTTTGAAACCGGGCGATCATGTCGTGTCGATGTTCGTCTCAAGCTGCGGCGATTGCCGGTATTGCAACAACGGGCGGCCCAACCTTTGCCAGAGTTCCTCGACCGCGCGCGCCGAGGGAACCTTGGTGTCAGGCGCCCGGCGTTTGTCGCTGAACGGCGAACCATTGCACCACTACAGCGGGTTGTCGGTGTTCGCTCAATACGCGGTGGTATCGCAGGCGGCGCTGATCAAAATCCCTGATGATGTGCCGCTTGAGGACGCGACGATTTTCGGCTGCGCGGTGGTCACCGGTGTTGGCGCGGTACTCAATACAGCGCAGGTTCCACCCGGCGCGCGGATGGCGGTGGTTGGATTGGGTGGCGTGGGCATGAACGCGCTGATGGCGGGCGTGGTCGCCGGGGCGGAACGCATTGTCGCCGTCGATCTCAACGCCGACAAATTGCGTCTGGCGAAAGAACTTGGCGCGACCGATACATTCCTCGCCGGGAACGCGGACGTGGTCGAGGAAATCAGGTCGGCCACGGATGGTGGACTGGACTACGTGATCGAAACGGCGGGCGCGATTCCGGCGATGAACCTGGCGTACGCGATCGCCGCACGGGGCGGCATGATCGTCAGCGCCGGCTTACCCGCGATCAACGCGACGTTCGCGTTTCCGCACGCCGCGCTGGTGACGGATGAAAAGACGATCCGCGGCAGCTACATGGGGAGTTGCGTGCCGAAGCGCGACATTCCTCGCTTCATCGCCTTGTACCAGCGTGGCAAATTGCCGGTGCAAAAATTGCGTTCCGGGTTTGTGACGTTCGATCAGATCAACGAGGGCTTCGACCGGCTCGCGGACGGCGCGGTGCTGCGCCAGGTGCTGCGACCGCACGCATGAGTCTTTACCTCGTCACTGGCGGCGCGGGGTTCATCGGTTCGCATCTGTGCGATGCGCTGATCGCGCGCGGCGACAGTGTGCGGGTGCTCGACGATCTCTCCACCGGGCGACGCGCGAACCTGCCGGAGGGCGTTGAACTGGTGGTCGGCGACATCGCCGATGCCGACACGGCTTTTTCCGTCACCGAGGGCGTTGACGGCTGCTTTCATCTGGCGGCGATCGCATCGGTCGAGCGCGGGGTGAATGACTGGCTTGGCACGCACCGCGCGAATCTGACAGGCACCATCACGATCTTCGACGCCATCCGCCGGCATGGCACCAAGGTGCCCGTCGTCTATGCGTCCTCGGCGGCGGTGTATGGCGATTGCCAGACGATTCCGATCCCGGAGACCGCGGAATGCCGGCCGCTGTCGGCCTATGGCGCCGACAAGTACGGGTGTGAATTGCACGCGGTCACCGCCAGCCACGTGCACGGCATCCCGACGGTGGGCCTGCGTTTCTTCAACGTGTACGGCCCGCGGCAGGATCCGAAATCGCCGTACTCAGGCGTGATCTCGATCTTTTGCGAACGCATCATGCAAGGCGAACCGATCGCCATTTACGGCGATGGCGCGCAAACCCGCGATTTCGTCCATGTCAGCGACGTCGTCGCCGCGTTGCTCGCCGGCATGCGGCTGCGTCCCGACGAGGCCTCGGTATTCAATGTCTGCACCGGGGAGGCGACGTCGGTCATCGAACTGGCGCGCGTCATTGGCGAACTCGCCGGCAAAAACCCCGACGCGCGGCACATGCCACCCAGAGCGGGTGAGATCAGGCGGTCTTTGGGCAATCCCGCGGCGATGCGGCGCGCTTTGGGCCTCGGGGAGATGGTTCGCCTGCGAGACGGTCTCGCGACGGTGTCGCGACAGTCCGCCGCATCCCGCCGGGCGCCCCCGTGATCAAGCATCTGCTGGAGATCTTCGCGCTACCACCGGTGTGCTTTCTTTATCTGGCGATTCTCGGCTTCGTCCTGGCTCGGCGCTGGCGCTGCTTCGGGCGGACGCTGTTGAGCATTGGCCTGATCGGCCTGACGGTGTTGTCGCTGCCCGCCGTGGCTGGTTCGCTGATCATCGCGCTGGAACGGAACCTGCCCGTGACGCCGCCGGCGAACGCGATGCCTCAGGCGATCGTCATTCTGGGCGGCGACATGATGCGCACCTCAGATCCTCCCTTCGTGCTTCCTGGGCTTTTGACCTTGGATCGGCTGCGGGCTGGCGCGGCATTGCGGCGGAGGACCGGCCTGCCGGTTCTGGTGACCGGCGGGGTCGTCCAGGTCGATCGCCCGCCCATCGCGCGCGTGATGGCCGACAGTCTGCGCGACGATTTTCAGGTGCCGGTCGAATGGGTCGAGGATGCCTCGGCCGATACCTGGCAGAACGCGAGCCTCAGCGCGGCGATTTTGAAGAAGCAGGGAATTCGTTCTGTTTACGTCGTGACTCAGGCCTGGCACATGCCGCGCGCGATCGTCGCGTTCCGAAACGCCGGGCTGATCGTCACGGCGGTGCCGACCTCGGTCAATCCGCCGTTGGATTTGTGGCTGTCGGATTTCCTGCCGCACGCATCGGCCTGGGGACTGAGCTTCTTCGCGCTGCATGAGTGGATCGGTTACGCGTGGTATGCCTTCCACTGAGCAAGCCACGCGGGTTGAAGTGTTCGATAGCCTGGACGCTCTGCCGGACGACGCCGCGCCGTTATTCACTGTCTCCCGCACGTTCTTTTCGACGCGAGCGTGGTGGGAGACGGTGCTGGCGCACGCCATGCCGCCGCACGCCGCCCCGCGTTTATTGCTGGTCCGCGTGGACGGCGTGGCGAGCGGGTTGTTTCCCATGCTGATGGATCCGGATTTTCGCGCGCTGACCACGCCGTACACCTGCCTTTATGAACCACTGGTCGCTGAAGGCGCGGACCGGGCGGCGGTCTTCGCGGCGTTCGCGGGGTATTGCCGACGGTTCGCCACCACCCGGCTGGACGCGCTGGACCATGCGCTCGCCGGCGAGTTTGTCATCGGTGCGAGGCACGCCGGCCTTGCCGTCGCCCGGTTCGATCATTTCGGCAACTGGCATGAGGACGTCTCGGGACTGGATTGGACCGGGTGGTTGGCGCGGCGTCCTGGCGCATTGCGCGAAACCATCCGGCGGCGCACGCGACGCGCGGAACGGCTGGCCGGCGCGCGATTTCAGATGTTTTGTGACCAGAACGACCTGGAGGCTGGCATCACGGCGTTCGAAGCGGTCTACGCGCGAAGTTGGAAGGACCCGGAGCCATTTCCTCAGGTGAACCCCGCGCAAATCCGCGCCGCGGCGTCTCTGGGCCTGGCGCGTCTGGGGGTCTGGTGGATAGACGGGATCGCCGCTGCCGCGCAGTTCTGGTTCGTCGAACATGGCCAGGCGACAGTGCTGAAACTGGCGCATGACGAGGCCTTCAAGGCGCACTCGCCCGGCACCGTGCTGACCGCCTGGATGATCCGCCACATGATCCAGCGGGAACAGGTGACGGCACTGGATTTTGGCCGCGGCGACGATCCGTACAAGCAAGGCTGGGTCGCCGATCGCCGGCAACGGATCGGCCTGTTGCTGATCAATCCGCGGAAGCCGGCGGGCATGGTCGCTCTGGCGCGGCACGGGATGGGCCGGATTAAGGCGCGGCTTCGCCGTGGCGGATGAGCGTGCCATGATCGCGCCCTCGTCCGAACCAGGAGATTTCACCATGCCCGGCGCGCTGCAACATCTGTTGGTGCTCGATCTGACCAGCCACCTGTCGGGGCCGTACTGCGCCATGCTGCTGGCGGATCATGGCGCCGAGGTGATAAAGATCGAGCCGCCCTCAGGGGATTCCGCGCGCGCCATGCCGCCGTTCGTGAACGGGGAGAGCGCGCCGTTCATGACGTGGAACCGTAACAAACGCTCTGTGGTGATGGATCTGAAGCAAGAGGCGGATCGCGCGGCGCTGCTGGATCTGATCGATCGGGCCGACGTGCTGGTGGAGAACTATCGGCCCGGGGTGCTGGCGCGGCTGGGGCTGGGGTGGGACGTGCTGCACAAGCGCAATCCTCGGCTGATTCTGGCGTCGATCTCGGGGTTCGGACAGACCGGGCCGTACAGCAGCCGGGGCGGCTTCGATCTGATCACGCAAGCAATGTCCGGTCTGATGAGTACGAACGGGCCGGCCGAGGGCGACCCGTTCCGGCTGCCGATCGCGATCTCAGACGTCACCGCCGGCATGTTCCTGGCGTTCGGCGTGCTGGCGGCGATCGAGGCGCGGCATCGTACCGGCAAGGGCCAGCACGTGGAGACGTCGTTGCTGGAGGCGGCGACGTCGCTCGCGGTGTATGAGTCGGCGCATTATTTCGCCACCGGCACGCGGCCGGAGCGGATTGGCCAGGCGCATCGGGGCAGCTCGCCGTATCAGTGCTTCGCGACGGCGGACGGACACATCACGGTCGGTGCGTCACAGGAACATTTCTACGCGAAGTTCTGTGAGATCGTTGGACTTCCGGACCTCGCCACCGATCCGAGGTTCCGCACCAACGCCGACCGGGTGGCGCACAACGACGCGCTGGTGGCGCTGCTGGCGGAGAAGTTGCGTTTGCAACCATCCGTCCGCTGGCTGACGGCGCTGGAGGCTGCTGGCATTCCGGCTGGTCCCGTCATGCATTACGATGAGGTGTTCACTGACCCGCATATCCTGGCGCGGGAGATGGTGGCGCGCACGGAACATCCAATCACCGGAACGTTCCACACACTCGGCGTCACTGTGAAACTGTCGGACACGCCGGGCTCGGTCCGTCTGCCGGCACCGCGATTGGGCGAGCACACCGGGGAAATCCTCGGGCGGCGGCGCGACGCGGCGGAGTAAGTCAGTTCCATCACGCCGCCGTCAGATCCACGACCTGTGCCGCCGCGGCGTGGCGCGTGTAGAAAGCCAGCGCCTCGGCCGCGGGCATCGGCCGGCCAAGCAGATATCCTTGCACCTCCGGGCAACCCTGGTTGAGCAGCAGATTGAGTTGACTATCGGTCTCCACACCCTCGGCGGTCACCTCCAGGCGCAGACGCCTCGCCATCGCCAGGATGCTCTCGGTGATCGCGCGGGTGGCCGGATCATGTTCCTGCGCGCCGACGAACGACCGATCGATCTTGATGCGATCGAACGGGAAACGGCGCAGATAGCTCAGGCTCGCGTACCCGGTGCCGAAATCATCCAACGCGAGGTGCAGATGCTGGTCGTGCAGGCTTTGCAGTGTGCTCAAGGCCTGGGTTTCATCGGCGATCAACACCCCCTCGGTGATTTCGAGTTCCAACCGATCCGGAGACAGATGATTCGCGGCCAGAACATCGCCGATCACGGACGCGAGGTTGTTCGACAGGAACTGCACCGGCGAAAGGTTCACGGCGATGCGCCCATCGGGAAGACTGGCGGCGAAGGCGCACGCATCTTTGAGCACGCGCAAGCCAAGGTCGGCGATCAGGCCACATTGCTCCGCGACAGGAATGAATTGCGTCGGCGGAATGAATCCACGCTCGGGATGGCGCCACCGCGCGAGTGCCTCGAAGCCGGAAATCCGTAACTTCCGGGTTTCGAATCGCGGCTGGAACCAAACTTCGAACTCGCGATTGGCCAATGCCCGGCGCAGGCCACGCTCGATCAGCCCGCGTTCGAGCTGAGTTTGGTCCATATCGGTATCGAACCGGACTACCAGGCCGCGGCCGCGGGCCTTGGCCTGGTACATCGCGGTATCGGCGCGGCGCAGCAATTCGACGGCCGTGGTTCCGTCCGCCGGATAAAAAGCGAGCCCCAGGCTGGCGGACAGACGAAACTGCGTACCGTCGATCTCCATCGGTTCGGACAGCGCGGCGACGACGATCTCAGCCAGGGAGACGGTGCTATGCGGCTGAGGACCTTCCGGGCACAAGATGGCGAATTCGTCACCGCCGGTGCGCGCCAACAAGGCATGGGCACCAACCAACCCGTGCAATCGCCGGCTGACGTCCCGCAACAACCGGTCACCCGCCACATGGCCGAGCGTATCGTTGACAGTCTTGAAACCATCCAGATCCAGGCACACAAGCCCGAATTCCGCCACGTATGGTTGGAGCAACAAATCCCCGATCCGGTTGTTCAACAGTTCCCGATTCGCCAGACCGGTGAGTGAATCGTGGTGCGCCATATGGCGGATGCGCGCATCGGCGATCCGCCGCTCGGTGACGTCGGTGAAGGTACGCACCTGACCGCCTCCTGGCAGAAGCTGGCTATGGATTTCGATGATGCGGCCGCTTTTGTGCACCGTGCCTTGATGGATCACACCCGGTTCGGCGTCCTCGATCTGGATCAGCAAGCCCAGATCGCCGGCCTCCGCGCGACGCATCGCGCGGCCGGAATCGAGCAGGCTGACGGGCAGGCCGAGCAACTCCGTGGCGCGCCGGTTGACCACGGGAATGCGGCCGTCCGCGTCAATCATTACGATGCCCTGGCTCATGTTATCCAACGTCAGCAACAGCGCCCGGCGGGAGGCGGCGGAACGCAGCCGCTGCTGGATCCACACCGCGCCGAGACAGACGATGATCAGGCTGGCCGCGCCGGCGATCCCGAGTGCCCGGTCACGCAACGGCCGATATTGACGAAAGATCCGTTCGTCATCGTAACCGACCAGCACGACCAGATTGTATTGCGCCAGACGGCGGAAACTGATGATTCGCGTGACCCGATCCCAGGGCGCACCGGCCGAAAACGTACCCTCGGGCAACGACAAGGCAGGCCTGAAGCCAGGCGCCCGGCTAAGGTCCATGCCCATCAATTCGGGTCTGGGCGGACCGTAGCCGCGAACGACGCCGTCCAGGCCCACCAACATGACGAATCCGTTACCGATATCCGCCGTCTCATAGAAGCGCGACAGGTCGTCGCATCCCACCGAATTCACCCCGACGCCGGCGAAATGCCCGTCGCGATCGACCAGCTTGCGCGTGTATTGCACTGAACATCGTTTCGTGATGCGCCCGGTTACCGGCTTGCTGATGAACAGCGAGTCGCGATCGGGATCCAGGTGCACCAGGAAATGTTCCCGGTCCGCCAAACTGAAGCTTTGCCCGTTCACCGGTACGGTGTTTTGCGTCACCAGGCCGGTCCGATCGATGATGCCAATCTGCAACGTCATATGATCCGGGGAAGACTGCGTCCGCACCCATTCCAACAGATTGAACGCCGGACCGCGTTCCAGGAAGCTGGCTCGCAGCGCGAGCAACTCCCGATCCAGAACCGTGCTGATCCGCTCCGTGCTTTCGGCGAACGCTCGCGCCAGAGTGGCGGTCTGCCGGCGCGCCGCGTCCACCGCCGCGACATTGGCCTGCCACAGCGTGAACGCCACCGCGCCCCAGATCACCGCCACGCACGCCAGGATCGCCAGCAGTTCCGGCGCCAGATTCAACACCTGGTGCCAACTGCGCTCCCCCGTCAGGCGGGAGGCCCCCTGGAACGTTCCGACCGTGCCATCCATGCTGGCCCTCACGCCTTTCGAGAGGCGTAGTGTCCGCCAACATGATTAACGTTCCATTAAAGCGGTGCCGAACGGTCACACACGCTCGAGAATCGACAGCCCCCGGTTGCGATCGATCAAGTAAATCAGGCCGCGATGGTCGACATAAACGTCGTTGCTGCACACGCGTTGCGCGCCCGGCGGCACGTCCGGCATCCACCACGCCGCCTGCTTCATCGACAGCGGATTGCTGATGTCGATCACGCGCAAGCCACTCGCGAACCACGCCGCCGGAACCTCATTCCCAACGATCGTTTCGACCGGCTGATGACACGCGGTCATCAGAGGCGAGGTCACGCCAACCAGCTCCGGCAACTGAAAGGTGCTGACCGGGATGGGATTGGTTTCATCGGTGATGTTCACCATCCACACCATCGCGGGCAACTCGGGCGACAGTTTTGGATCGAGCGGCTGCACGTGCTCATCCGCCACCAGCATCCACTTATGCCCCGCGATCGGCACGTCGATGGGCACCAGGCTGTGCGTCGGCCAGCCGAACGGCGGGCTCCAATCGATCATGGACACGGTCTTCGGTTTCTTCATGTCGCTGATGTCGAGAATCACGCCGCCACCGTACCAGTAACTGACATATAGCCGGTCGCCGCGCCGGATCGGGTGATGACAGCGATGGTTGCGGCCTTTCCAGCTCGGCGTTTCCCCTCCGGCCGTCCACTGGCCGGGCATCCACCAGCGCCCGACCTCTTCCGGTTTTTCCGGATTGGCGAAGTCGAGGATCATGACGATCGTGCCGACATAACCCTCTTGCTCGGCCGACACGTAAGCGTAACGGCCGTCGAAGGTGAAACGATGCACACCCGTGCCGGCGCAGTGCCAATGGTGGATGTCGCGCGGGGTGTCGGGCTTGCTGACATCGAACACCCGCAGCCCAACGAAATCACCGGCCGGTGGCTCGCCCCGCGTCCGCTCCCGGTTCACCAGCATGATATCGTTGGCCACCCGCACTTTATGCGAGTGCAGCCCGGGAGGAATGTCGATCGAAGCGGTGATCCGCGGGTTCGCCGGATCGGAAACGTCAACCACCGAGGTTCCATGTGGCGCGTCCATGTGCCCGATATAGGCACGATCGCCATCCAGAACGACCTGTCCGCCACCCGCGCAATCCAGCCACGCGACCTGTCGAATTCCCTCGCCCTGGGCCATCGTCCGCCTCCTTTAAGGTCTCATTTTCGGCTGAACACGATCAGCATGGCCGCGACAATGACCCCGGCCAGCCATCCGGGCAACAGGCCGGCATCGGCGCCCGCGATGACCCTCCCCCGTCACGTCATCCTCGGGCTCGACCCGAGGATCGGCCCGTACAGGCACGTTGCCCGGCTTCGGACTTCCATGGCGTGTCGATAGATCCTCGGGTCGAGCCCGAGGATGACGGCGAGAGGCAAACCATTTCCTGCTTTATCCTGATCCCCATGGGGCAACGCCCTGGGCGAAGGCCCCATCCGGCGGGGGCCAAACGGACATGAACAAACCGAACATGGACAGGGCGGACGATGCGCGGCATCATCGGAGGCATGCGTTTCGTTATGTTCTCATTATTGTTTTTTCTGTCAGCCTGTGGTGCCGATCCCGCCGCCATCGGCATTACCGGCCGGCCCTTGGCCACGCCGCCAGCGGATCCGGGCGAGACCCAGACCGGCATTCCGAACGCGCCACAGACCGGCACCCAACTGGCGCCGAGCATGCCGGCGAACACCGGATCCGGGAAATTCTGGGGTTATAACTGAGCAAATCCCGGAACTGACCAAAGCCAGGACGGCGCGCCCGCCGGACACGCCGTCCCGAATCATCGATCAGGCGGACAACGCCTGAGGCTCCGTGCGCAGCCGCTTCACCAGCAGCTTGTTCAGCGCGTGCACATACGCCCGGGCCGAGGCGACGATTGTATCGGTGTCGGCGCCTTGCCCGTCCACCATCTTGCCGTTTTCCTCCAGCCGGACGGTGGTTTTCGCCTGCGCGTCGGTGCCCTCGGTGATCGCGCCGATCGAGAACAGCACGAGGTTGGCGTTGTGCGGGAAGATCTCGTGGATCGCCTTGAACGTCGCGTCCACCGGCCCGTCGCCCACGGCGGAGCCCGACTTCACCACGCCGTCGATTTCCAGTTCAAGCTCCGCGCTCGGCTCGCGCTTCGACCCGGCGTGCACGTCCAGCGAAACGAACCTGATCCGCTCGTGATCGCGCATCACCTCGTCATCGACCAGCGCCACGATGTCGTCGTCGAACACCACCTTCTTGCGGTCGGCGAGGTCCTTGAAGCGCCGGAACGCGTCGTTCATCTGGTTGTCGCCGATCTTGTAGCCAAGCGAGTTCAACTTGTCGCGGAACGCCGCGCGGCCCGAGTGCTTGCCCAGTACGAGGCTGTTCTTCGCCCAGCCGACGCTTTCTGGGGTCATGATTTCATAGGTCGCGGCGTTCTTCAGCACGCCGTCCTGATGGATCCCCGCCTCATGCGCGAAGGCGTTACGGCCGACGATGGCCTTGTTCGGCTGTACGTCGAAGCCGGTGATGGCGGCCAGAAGTTTCGACATCCGCAGCAGATGCGTGGTCTGGATGTTGTTCTTGTAGGGCATCGCGTCCGGCCGCGTGCGGATCGCCATCACGATCTCTTCCAGCGATGCGTTGCCGGCCCGTTCCCCGATGCCATTGATCGTGGACTCGATCTGCCGCGCGCCGGCCCGGACCGCCGCCAG
>PLSZ01000104.1 GCA_003164305.1 Acetobacteraceae bacterium
GCGCCGCCGGCATGGCGCTGATGAAAATCCTATCGAATGAGGGCGCCCCGCACGGCATCCTGGTCAACGGCATGCTGGTCGGCCTGATCGACTCCGATCAGCACGTCCGACGGCACCGGACCACCGCCTCGAACGTGCCGTATGACGAGTTCAAGGCCAAGATGGGCGCCAACGTTCCGATCGGCCGCATCGGCAAGGCGGAAGAATTCGCCGCGATGGCGTGCTTCCTGTGCTCCGACCTCGCCGGCTTCACCACCGGCGCGGCGATCAACATGGACGGCGGCGCCTCGCCGGTCGTCTGACGGGATCCGGCGGAGCCCGCTCATCCCGGGCTCCGCTTCCCGCATCCGCTTCCCCCTGGCCCATTGCCACCGGACGGAATTCCTTTGACGCGATTTCGGCGATGCGCGACATGACCACCCTCCTGCCTTAGTCTTTTCTTCTCAGGAGAGCGGTGTTCATGGACGACTCTTTCGACTCCTCCCTCGAATTCACCCTGGCCGAGGAAGGTGGATTCATCGACAACCCGGCCGATGCCAGATTCGCCACCAATCACGGCATCACCCTTGTTCGCCTCCGCCGTTTCCTCCGCGATCCTGGGCTTCGCCGCGAGGACATGAAAAACATCCCGTGCATCACCGTCCGCGCGCTGTATCTGGCGGATTTCTGGAACCGCACACGCTGCGACGCATTGCCGGTTGGCATCGACCTCATGGTGTTCGACCACGCCGTCAACGCCGGCCCCGACCGGGCCGGCCGCGCCTTGCAACTGGCCGTCGGCCACAAGCGAGCCGAAATCGACGGCGCCGTCGGCCCCGACACGCTGGAAGCCGCCGAAATGATCGATACCTTGACCCTGCTGGACGCCCTGGCCGCGATGCAGCGCACCGGCTACCGGCAGATGGCCGCGTTCGGCCTGTTCGGCGATGGCTGGCTCACGCGCCTCGACCGCCGGCGCCAGAAAGCGCTCGAGATGATGGCGCTGTCGGAACCGCTCAGCCGGCGTTGATTTCCTGCACCACGTCGAACCCCTCGAACTCCGGGTGGCCAAGGTAAAGCGGCTTGTTGCCACCCGCGTTGCGATGCGCGAGCCGAAACGCCTCGGACGTCGTCCAGGCCTCGAAATCCGCCCGCGAAGCCCAGATGGTGTGGGAGGCGAACAGCGTGTGATCCTCCCGCTCCGGTCCGCGCAGCAAATGGAAGCTGGTGAACCCCGGCACGTCGCGCAGGTGCGTGTCGCGGGAGGTCCAGACCGTCTGGAAATCGGTCTCCGATCCTTTGATGACCTTGAAGCGATTCATGGCGATGAACATGGTCGCGCCTTTGTGTTTGACAGCCTACAGACTAAGGCGAAACCCACGTTTGGTCGAGCCGCCGGATGCGCTATCCTGAGTGCTCGCTGTAATTGGAGGACGCCATGGCTCTCGATGCGACCCGCCCCTTTCTGGCCGTGACCATCGCCGTGCTGACGGTGTCCGACACGCGAACGCTGGAGACCGACACCTCCGGCGCGACCTTGGCGGAGCGGATCGTCAAAGCCGGTCACACCGTCGCCGTGCGCGTGGTCGAAAAAGACGATGCGGGCGCGATCGAGGTTCTGTTGCGCCGCTGGATCGCCGATCCCTCGATCGACGTCGTGATCACCACCGGCGGCACCGGCATCACCGGCCGCGACGTCACGCCCGAGGCGTTCGACCGCGTGCTGGAAAAGAAGATCGAAGGTTTTGGGGAATTGTTCCGGATGTTGAGTTACCAGAAGATCGGTACGTCAACGATCCAGTCTCGCGCGATGGGCGGCGTGGCCGGCGGAACCTACTTGTTCGCGTTGCCGGGCAGCACCGGCGCGGTGAAGGACGGTTGGGACGATATTCTGGTCAATCAGTTGGATAACCGGTTCCGTCCGTGCAACCTGGTCGAACTGATGCCCAGGTTGCAGGAGCACCTCAAACCGGCGGCGGAATAACCCCAACCGTGGGTCGGTGCCCCTCCCGTCGTCATCCCCTCCAGTCGTCACGCTCCCTCCCCCGTCATGCTCGGCCTCGAGCCGAGCATCAGCCGATGGCGCACTCCTGCTCAACGATCGAGCCATGAAGCCGATCCCACGACACGTGCCGCACGGAATTCTTCACATCGCCCGCAACCGCGGCCGAACCTCCTGCAACAACAATTGCAACGACCGCATCATCTGATCCGGCGGAATCATCGCGCCAAAATTAAGTTCCGCCAGAATGCCGTCGATCCCAAGCTGATCCTGCAAATCCGACAACCGCGCCGCCACCGTCTCCGGCGATCCAATCACAACCTTATCCCGCATCACCGCGTCATACGTCAGCGACTTTACATCCGCCAGCTCCGCCCGGCGCCGCGCGTTCGGCGATCCTTCCAATTGCGAAACCAATTTCTCATACCCCGCCATCGTGCTATCATGCGCCTGGGCCTGCGCTTCCTTGTCCGTCTCCGCGACATGCAGAGTCAGGCGCAAATGCACCTCGCCCTTCCCCTTATGGCCGGCCGCCACGTACGCCTCTCGATACGCATGCAGATCGGGCGCCAACCCGGCCAGCGACCCGCTGCGGACCGCCACGAACAGCGGATAGCCCAGAGCGCCCAACACCGGAAACGTGTCCTCCGACGCGCCGGCGATGCGGATCGGCGGGTGCGGCGTTTGAAACGGCCGCGGCACCGAACGAGCATGATCGAAATGATGGAACGCGCCGTGAAACGAAAAAACCTCCTGTGTCCAGGCGAGTTTCAGCACGTCCAGCGTTTCGAAAAATCGCTCCCGACTTTCAGAATATGGCACGCCGTACGCCGCGTAAGCNNACCGTCGCGGTTTCCTCCGCCAACCGTAACGGATGCGTCAGCGGCAGCACCTGCACGCCGGTGCCAAGCTTCACCCGCGACGTGCATGTCGCGAGCGCGGCCAGCACCGTCAACGGCGCGCTCATCACCGAACGCGACGCCTGCTGATGGATTTCCGCCAGCCACACCGCGTCGAGACCCCATTCGTCCGCCGCGCGGACCTGGTCGAGGCCCATGGCGAATGCTTCAGTGTCCGATTGGTTCGGCACCTGGCGATGAAACTCGTGATACCAGCCAATTTCCATGATCATCTTCCGTATAAGGCCGCGCAACTTAGGAGTGACCGCCGCGTTTGGCGAGTCGGCCGATCCCGCCTACCATGGCCCAAAGCGACTCAGGAGGAAGACACCGATGCGGTTCGGTCTGTTCGGTAGCGCCGCGGCGCGCAGGGGCAGCGGCGAGTTCGACAGCGCCGAGGGCTTTCGCGATTTCATCGACTATAACGTCGAGGCCGAAGCGCTCGGCTTCCATGGCACCTTCGTCGTCGAGCACCATTTTACGGGATTCGGCCAGGTCTCGGCGACCCTCAATTTGTTGACCTGGCTGGGCGCCCGCACAAGCACACTGCGGCTCGGCACCGCCGTGATGGTGTTGCCATGGCACAATCCGGTGTTGCTGGCGGAACAAGCGGCAACCTTGGATCTGTTGTCCGGCGGTCGGCTCGATTTCGGCATCGGAACGGGCTACCGCTATAACGAATTCGCCGGCTTTGATGTGGGCATGGAGGAGGCGCGGGAAAAATTCGAGGAATCCATCGATGTGATCCTGAAGGCCTGGACATCCGATCAACGCTTCTCGCACAAAGGCAAATACTGGACCTTCAACGACATCATCGTCGAACCGCCACCGCATCGAAAACCCCATCCGGTGGTCTGGATGGGCGCCGGCAGCGACCGCTCGATCCGAGACGTCGCGCGCCGCGGGTTCAATCTGTTGCTCGGCCAATACGCGTCGCCCGCCGACGTCGCGCATAACATCGCGGTGTTCCGCGAGGCGGTCGAGGCGAACGGCGAAACCTGGGACCCCATGCGCGTCGGCGTCACCCGCGCGTTCTTCGTATCGGAGTCAGAACAGGAACGCGAGGCAGCATTGGAACGCCGGTTCGCGAACCGGATGCGTCAGTTGAAACTGGCGACGGCACCTGACGGTACCGTGCTTGGCGGCCCCGACCGCGCGACGGGTGACCCGGTCGAGATCAACCTGAAAAGCGCGATCTACGGCACGCCGGACCAGATCACCCGAAAGTTGCACGATTTGCACGACGCCGGTGTCGGCTATGTGCTGATCAACGGCGGCGGCTCCGGCGGTGGCGCGCGCGGACTGCGCAGTCTGAGACGTTTCGCGCGCGAAGTGATGCCGGCGTTCTCGGCGGAGACCAGAGCGGACGCGGCGGATTAAACAGCACGCCGCCCTCGGTTCATTTCTCGCTTTGAGACTTCCGCCGGGGGGCGAACGATCCGGTCTGGACACAAACCCCGATCCTGACCGATTCACGCGACCTGTTCGAGCGCGGCGTTCCTGACCAGGTCGGGCGCTTTGTCATACGCCATCACCAATCCAAGCGCCGCGGCATCCGGCCGGTTCCGTCCCTGCTCCCAGTTCTGCAACGTATCGACATCGATACCAAGAACATCGGCGAATTCGCGTTGCGACAAGCCGTGACGCGCCCGCACCTCGGCTATCAGGCCAGGCTCGAGATGGCGGCGGCGGAACGTGTGCACATTCATCGTCGCGAGATCGGCCGCCAACGCGCGAATGTCGGCGCCTTCGGCGATACGGCACACGGCGAGACGGGTTTCCGCGAGACGATTGATGATTGTATGACCCGACTTCAGAGTCAGACCAGCCGCGTAGAGACGTTTCACGACCGCGACCGGCTGATCGAGCGGGCCGTCCAACCTAAGAACCAGCGCCACCGGGTCGCCGGAAAACGATGGGGGCGGGCCGACGACCTGGACCGGCCCCAGTCGTTCGAGGCGCGCCTTCAACCCGGAGAATGTCGACATCCAGTTTCTCCATCACCTGCCGGGCCAGATCGCGCAACGCAAGCCAACCCATGGCGTTCGGTCCCGGACCATCGACGTGCAAACCCTGAAACACCGCTGTGCGGTCCCGCGGTTCAAAACCAAACAGCCACTCAACCTCGATCGTTCCGTTGGACAGCGAGACGATGCATTAATCGCCGGGTTCCAACTTCAAGGTCACGACAAACCAGATCATCAATTGAGCTCCCGGCGCTCACAGAATTCATGTCAATTGTCTTCCATGAAATCAGGATCTGAATCGCGTCGAAACCAGGCGGACCGTACGGTTCTACCGAACCCACTTGGCATACGCGGACCGCGCACACCTCGTCAAGGTCAATCCATACCAGGCGGGAAGCAAGGTTCCTCTCCCCGGGCCACGCCCGGGGAGAGTTTCGCACGAACCCTCAGCTATGCCACTTGAACTCCTGCGCCTTCCGCTGCGAGCCCAGGCTGAGCTTGACGTTGACGAGCGCGGGGCCTTTGAAGTTCATCGCCTCGTCCAGCGCGCCGCGCAAGTCTTTCGGATCCTCGACATACGACCCATGCCCGCCGAACGCCTGCATCATCAGGTCGTAACGCGCGCCCCAGATCAGCGAGTTCGGCCGCAACTTCAGCATCGGGTCGTCCGGGATTTCTCCCATCCCCGGCCCGATGCCGCCATTGTTGAACACGACGATCTTCGCCGGCATTCCATACCGGCACATCGTCTCCATCTCCATGCCGGAGAAGCCGATCGCCGAGTCGCCCGAGACATGCACGACCGGCCGGTCAGGGTGCGCGACGCAGGCGGCGATGACAAAGCCCAGACCGACGCCCATCGTGCCGTAGGTGCCGGCATCGAGCCGCGACCGCGGCAGGTAGTTCGGCAACTGGGTGCGGCCGATATCCATCGTGCTGGCGCCTTCGCTGCACACGATGGCGTTTTTCGGCACCCAGGCGGCGACGTCGCGCAGCAGCCGGTAGTAGCCGCCCGGCGCTGAGTCATCGGCGATCTGCGGCGCGATCGCGGCCGCGTTCTCGGCCGATTTCTTGGCGATCGCCGCGTGCCACGGTGTCTCCTTCGGATAGAACCATTGCCGGTTCTTCAGCGCCGAATTGAGCTGACCGACGATCGCCTGGCCGTCGCCGACCAGCGCGACCTCGGCCGGCTTGTTCTGGTGCATCGCCTCCGGCTCGATGTCGAGCTGAATGACCCGAACGTCTTTGTTGTACCGCGGCGGCAGGCCGAAATGCATGATCCAGTTGAAGCGCGCGCCCATCAGGAAGATGACGTCGGCCTGTGACAGCGCGAGGCTGCGCGCCGCGCCCACCGACAGCGGATGATCGTCGGGCATCACGCCCTTGCCCATCGGCGAGGCGAGGAACGGCAGCCCCGTACGCTCGATGAACGCGCGGACCTCGTCCTCGGCGTGCGAGAAGGCCATGCCCTTGCCGATGATCACCAGCGGCCGTTGCGCCGATTGCAGCACGTCCAGCGCCTGCTCGACGTATTGCGGCATCGTCTGAATGCGTGGCGGATCGGGACACCGAACGGCCTCGTGCACCTTATCGGCGTCGCACTTGCCTGTGATGATGTCGTCCGGCATGTCGAGATAAACCGAGCCGGGACGCCCGTAGATCGATTGCCGCATCGCCATCTCCACATAGAAGGGGATGCGGTTCACGTGCTCGATGGCGTGCGCCCATTTGCACACCGGCGTCGCGGCCAGCACCTGACGCTCCTCCTGGAAGGCGCCCATGCCGTTGCGATAGGTCTCCGACGCACCGCCGATCAACATCATCGGCCAGCAGTTCTGCTGCGCGTTCGCCAGGCCGGCGAGACCATGAATGACACCCGGTCCGGTCACCACGATGCACGATCCTGGCCGCCCGGTCATATAACCGATGGCACCCGCGGCATAGGACGCGGTCTGCTCGTTGCGCATGCCGATATAGGGAATGCCGGCCCTTTGCGCTGCTTCGGCGAGCGGCCCGACCGGGAACCCGACCACGCCGAACATGAATTGCACGCCTTGCTCTTTAAGGCTTTTCGCCAGCAAGTCGGCGCCTGTGATTTCCGCCATGTTTCCTCCTGTCATCCGGCGACCGTGATTGGACCCGGTTCCCGAAAATTCCCAACGGCGGTGAGACTACGCCTTTATGGCGTGAGGGCAAATGGCGGCGTGGGAGGCGATGCCATGGGCTATTTCACTGGCCGGCGCCTGCTTTCAAAATGTGCGAAACGACATCATTCTGGGCGAGGTTGGGTGAAGATATCGTTCGCTTTTCGAAACGCTGTGCCGAAACGCGGCGCATCACGGCAACTTATGACAACATCGATTGTGCGCTGCTCGGGCGGTCATCCGCGCGACGCGCGCTGATGACCGCTTATTTCTTGCCGTAGGTCGTATCGTGATCAGGCGCGATTGAAAGTAATCGTATGAAATCGCCGTCCCTGTAAGCCGTTGCACGCCTGGATTGGGAAATGCGTAGCGAGCATAAGGCCGCGACACCCGCCGGAGGTGTGATGCTGACGATTTTCTCCCATTTCAGGCCGTTGTCTCTGTAAACCTGGGTCCAGGTCATCTGTCGCGACTTATTAAGCGTCTCCAGCGCCGAGTGCCGCTCTGGCTTCTGTAGGCTCATTAGATTTTCCTGAAAGACGGGATGGTTGAGGTCGAGCCTGACCCGGGCGTTCGTGTCAGGCTTCGTCATTCAGTTTCGCCAGGAACTGATCGACCCCCTCATCACTGGGTGGGTTGGCTTTTGCCCAGGCCAAAGCGTTTTCCAGATCGGCGAGAGCCTGAGGATGATGGAGCCAGCGCTCATCTGATCAGCCAGACGCCAGGTTCCTGCTCCTCCACCAGCACCCGCCGCCCGGCATATTGCCTTCCGAGCGAGATCTGCCCGTTTGACCCAATAATCTTGATGCTGCCCGCGGCTGTGGACGATGCGCCCATCGAAGCCTCCCATAATTGTCCGCACGCTGGCGCTACAGCACGATAGAGGCGGGCGCATTGACTTAAATCTCCTGGCGGGAAACTCCGCGACCGACGGTAAAAGCTGGTCGCCGGGCGTTGGCTCATTCATGCGTGGCGATCGGGGTGAGTGGCCGTTACCTTCTTCAAAGAAGAAGGTTGAAAGTTAGGAGGGAGTAATCATCGGACACGAAGTTGCACGGAGTGCACACAAAGTTACACGGAGTGGGACCGACATGACCGCTCGCCGTCGGGAATCGGGCGGATAGCAGGCAGGATAATTATAAGCTTCGTGAAACTCCGTGTGCACTCCGTGCAACTTCGTGTCCAATTGATTTGGCCGCCCCAGCACGGCGTCACAGCGGAGACCCCCCACCCACGACAAAAAACAACTGAAGCGCCCTTGGGAATTCCCGCCGCGCCGCTCGCGGCCTACGGTCGAGCACCATCCGTCCAGGGGACACAGCATGCTGACGGACCGTCACGACCTGCCTTTGTCCACCAGGCCGCCGGCAACATCGAAACCTCGCTGGCCGCGTGGCCGCGCGACGCCCTGGTGCTGTCCACGACCGTTTTATTTTCGATATGATTCTTGTCGAGAATAGTCAATTGCCGCCGTATTCTGAGATCGACTATCGGTTTACTCTGGGCAACCCGCCGATTCGAGGAGAAAAGCGTCGATTATGGCGCTGATGGACCTGTGAAGCCGGTCCATGTCGGTAAGGCGGCGGACCATGGCGGTTAAGGGACAGTAACTCTACCCACCCGCGAAACGCGCGAAACTCTCCACCAGCACCTCGTAAATCGGCCGCTTCCACGCCACCGCGAGATCCGGCAGTTCCGCCAGCCGCGCCCACCGCCACGCGTCGAACTCCGGGTGCGGGTCCAGATCCAACCGGATGTCGCTGTCCACGCCCGTGAACCGCAGCGCGAACCAGCGCTGCCGCTGCCCGCGAAACCGCCCCTTCAACGCGATGCCAAGCAGCTCCGGCGGCAAGTCGTAAGTCAGCCACTCATGATGCTCGCCGATCACCTCGGCGCGATCGGTGCCGATCTCCTCCGCCAGTTCCCGCAGCACCGCCTGACGAGGGTCCTCGCCCGCATCGATGCCCCCTTGCGGCAGTTGCCAGCCGCCCGCCGGCGCCTCCGCGTTCGGCAGATCCGCCCGCCGCGCCACCAGAATCAGGCCCGAGCGATTGAACAGCACCGCCCCCACGTTCGGGCGGTAAGGCAGGTTCGACACTATTCGCGCTCCGTCAGCTTCACCGGCCCGTCCGCGGGCGGCATGGCCAGCGCCGACACCGGCGCCAGCGCCAGCCCGCGGTCCGCCAGTCCATTGCTCCACGCGGCGATCCGCGCCACCGCCACCGGCGTCGGCCGCATCACCATCCCCAGGGCCGATCCCGTGTCTTTCGCCATTTGCTCCAGCGCCGCCAGCCTCGCGTCGATCATGCCGCGATCGGCGACCTCCCGGTCGGCGGGATCGTCGATCACCAGATCCGCATGCCGGCCCCAGGCGCGCGCCACCGGTGCCCGAGCCTGGCGCGGATCGATATACAGCAGGCCGCGTCCCGCGAGCTCGGACAGCACCATATCCATTTGGTCCGGCATGGCGGCCAGCCGCTCCCCGCGCATCGTGCCGATCACGCCGGTCGCCCCGACGAACCCGTCGATCCGGGATAATGCCCAGTACAAATTCCGCAGGTTCTCCGCCGTGGACTTGTCGGTCAGCAGCGCGTGCGGGCCGGGGTCGTTCAAGGGAAACCCGGCCGGCTCCAACGGGACCGAGATCAGGAATTCATGACCCGCCGTCCGCGCGGTCGCCAGCAATTTCGTCACGTTCGCCGCGTAGGGTGACACCGCCAGCGACACGGCCCCCGGCAGCGCGCGGATCGCGGCGTCGCTCTCGGCTTCATTCAGGCCAATGCCGGCCAACAGCAAACCCACCCGAGGGCGGCGCGAACTGTGGTCGAACCCGGCGGCGTAGACTCTCATCGCCATGCGTCCGTCGGACGCGATCCGCGGCAGGTTCAGGCCCGACCCATCACCCGCCGTCTCCAGCAATCCCGGATCGGGATCCGTCACTGGGCCCGGAGTATCCCGTCCCGACACCGCCGGAGCGACCAGGCCCGGTTTGGCGGCCGTGATCATAGCGCCGGGATCGTCGACCGGATGGATCGCCGCCGGCGTCCTCCTGGCTTCACGCGGTCGAGCGTTATCCGGTGGTCCCAGCCATTGGATCACGCCGCCGCCAGTCCCCATCAAGGCCAGCACGCTCAGCCAGAACACACCCAACCGTCGCCAACCAGCGCGGTTTCTCAGGCTCTGACCGTTCGTGCCCGCCATCGCATCTCCCTAGCGCGCCGACGCGCTCTTTTGCCGGACCATCGCCTCGGCGAGGGTCACGGCCTGCTGCAACTGGTAATCGGTTTCATCCGGTTTCAACGGGTCGAATTTCGGGAAACCCTCGGGCGGCTTGTCCGGAATTTGTTTGGCCACCGGCGGTAGGTCGGTACGCGGCGGCAACGCCGTCGTGGGCGTCCCGCCGGTGTTGCTCAGGACCTTGTTGTAGTCGGATTCGCGCTCCAGCCCGAACGTGGCCGGCGTGTCGCGGGTTTCATTCACCGTCACGTCCGGCACGATCCCGGTTGCCTGGATCGAGCGGCCGGACGGCGTATAATACCGCGCCGTGGTCAGCCGCATCGCGCCACCGCCCGGCAGCGGGATCACGGTCTGCACCGAACCCTTGCCGAAGCTCTTGGTGCCCAGAAGCACCGCGCGGCGATGATCCTGCAACGCGCCCGCGACGATTTCCGACGCCGAAGCCGAACCGCCGTTGATCAGCACCACCAGCGGCGCTCCGTTCAGAATATCGCTGCCCCGCGCATCCCAGCGCTGGCTGTCATCCGGATGCCGCGCGCGGGTCGATACGATCTCCCCTTGCTCGATGAACGCCGAGGACACCGCGATCGCCTGATCCAGCAATCCGCCCGGATCGTTGCGCAGATCGAGGATCAGCGCGCTCAACGGACCACCGGCTTTCGTCTTGAGGTCCTTCACCGCCGTGCGAATGCCGGAATCGGCTTTCTCGGTAAACTGCGACAGCCGCACATAGCCGATGTTGTTCGCTTCCAGCCGGGACTTCACCACCTGGATCTTGATGATCTCACGCATCACGCCGATTTCCAGCGGCTTGTCGTCGCCTTCCCGCTTGATCGTCAGCGTGATCTTCGAATTCGGCGCGCCGCGCATGCGGTCAACGGCGTCATTCAGCGACAGGCCCAACACGGTCTTGCCATCCAGCGCCGTGATGATGTCGCCCGCCTTGATGCCAGACCGCGCCGCCGGGGTGTCGTCGATCGGCGAGACGACCTTGATCAGGCCTTTGTCCTCGGTCACCTCCAGGCCCAGACCGCCGAACTCGCCCTTGGTCTGCACCTGCATGTCCTTGAACGCCTTGGCGTTCATGTAGGAACTGTGCGGGTCGAGCCCCGTGAGCATGCCGTTGATCGCGTTCTCGAGAATTTCCTTGTCGCTGACCGGATCGACGTATTCCGCGCGCACCCGCTCGAACACGTCGCCGAAGACTTTCAGGAACTGGCTCGCCTCCGCCCGGGACTGGTCCTGCGCCACGGCATGGCCGAGAAACCCGACGGTCGGCCCCGAGGCGACCCCAACGATAAAGGCCGCGCCCAACAACAGGCCGAACCGGAAACGCCGCTGGCGGAAGTTCATTCGCTCTACCCCTCTGGCCCATGGGCCCACTGATGCCGCATGCCGTCAGGTTCCCTGGCGGGGCTGGCCTGACGTCGACATGAATATGACACGACAATCGTGTTCACGTCTTTTCGCGCGGCCTCATAGGTAGCGTCCAGCATTCATTTGAATAGGGGACAAATGTTAACCAAAGGTTGCGGCGGGACCGAATGATTATCCCGCGGGACGCAGCCAGGGGCCCGGATTCACCGGACGTCCGCCCTTGCGCAGTTCGAAATACAGCTGGGGTGGCCCAGAGGCGGACCCAGAGGAGGACCCAGCGGGGGGAGCAGAGGGGGGCTCCAAGGGGGATCCGGTCGGGGGAACCGCGGCGGCGTCCCCTGTTGCCGATCTTGTTTCCGCGCGCATCGTACCGATCGCGTCGCCATCCTGGATGGCGCGCCCAGGAGATACGGCGATCTGATCCATGCCGCTGATGACGGCGTGATAACCGCCGCCACAGTCGATGATGACCAGCAGACCATAGCCGCGGAACGGCTCGGCGAAGGCCACCGTCCCGCCGCAAGGCGCCACGACCCCCGCGCCTGGTTCCGTCTGCCATGTCTGACCGCTGGCCGGTTCGCCATCCTCCGGATCGCCCCAGTCACGCACCAGCGTTCCTCGCACCGGGGGCGTGACCTGGCCGGCCGGTTTCGCGTTGGCCGCGCCGAAGGGAGCCAGCGTGCCAGCGCCCGCCGGACGCGCCAGCGCCGCTTGCCGCCGACGCGCCGCGTCAGCCAGGCCGGTCTGCTGATCGCGCTCGGCTCGCAAGGCGTCCTCCCGCGCCCGCGCTTCTTCCAGCCGACGTTGGGTCTCCAGGATTTGCAGCATGGAGCGGAGCGTGTTCGCGCGGGCCGCCTCCGCCGCCGCGCGGCGGGCCGCGTCCGATGCGTCCTGCTCCGCCGTCTCGCGTCGGTCCTTGGTCGCCTCCAGTTGGTGTGCCAGGGAATCGGCCTCATCGGCTCGCGCGGCCTTGGCGGCGGCCAGTCGCGGCGCGACGTCAGCCGTCGCCTTGGTCGCCGCGTCCAGGGCCTCGCGGTCCTCGACCAGAACATGCGCGTTCGCCGCGGCCTGTCGCACAAGGTATCTTACGGCCTCGAGGCCAGCGATCGCATCGTCGATCGGCGCGTCCGCCTCCAGCAAGGTCTCAATGGGGGACTCGGACAGGCGAACCCCCAGCAGGATCACCGATCGCATCGCCGCCGCCCGCTTGTCGATCCGCGCCTGAATTTCGGCGCGGCGCCGGTTGAGATCCAGCATATGCGCGGTCATTTCATCGACCGCCGCCTCAGCCCGTTTCAGCCGCTCGAACGCCTCCGCCTGCGCCGCGGTCAGCCGCTGTTCCTCGGCGAGTGCCTGAGCCGCCTGCTCCGTCGCCGCTCGTTGCGCGTCGAGTTGCATGGAATGGATGCGTTCAGCGTCCTCGACCTGGCGCCGCGTGCTTTCCTCACGGTCCCCGGCCGCCGCCCCCGGGCCAACCGTCCCTCGGCCGGCACCCACGGGTCCAACACCCTCTGGGCCGTCGCTCACTCCCCGGCGCGCGCCGCTGTCCGGCAAGGGCCCCGCCTGAGCGGTCAGCAGCAGCAGCAGCGCGAAAAGACTATTCCGCCGCGCGCGCCGCATCGGCGTGCAAAATGGAGTGGCCGGTCATTTCGCGCGGAATCGGAATCCCCATCAGGTCGAGGATGGTCGGCGCCAGATCCGCCAGGCTCCCATCCTTGATCGATTGATGAAACGAACTCATCACCACGACCGGCACCGGGTTGGTCGTGTGCGACGTATGCGGCCCGCCGGTTTCCGGGTCCTTCATCAGTTCGCAGTTGCCATGGTCGGCGGAGACGATCAGCGCGCCCCCCTGTTGTTTCAGCGCGGCGACGATGCGGCCGAGGCCGGTGTCCACCGTCTCCACCGCCGTGATCGCGGCCGCGAGGTCGCCGGTGTGGCCGACCATG
>PLSZ01000053.1 GCA_003164305.1 Acetobacteraceae bacterium
AGGGTCGAGCCCGAGCATGACGGGGGTAGGACGGTGACCCGACCCGATGATTGTTGGGCGTACCTTACGCGACCAGCGCGCCGACGCCTTCCGTCACCTTCTCCCAATCATCGACGTTCCGGTCCTGGGGCGCGATCAGCAGGTGCTCCACGCCGATCGCCGCGTAGCTATCGACGAGCGCTCGCAGCACGCCGCGATCGGTGCCGTCCCACTGCACTCGCATGGAGATGGTGAAGTCTGGGCCAGGCCGGGCCTCGCGCAGGCGTTTGACGATGGGCGCGGCCTGCTCCGCCGTGTGGCCGCTGCCGTGCCAGCCGTCGCCGATGCGGATCGTCCGCTTCAACGCGGGCTCGGCGCTGCCGCCGAACCACAGCGGGATCGGGCTGATCGGCATCGGGGTCATCGTCATGCCCTCGATCACCGCCGGAATATAGCGACTTTTGAACGTCACCGGATCCTCCGACCAGACCGCGCGCATCATCGCGATGCCTTCGTCCAGCCGCCGGCCGCGTTCCTCGAACGGCACGCCGAGGGCGGCGAATTCTTCCTTCAGCCAGCCGGAGCCGGCGCCGAGGATCAGGCGTCCTTCGGAGAAGTTGTGCAGCGTGGCGAGTTCCTTGGCCAACGGCAGCGGATGGCGCATCGGCAACACCAGCACGGTGGTTCCCAGCTTCACGCGTTTGGTGACCGCGGCGGCCCAGGTGAGGGAGAGCACGGGATCGAAGAAGAGTGGGGAGCGGGGGAATTTGTCGCGCGGCACGATAATGTGCTCACTGACCCAGACGTCTTCGAGGCCCAGATCCTCGGCGCGCTCGGCGTGGCGGCGGATCAGCGCGGGTGTCGCCTGCTCGCCGGCGTGAGGCAGATGGATGCCGTATTTCATTGGAATTCCTCCGTCATGGTGGCGGCATCATACGGTCGAACCCGGGCGAAGCCGCAACCCCGGCCGTGTCGCGGCTGTTGCTCGTGCTGGCCGATCGCACGGCGGCCTGGCAAACGGCGGAATTGTAGGCGACCGAAACGATCGCGGGAGCGCGATGCGAGACTGGCCGATATTGATTGCGGTTATGCCACGTTTGGTACGAAACGATATCATATTAAAACCGCGTGCGTGCTTGACCGCGCGCGGCGCGGGTGGTGACTTGTCGTCAACCACCATGGAAGCGTCCAACCATGCAAACCAATCTCTATGTCGGCGTCTCGAACCGCACCGGCGGAGACGTCAGCGGCCTGTATCGCCGTGCCGCGGACAGCGACCGGTGGTCGCTGTGCGACCTGCCCGCTCACACGCACGTGCACGCGGTGACCGTCGATCCCAACGATGCGGCCGTGATCTACATCGCGGCCAGTTCGGGGCTGTATCGCAGCCGGGATCGGGGCGACACGTGGCGGCGGCTGATTGAACCGGAGGGACGCGAGCAGTTCTGGTCGGTGCTGATCCATCCCGGCGATCCGCGGGTTATTCTGGCCGGCACGGCGCCGTTGGGTTTGCATCGCAGCGACGACGGCGGGGAGACGTGGCGCCGCATGCCGCGTCCGGCCATCGCCGAGCGCATGGTCGGCGCGTTTCCGTCGCGCATCATGCGCATGGGGATCGCTCCGTCGAAGCCCGACACCATTTGGGCTGGCATGGAGGTCAACGGCGCCATGCGTAGCGATGATGGCGGCGAGACCTGGATTGATCTCAGCGACGAACTGGTGAGTTTGTCGAAATTGCCGCATCTGCGAAGCGCGATCCTGACCAAGGATACCGCCGAGGGCATGCTGGATGTGCACGCCATTTGCGTCTCGCCGGCCGCGCCGGACTCGCCGTTTCTGGCGCTGCGCATGGGGCTGTTCCGCGGCGAAAATCGTGGTGAGGCGTGGACCGATCTGAATATCGGGCAGCACGCGGCGCATCTTCGTTACGGACGGGATGTGGTGGTGGCGCCGTGGGATACGTCCACGCTGTTCGCGTGCGTCGCGGATTCGTCCCGCGGCAACTCTGGGCGCCTGTATCGAAGCGACGACGTCGGGACCACATGGACGCAGATCGACCGTGGCGTCGAAGTGCGCAGCACGATGATGGGCGTGGCGCTCGATCGATCCGATCGCGGCCGGATCGACTGCGTCACGCGCAAAGGTCAGACGTTCAGCACAACCGATGGTGGGCAAAACTGGCGGGAGGTCGCGTTGCCCGAGGGCGCCGGAGCGGCCGTCGCCGTCGCCCGCGGCTGAGTGTCATGCGTGCTTTGCTGATATTGTTGGCGGCGCTGCTGGTGTGTTCGTCCGCCCACGCGCAACACCAAGGCGGGATCTTGCGAATTCTGCATCGCGACAGCCCGGGAGACATGTCGATTCATGAGGAGACCAGCAATTCGGTGGTGACTCCCATGATGGGCGTGTTCAACAATCTGGTGCTGTACGACCAGCACATCGCGCGCACCAGTCTCGACACGATCCGTCCCGAACTGGCGACCGAATGGACCTGGAGCGCGGATGGGACGCAACTGACGTTTAAACTTCGGGATGGTGTGCGGTGGCACGACGGCAAGCCGTTCACGGCGGCGGATGTCAAATGCACCTGGGATCGCGTCGCGGGCGTCTCGGCCGATAAGTTGCGGATCAATCCGCGCGAGGGCTGGTTTCAGAACCTGGCCGGCATCGATGTGCAAGGCGATCATGAGGTGGTGTTTCGCCTGAAGCGCCGGCAACCGTCGTTCCTGGCGTTTCTCGCCGCGGGTTATTCGCCGGTTTATCCCTGTCATGTGACGGCGGCGCAGATGCGCGTGCATCCTGTTGGTACTGGGCCGTATCGTTTTGTCGAGTTTCGGCGTAATGAAAGTATCCGGCTGGAGCGCAACCGCGATTACTGGAAGCCGGGCCTGCCGTATCTGGATGGAATTGAATACACCATCGTGCCGAATCGCTCCACCGCGGCGTTGTCGTTCGAGGCCGGGAAGTTCGACATGACCTTTCCTTACGAGATGCCAATTCCGATGGTGAAGGATATCAAGGCGCAGGCGCCTTTGGCGCGGTGCGAGATCGCGCCGAACAACCTCTCGGTCAATTTGCTGGTCAATCGCGCCAACCCGCCGTTCGACAATCCGGAACTGAGCCACGCGCTGGCGCTGGCGCTGGACCGGAAATCGTTCATCGATATTCTCTCGGAAGGGCAGAGCGACCAGGGCGGGGCGATGTTGCCGCCGCCAGAGGGCGTTTGGGGGATGCCGCCGGAGATGCTGCGGACCATTCCCGGCTATGGTGGCGACACCGAGCATAACCGGGAGGAAGCGCGGCGGATCATGGAGCGGCTTGGCTATGGCCCCGAAAAGCATCTGGCGGTTAAGATCGCCGCGCGGAACGTGCCGGTCTACCGCGATCCCGCGGTGATCCTGATCGACCAGTTAAGGCGGATCTATATCGATGGCGAACTGGATCTGATCGAGACGGCGATCTGGCCGGTGCGGCTGACGAAGCGGGATTATACTCTGGCGCTGAATTTGACCGGGTCCGGGGGCGACGATCCGGACATCCAATTTTACGAGAATTATGTTTGCGGGGCGAGTCGCAATTTCTCCGGTTATTGCAATCCCGAGATGGACAAACTGATAGACCGGCAATCGATGGAAACCGATTTCGCGAAGCGGCGGGAGTTGGTGGGGGACATCGACAGGCGTTTGCAGGTCGATGCGGCGCGGCCGATCATTTACCTGCCCCGATCGGGGACCTGCATGCAGCCGTGGCTGAAGAACATGACGATCATGACGAACGGCATGTATAACGGATGGCGGATGGAGGACGTGTGGCTGGATTTGCCGGCCGAGGGGCGGCCGTGACGGTTCGTTTCGTACTACGACGTGCTTAAAGGGTGGGTTTCGCCCGGTGAGCCATCTTCGACATCGCCGGAGCCGGCCCGCCAGGCCATAAGATAGTATGGCGAGAGGCCTGGTAGCCTCCATCGCACGTCATGGTCCGGTTCGACCGAACCATCGGCGGGAACAGGCTGGTGAGAGCGAATTTTGGGGACACCGATGGTCCGGTCGAGGCGAACCGTGACCGTCCAGCAACGATACGGATTCATCGGCGATACCATTTTAGCGCCCATGGGGCTCACCCGCGATAGGTTGAAGCACCGCGGTGCCGCACGGCCAGGTCGAATATCATGCATTGCGACTTACTCTTCCGGCGATCACCCCGCGGCGAGGCAGAACACGTCCTTGCACGTTTCGGGCAACGGAAACTCAGCCCAGTTTTTGCCGTTGTCGGAGGTGCCGAAGACCTGGCCGACGCGGGAAACGCAGTAGACCTGGTCGGGATCTTCCGGGTGCGGCGCGACGGCCATCATGGTCGCGTTCGCGTGGATCGTGTGATCGAATCGGGTCCAGTTGCGGCCGCCGTCGTCACTCCGATACAGCGAGCCGTCACGACTCCGCGACGCTGGACTCAGGCACGCGTAGAGCACCGAGGCATCGCGCGGCGATACCCGGATATCCCGTCCGTAGCGTAGCGGAGAGAAGCGGCCGATCTCCATATCCTCCCAATGCGCGCCGCGGTCGTCGCTCCGGAAAAGTCCCATGCGGCAGGCCATGAACACGCTGTCGGGCGCGGCGGGACTGACCTCAACGGCGTGACCGTCCAGCATGCCCTCGGCCTTCACGGTGGTGCGCAAGTGATTGGTTAGATGCGGCCGCTCAGCCAGGGTCAGCAGATCGGCGCTGGTGTCTTCCCAGGTTTCGCCGCCGTCCAGGGATCGCATCGTGCCGTCCACTTCCAGCGTCGCGTACAGCACGTTTTCATCGGTCGGATGCGCGGCCAGGCGCATGACGCGGCACGGGAACGGCATCGTGATGCGGCCGGGCATCGCGGGCTTT
Source organism: Acetobacteraceae bacterium (assembly GCA_003164305.1). Next base: position 4,854 of record PLSZ01000053.1, read on the forward strand.
GGCATCTCTCGCCACGTCGCGCCCGAGTCGTCGCTGCGAAAGATGGAGACCGGCGCGCCACCGATGTACATGCGGCTCGGGTTCAACGGATGGACCAGGATCGACCACGCCTGCACGCCCGGGAACGGGAAGTTCATCCGCGTCCAGTGGTCTCCATGGTCGGTGCTGACGAAGGGACCTTTCTTGGTGCCGAGATACACGACCCCCGGCAGCGTCGGGTGCACGGTGATGGCATGTACGTCGGTGTCCTCGGGCAGGCCACTGGTCAGTTTCACCCAGTCTCCGCCGCCAGTGGGGCCGCCAGTGGGACGGCGGAACACGCCGCCTTCGGTGTTCTCGGCGATCCATGCGGTCCCGGCATAAATGTAGGTCGCGCGTGGCATGATGTGTCCCTCCGGTTTCGCGCCATGTTACGAGCGTCGGCGCGGGAGCCGCAAATCTGTCGCGCCGACCGACCGCGTAACGGCTGGTTTGTTTCGGAACCGATCATCGGGCGCCGTGGCGATGGTTGCCCTCCGGCGTGGCCGCGCCGAGGATGGGCCACGCGTTGAATGGAGGAAACGGGAATGGAAAAATCGGCAAAGATCGGGGTCATCACCGGCGCCGGCAGTGGCATCGGCCGAGCCACCGCGCTGGCGTTGTTCGCTGATGGGTTTTCAGTGGTGCTGGCCGGGCGGCGGCGTGCGATGCTGGAGGAAACCGCCGCGCTGGCGAATGCGACGCCTCCGGGAATGCTGGTGGTGCCGACCGACGTCAGCGATAAGGCGTCGATCGACGCGTTATTCGAGACAGTTAAAGCGACCTACGGCCGGATCGACCTGCTGTTCAACAACGCGGGCATCAGCACCCGGAACATTCCGCTCGAGGACCTGACGTTCGAGCAGTGGTCCAACGTCGTCGCGGTCAACCTCACCGGATCTTTCCTGTGCGCGCAACACGCGTTCCGCATGATGAAGAGCCAGACGCCGCGCGGTGGACGCATCATCAATAACGGCTCGGTCTCGGCGCATGTGCCGCGGCGGAATTCGACGCCGTACGCGGCGACCAAGCACGCGCTGACGGGACTGACGCGGTCGTTGTCGCTGGATGGGCGGGAATACGACATTGCCTGTGGGCAGATCGATATCGGCAACGCGGCGACGACCCGTAACGAGGACACCGCGCGCGGCCGGCTGCAGGCGAGCGGCAAGGTCGAGGCCGAGGCGCGCATCGACGTCAACGATGTCGCGCACGGAGTCGCTTACATGGCCAGCCTGTCGCTGGAGGCGAATGTGCAGTTCATGACGGTGA
>PLSZ01000114.1:0-7428 GCA_003164305.1 Acetobacteraceae bacterium
CCAACAAGCCGGAGGATGACGAATTTCAGGCCGGAGGATGACGAATTGGGGAAGCCGATCGGCAAAATGAGAACGGCTGCTGGCGCCCGACTCCGGATTGTTTGCCAGGTCACGTACGACCGCGCGTTATGCCAGGCTCCGACGCTGAGCACGGGTCTTGGCCAGGGTTGCCCACAGGTGCGTCGCTCGATCCCTTCCGAAACGACAACGCCCACGCCCCGGCCCCGTTATATCTTGCACGCCGGATTGGCGATCTCGACCCGCCGGTTCTGGGCGCGGCCCTCGTCGGTCGCGTTGGCCGCGATCGGCCTCGTCTTACCGTAGCCCCGCGCGGTCAGCCTTGCCGGCACGACGTTTTGCCGCGTCAGCCAGGTCACGACCGAACGCGCCCGTGCCTCCGAGAGCGGCTGGTTGTAGGCGTCGCTACCGACATTGTCGGTATGCCCCTGGATCTCCAGCTTCAGCGTCGGGTCCTGTGTCATGAGTGCCGCGACCTGACGCAGCACCGCGTCGGATTCCGGCTTCAGCGTCGATTTGTTGAAATCGAACAGCACGCCGGTCAGCGCCAGGTGGCACCTGGCGCCCAGATCGGCGGCGAGCTGATTCTGGCCCATGGTCGCATCGGCCACCCTGATGCTGTAGGCGGTCTCGGCCAGATGCAGCGTGGCCCAGATGTTACGGCCGTTGTCGCCGTAATGAGCCGACAAATTCACGCCGGCCGCGTGCAGCTCGCTGACGATGGACCAGTGCGCCCGCAGCAGCGCGGTATGATAGAGGCCGAGCAACTGGGCCAGACCGAGCCCCGGCGGGGATTGATACTCCTTCAGGATCGAGCCATTGGCGACCAGCTCCGGCTGCTTCGCATCGGCCGGCTGAATATAGAAGGGCGCCGGATCGGCCCTGCCCGCGATCAGCGTGGATCCAGGCACCGAGGGCAGCCAGGGGAAGTCGCCCTGGTCCGCCTTGACCGGCTCGGCCGTTGCCGCGGGCGGCGGCAGGGTCAGCTGAGGCAGGGTCAGCTGGGGCACGGTCTGCTGGGGCGGCACGGGTGTCGGTGGTGGCTGCTCCGCGACCGTCCGCGCCGCCTTCATGCTCGATTTGAACGGCGCGATCTGTAGCAGCGCGACATGCACGCCGTTGCCGTTGGCCGGCCAGACATGAACCCAGGATTCCACGCCGTCCGCGTTCTGGGTGGCGAACACGTCCGCGTTCTCGTTCCGGTTCGCGTTGGTGATGGTCCAACCTTCGTCCGGGAGGGCCAGGGCGTAGTTCTTCATGATCTCGAGGTCGGTCTTGTTGGGGGTGCCAGTCGTGAGCGCATAGTCCTGCCGGCAGGTCTTGCCGGTCTTGGTGACAGTCTTGGCCTGGCCATTCTCAACCGCGCGGAATTCGAGCGAAGCATAGGGCTTCTGCTCCGGCGGCCGGTCGGCCGCGAAATCCCGCAAGCCGCGGATCGGCGCGCAATCCCGCGCGGTGAGCGGCACGAGGCTGGGATGGAACGGCTCGATCCGCAGCAGCAGGACATGCGCCCCGTTGCCGTTGGACGGCCAGACATGAAGCCAGGATTCGACGCCGTCCTTGGTCAGGGTGGCGAAGATCTCCTGCTCTTCGGCCCGATTCGTGTTCGTGATGGTCCAGCCCTCCTGAGGCAGGGCCTGGGCGTAATTCTTCATGATCTCGAGGTCGGTCTTGTTGGGGATACCAGTCCTGAGCGCGTAGTGCTGCAGGCAGGTCGCGCCCGATTTCTGGACCACCTTGGAAGCCTTGTCCTCGACCACGCGGAACTCCGCGGCGGAGAAGGTCCGGGTCTGCGGCGGCTGGTCGGTGGCGAAATCCCGCAGGCCGCGGATCGGCGCGCAGTCCGCCGCGGTGACCGCGGGGGCGAGGGTCGGTTCGAACGCCGCCACCTGAAGTACCATAATATGCAGCGCGTTGCCGTTGGACGGCCAGACATGCGCCCAGTACTCGACGCCACCTTGGGTCATGGTGGCGAATATCTCGTTCTCCGGCGCCCGGTTGGGGTTGGTGACGCGGAAGCCCAGGCTCGGGAGGCCGTCAGCGTAGTTGCGCATGATCTCGAGATCGGTCGAGCGCGGCATGCCCTGCCTGAGCGCGTAATGCTGTAAGCAGGTCTTGCCTGATTTCTCGATCGTCTTGTAGTCGGCGCCGTCGAGCGCACGGAACGGCTCGGCGGCGAAAACCCACGTTTGCGGCGCCGCCGAGGCCTCAAAATTCTCCAGCGAGCCGATCGGCGCGCAATCGCCGAAGGCGGCCGCGCGGGCGGGTGTCCAACCAAACAAAAGTCCTGAAGCGAGACACGACCAAATAAGAAGAAGTCCCCGCGCGCGCATGTTCTGCTCTCCCCAATGATGCTGCTCGTTCGACCAGCGACGACCCAGCACGTCACTTTAGTGTACCAACCAGGCTCGACGCGGCGGTCATTGAGCAGTCACCCGCGTCGGCGACCCGGTTTTTCACGCATTGTGCAACGAAGGGCGCGGGTCACCGATAGTCCGCCCCCATCGAGTGTTTCGGCTCCCATCCTGGTGGATCGGACCGTTTGAGGCCATACCAGGGTGGGCGAGCGCGAAGCGCCAATCAACGATCGCATTCGCCCACGGCCCGATCGAGCGCGGCGCCCGTCGCCAGCGACCGCCTGGACGCGGGCCGCCAGGGCCGGATTGGCGATATCCCGCGCTTCGGTCCATCGCGTGCGTCCCGAGCAGGATCGCGGTTCGCGGCCCAGAGCTAACGGTGCCGCTGAGCGCTGACGATATCGCGGAGGCGGCGACCGGGAGCGACAGGGTCGCGGGTTACGACCGTGGCGCGAGGGGAGTTCGCTGTCGCGTCCCCATCGCGAGCCGCTATATGAGCCGCATGCGAGACCTTGCAACGCCAGGCGCTTTCGACCGTATCCGGGTTCGCCGAGAGAGCGCCCAGTACCGGCGCGGGGCGGCCGGCGATGACGGCTGATCCGCCCCTCCCACCGCGATTCCCGCCGACCGTGGGGGCAATCCTCGCGGGCGGCCTCGCGCGGCGTCTGGGCGGCGGCGACAAGAGCCTGCGCATGGTCGGAGGCAGATCCGTGCTGAGCCGGCTGGTCGACCGGCTGGCGCCGTGCGTGACCCGATTGATCATCAACGCCAACGATGACCCGGGCCGCTTCGAAGCGCTCGGGCTGGCGGTCGTCGCCGATGGTTCGCCGGATCGTCCCGGACCGCTCGCCGGCGTCCTCGCCGCGCTGGAGTGGACCGCCGCGGCCGATCCGGCGATCGAGTGGGTGGTGACCGTCCCCGGCGATGCCCCGTTTACGCCGCCCGACCTGGTTCCCCGGCTGCACGCCGCGCGTCTTCGCGAACAGGCCGTCCTTGCCTGCGCCGGCTCTCTGGGCCGCGCCCATCCGGTCGCGGGACTATGGCCCGTGTCCATTCGGCATGAGCTTCGCGACGCGGTGGCGGATCAGGGCATTCGCCGTGTCCGCCAGTTCACCGGGCGTTACGCGTGCGCGGTCGAGCAATGGGGAACCGATCCCGTGGATCCGTTCTTCAACGTCAACACGCCTGAGGACCTGGCCGAAGCGGATCGTCTGGCCGCCGTTCATCCGGAACTTTGACACCAACCGAACGACAGAACGACACATCGTGGCGTTTGGTGGAAGCGGATCGGTGAGCAACCGGCGGCCCGACCACGCCGTCACCCGCCGTGATCGAGTTTGCCCTCGGCGAGCCGGCCCAGCGCGGTGTGGATTTTACGGTCAATCTCGATGCCTTCCCGGATGAGACGCGCGCGTGTGCGGTAGCCGCGCTCTCCAGGAATGCGGATTTCGTCCACACCCGGCCGGCGTGGCGTGGCTTTGATCGTGTCGATACGATGGGCCACTTCGCGCCGATAATCCTCGGGCGGCAGAAACAGGTCCGGTTTGAACGCCATGAACATGTAGCCGCCCACGTCGCCGGCGGCGCGCGTCCCGGCGGCCAGGGCGCCAAGCGCGTCCATGGCCAAAGCGAGACCGAAGCCCTTGTAGCCACCCTCCGGGCCGCCGAATGGAAGCAGCGCGCCCTGAAGGGCGATGTTCGCGTCCGTGGTCGGCCGGCCGTCTGGCCCGAGCGCGACCCCTTCCGGCAGAGGCGCGCCGAGACGGGCGCGGAACTTGAGGTCGGTTCCCATGAACGCCGATGTGCCCACGTCGATGACGAAAGGATCGCCGGCGGTTGGAAACCCGAAGGCGATCGGGTTGGTGCCAAGCGCCGGCCGGGACCCTCCGAACGGGGCCACCGCCGGCGGCGCCGCCACGGTGTGGATCACGACGAGGCCGGCCCGGGCGATCATTTCGCAGTAATAGGCGCTGCGTCCGGTCATCCAGGTGTTGCCGAGGCAGACGATGGCGAGGCCGCTCGCTGTCGCCCGCTCGATGGTCGCCTGACTGGCGTGGTAGGCGGCGATCATGCCGCTATTGTTGCCGCCGTCGAGCAGCGCCGTTGACGGGGTCTCCCGCAGCACGGTGACAGGACGCCGGGGCTGGCGGAAATGGGCGTCGTCGATGACGTTCAGAAGTTTCGGCAGGCCGGAATACTCGTAACCGCAGAGCGCCGCGTCCAGCACGTGGTCGGTCAGGATGCGCGCATCGTCGTCGTCATAGCCGGCGCCCCGCATCGCCGCTTCGCCAAGCGCGCGCGCTTCGGCGACCGTGAGGTGGACGCGGTCTTTGGCGGTGTCATCGGTCATGATCGTATCCTCAGTTGCATGTTGGGGCGTCCCCGCGCCTGGTCAGCGCCGTTTCGTTCATCCTCCGGTATATCCAAGGCTCTTAACGGCCCTCGACCCCCGTCCCCGCTGCTGGCACAGTTGTGCATCGCAACAAGGGTTCGTGCCCATGAAACGCTTCTGCCTCGCGGTCGTGGCGCTGCTGCTGGCGGTCCCTGGACATTCGGCGGATGCCCAGGACGCGCGCCGGGTTCTGCGGGTGGTGCCGAGCGCCGACCCCGCGGTGCTCGATCCGACGCGGGGCCTGAACCTCATCGCGCGGATCTTCGCCCAGACCGTGTTCGAGACGCTGTTCGCCCTGGACAGCCACCTGGTGCCGCGGCCGATGATGGTGGAGCGCGAGCAGGTCAGTCCCGACGGCCTCACCTACACATTCACTTTGCGGCCGGGACTGACGTTTCAAGACGGCGGTCCGGTCACGCCGCGCGACGTGGTGGCCTCGCTGGAGCGCTGGATGAGCGGCGGGTCGATCGGCGCGCAATTCCGGTCGCTGACGGCGTCGCTCGGGGTCGCGGATGAGCGCACCGTCGTGTTGGGTTTGAAACAACGCTCCGGGCTGATCGAATTCATGCTGGCCGGCCCAGGAGGGCCGATCGCGGGAATTATGCGGGAGGCGGATGCGAAGCGGGATCCGGCGGTGCCGATGACCGAGCCGATCGGGTCCGGCCCGTTCCGCTACATCGCCAGCGAACGGGTGTCCGGTCACCGGGTCGTGTTCGAAAAATTCGCCGGCTACATCCCGCGAGACGAGCCGCCGGACGGCGTGGCGGGCGGGCGCGTGGTGAAGGTCGACCGGATGGAATGGATCATGATGCCGGACGCGACGACGGCGGCGGACGCGCTGATCAAAGGCGAGGTCGATTTCTGGGAACAGGTCAGTCCCGACCTGACGGGAATGCTGCGCGACAAGGGCATCGTCGTGCGAGGGATCGCGGCGCTGCCGACCGTCGCTTTCATCCGTCCTAATTTCCAACTGCCGCCGTTCGACGATGTCAGGGCGCGTCAGGCGTTGGCTCTGTTGTTCGACCAGAACGAAATGATGGAGGCGGCGGCGGGCGATGGCGTGAAATGGCGCGAGTGCCATTCGTTCAGTGTTTGCGGCGGGCCGTACGGCACGGAGGTCGGATCGGAACCGTATCGGGTTCCCGACATCGCCAAAGCGAAAGCGTTGCTGGCGGAGGCTGGATACAAAGGCGAGCGCATCGTGTTGCTCGGGACACCGCAACTGCCGGCGATCAACGCGATGACACTGGTCGCGGAACAGCGGTTGCGGCAGGCGGGCATGAACGTGGAGACGCAGATGGCGGACTTCGCGGTGATGTTCCAGCGCATGCGGGCGGCGAACAAGCCGCTCGATCAGGGCGGCTATAATCTGTTCGCTTATCATGCGATCGGGAGTTCATATTTCCACCCCCTCATGAACCTCGCCATCGACCTTTCCTGCACCGGCAAAAACTGGGCTGGCTTCCCCTGCGATCCCGAAGGCGAGACGTTGCGGCAGGCGTTTTTACGGGCGCCCGACGACATTGCACGCAAGGCGGCGTTCGAGCGGTTGCAAGTACGGCTGTTCCAGTATCTGCCTTACATTCCGCTGGGTCAGTTCGAAGTAGCAACTGGTTGGCGGAAGAACGTCACGGGCGTGCTGGACGCTTACACGGTCGCGTACTGGAATATCCAGAAGGAGTAACGCCGGCGAGAGCCTTCAGATCGGCGGCCGTCGCGCGGGCCAGTCGTGAATTTGTTCCAGCATCGCCGCGACACTCAGCAACCGTTGCTCGCCGAACCAGGGGCCGACCAGTTGCAATCCAACCGGCAGTTCATCCGCGGTGAAGCCGGCGGGGACCGAGATCGCCGGATGCCCCGAAAGATTGAACGGATACAGCGGCGCGGCCCATTCGCCATACGCCGCCGTCGCGATCGAGCCCTCCGCGTCCAGCGGCTTCGGAGGCGATAACATCGTCGGTGTGGCGATCACATCGAACCGTTCGAACAGGGTCTGCACGGAACGGAACAAATTCGTGCGAGAGGCATGCGCGCGCTGCCACTCCACGGCGGAATAACGCTGGCCATTGGCGATGCTGGCGCGGATCGAGGCGGACATGCGATCGCCCCAGACCGCCGGCAGGTGGCCGTAACGCGTCGCGTGATTGGTTGTCGCGAGCACGACGTAATAGTCGAAGACGTCGTCGAAGCACGCCGGGTGGATTGGCTCGACGATGGCCCGCTGCCCTTCGAGCGATGTCATGGAAGTTCGCATGAGGTCCGCGACGGACGGATCGGTCTGGTAACGGCCAAACTGCTCGACCCAACCGATGCGCAGTCCCGCCATTTTCGTTTCGCCCGACGATGTCGTGTCTGGCCCCGCGCCAATGCTGAACGGATCTCCGGCGTTCGGGCCCGCCATGACGGACAACAGCAGCATTGTGTCGGCCACGGTCCGGGCCATCGGACCGACAAAGGAAAAGTTGGCGAAGGCGTCGGGCACCGTCTCCTGCGGGATCAAGCCCAATGTCGCTTTCAGGCCAACGACGCCGGTGCATGAGGCGGGGCAGCGGATCGAGCCGCCGCCATCGGTGCCGACCGCCAACGGTGCCACGCCGGCCGCGAGCGCGGCGCTCGCGCCACCGCTGGAACCTCCTGGCGTACGCTCCAGATTCCATGGAT
>PLSZ01000114.1:7434-33788 GCA_003164305.1 Acetobacteraceae bacterium
TGGTCTTGCCGATGATGATCGCGCCGGCCGCGCGAATGCGTTGCACCACCGCGGCGTCGGCCATCGGCACGGCATCGCGGAACGCGGCGGAGCCATTGGCCAGCGGAAGTCCGGCGATCGCGACATTGTCCTTGATCGTGATCGGCACGCCATGCAGAGGGCCGAGTTGGTCACCGCGCATGACCGCGGCCTCGGCCGCGAGCGCGCCGGCGCGGGCGGCTGACGCCATTTCATGTGCGAAAATATTGAGTGCCGGGCCGACCGCGTCGGCGCGCGCGAGCACGGCTTCGGTCACCGCGACAGGCGAGATTTCCCGCGCCGCGATCAAACGCGCGAGCGTCGCCGCTGACGTGAAGCAGAGGTCGTCGGTATCCATGTCGGTCGGCATCCTGTCCGGGGTTCCTGGAGTTCGACGAAAATTGCTTCATGCGTCAAGGTCGGCACGCGGATCGGCCGACTCGCATGAAGGTCATGGCGTCCGCGGGATGGCGCGGGGGAAACCGACGATGGATCTGAGGCATCTGACCCACCCGGCGCACAGCCGTTGGACACGGATCCTGGGCGTGGCGTTCGTGATGTACGTGCTGTCGTTCATCGACCGTACCAATATCGCGATGGCGATCCCCGCGATGCGCCAGGATCTGGGACTGAAGGCGGCGGCGATTGGTTTCGCGACCAGCATGTTCTTCTGGGGCTACATCATTCTGCAGATCCCGGCCGGACGCCTCGCGGGCGTGTGGAGCGCGAAGCGGGTGATCATGCTGCAGTTGATCCTGTGGTGCGGCATCGCGTTGTCCACCGCTTACGTGACGACGGAGACGGAACTGATCGTCAATCGTTTCGCTCTCGGCATCGCCGAAGGTGGGGTGCTGACCTGCACGATCGTGCTGATCCGCGGCTGGTTCACGCGACCCGAACGCGCGCGGGCGAACACGCTGTTCCTGCTCAGCCTGGCGGTGGCGCCGGTGATCGCCAACCCATTATCAGGCTTCATCCTGGAACATTCCACATGGCGGACGATGTTCATTGTCGAGGCGGCGCCGGCGCTGCTGTGGGCGTTTGTCTGGTGGTGGGCGATCGCCGACAGCCCGCGCGACGTCAGTTGGCTGGACCCGGATGAAAAGGCGCGCCTGATCGCCGCGCTGGAGCAAGAGGCGCGCGAAGCCGGGCCGGTTCAGGGACATTGGCTGGCGACGTTATGGCATCCGGCGGTGCTGCTGCTCGCGCTGTATAATTTCATGGCTTTGATGGCGGAATGGGGTGTGAATTTCTGGCTGCCGACCGTGTTGAAGGAAACCGGGTTGTCGATCGGCGTGGTGGGAATGCTGGCGGCGTTACCATACGCGCTGGGGATCGTGATGATGATCATGGTCGCGCGCAGTTCGGATCGGCGGCGGGAACGCAAATGGCACATGATCGCGGCGACCGCGTTTTCCGGATTATTCCTGTTGTGCGCTCAGCTTTCCAGCGTGATGGGAGTGTTCGCGACGGTGCTGTTCCTCAGCCTGGCGATCGGCTCGTTTCTCGGCCGGTTCGGGCCGTTCTGGACGTTGCCCACCGAGGTGCTGCCTCCCGCCGTCGCGGGCGTCGGCATTGGGTTGATCAACGGCGCGGGCAATCTTGGTGGAACGGCCGGGCCGTGGTTCTTCGGCGTGGTGCGGGACACCACAGGCAGTTTTACATTGGCGCTGACGGTGGCGGGGGTTTCGCTGATCGTTGGTAGCCTCGTCGCGGTACCGATCGGATTGAAGCGAGGCAACGTCGGAGTCGCGCCATGATGCTCCGGCGATTGCCCTGGTGCCGGCCGCGGCGTTACCCTCATGGCAACGACAGCATCCCCGTCTGTCCGAGGAGTCCGCGATGGCCGAACCCGAACGCATCGATCCAGGCCGCGCGGCATTGATCGCTTACGATGTCTGCCGACGCGCGCTGGCTCCCGCGGATCCGGCGCGACGGGTCGCGATGCGTCCGGTGCTCGATGCCTGGGCGCGGATCATCGCGGCGGCACGAGCGGCTGGCGTGCCGGTCATCTACACGACGCCGGTCAGCCGCGCCGACGGCGCCGACGTCGTCATGCTGCCGACCGACCTTTCGGCGGTGACCGGCGTGCCGCCGTTGACCAACGCGATCGAGGGCACCGACGACGCCGGTTTTCCCGACGAAATCGCGCCGCGGCCCGAGGACTACGTGTTCCTCAAGCGCCGGCCGAGCGCGTTTTACGGCACCGGCGTCGCGGAGCTTTTGCACATGCTGCGGCGCGACGTCGTCATCATTGGCGGCGGCGCCACCAATCGCGGGGTCGAGACCAGCGTGCGCGAGGCCTTCAATCTCGATATCGCCTGCGTGGTGGCGCGCGAATGCTGCTGGGGCGGCGACGCGGCGGCGCATGCGTACAGTCTCGACAAGGCAATGAAGATGTACGCGCGCATCCGTCATCTCGACCAGGTCGTGGCGATGCTGCTTGCATGATCGCGGGCGCGTGTTTTTCAGAGGACTGAGTTAATGACGAATTGGACCGAAACGTATCGCGGCACGGTGCCGCCCTGGCAATGCGATGTGACCGAGCACTTCACGATCGCGTATTACTTCGACCGGCTGGAGGAGTCGGAAGCGAATTTGGCTGACGAACTCGGGCTGAGCGATCTGTCGCGGCGCGCCGACCTGGTGCGCCGGATGGATGTTCGTTTCGCGCGCGAACTGCGTAAGGGTGCCAGCTTTCATGTCGAGAGCGCTGCCCTGGGTGTCGACACGGACGGGATTCGCGTCGGCCATCGTTTCGTCGATTCGGCCAACGGCGAGGTGGTCACGTGGTTCGATGAGCGCTGGGACGCCGCGCTGACCTCTGGGCAACGCGGCGCGGTCGAGGCGCGGCTCGCGGCGTGGAACGGGCCGGCGGCGGAGCAACGCACCGAGCCGGCCGGAACCACCGGGTTTATTCCGAGCGCGCGGGGGCGGGTTAAGCCCGGCGATGTCGATGTCGCCGGGAATTTCTCTCTCAGTGCGATGTTGCATCGATTCTCCAATGCGTCCGGTCAGTTTGGCGCGGCGGTCGGCATGGATACCGAGTTCATGCAAAAGCACCGGCGGGGTTTTTCAACCTTTGAACTGACAATGCGCATTGGCGGCGCGCTGCCGCTCGACGCGCCTTATCTGGTCGAAACCGGCATCGGGCATCTGGGCAATTCGTCGCTGCGCATGATCCATCGTATGACGAACGCGCGGACCGGCGCCGAGATCGCGGTGGTTGGTCAGTTTGGCGTCAACCTCGATCTCGACGCGCGCCGTCCGGCGCGTTGGTCCGAAGAGATTCGTGCGCGCGCGGCGGCGTTGGTTGTCGCGGCTGGCTAGCGTGTTTTAGTGAAGGCCGTCGTCAGAAGTCGGCCGTGGGAAAGGCAAATGTCCATGCGCGGTTTGTTGATCGCAGTCTCGCTGCTGTTCGCCGTGGCGAGCGGCGGTTCCGTCGCCGGTGAAACGCCGAAGCGTGGGGGTACGCTGACGTATATCATTCCGGCCGAAGCGCCCCCAAGTCTGGATGGGCATAGGGAGGGGACATTCGCGACCGTCCAGATGGTCGCGCCGTTCTACAGTGTGCTGATGCGCGTCGATCCACTGAACCCGTCCGAAACCACGCGTTTCGACTGCGATCTTTGCACCGCGATTCCCACGGCAACCGATGACGGCAAGACCTACACTTTTAAAATCCGCGACGGCGTGAAATTTCACGATGGCACCAGCCTGACAGCGGACGACGTCGCGGCGAGTTGGCGTCACATCATCTTTCCGCCCCCGGGCGTGTTGAGCGCGCGACAGAATTATTTTTCCATGGTGGACAGCGTCGAAGCGCCGGACGCCACCACGGTGGTGTTCCGGCTGAAATTCGCCACCAGCGCGTTTCTGCCCGCCCTGGCGGACCCGTTCGCGTTCATTTACGAAAAGCGGCTGCTCGACGCCGATCCGCATTGGTACGAGACGCATATCATGGGATCCGGTCCGTTCCGGCCCGGGGAATATGAGATTGGCCAATCGATGAGCGGCACGCGCGATCCGAACTATTACCACGCGGGCCTGCCCTATCTGGACGGGTTCAAGGCATTGCTGGCACCGAAAGAAGCCGTGCGGATCGCCGCGATCCGTTCCGGACGGGCGGCCATCGAGTTCCGCGGCTTCCCGCCGTCGGCGCGCGATGCGCTGGTCAGCGAACTCGGCGACGCGGTCACCGTGCAAACCAGCGACTGGAATTGCCACGATCTGGTGACACCCAATGCCTCTCGAAAACCGTTCGACGATGTGCGAGTCCGGCGGGCGCTGTTGCTGGCGATTGATCAATGGGGCAGCAGCGCCGCGCTGTCGAAAATCGCGATTTTGCAGGCTGTGGGCGGGATCGTGTTCCCTGGCTCACCGATGGCGGCTACGAAGCAGGAGTTGCAGCAACTGACGGGGTTCTGGCCGGACATCGAAAAATCCCGCGCCGAAGCACGCCGTCTGTTGAAGGAGGCTGGCGCGGAAGGCCTGACATTCGAACTATTGGTTCGCAACGTCGATCAACCCTATAAATTCGGGGCCGTCTGGCTGATCGATCAATGGAGCAAAATCGGCGTGCACGTGTCGCAGAAAGTGCTGCCGACGGGTCCCTGGTTCGGGGCCATGCGGGCAGCCGATTTCGCGGTGGTGCTGGAATCGAGCTGTCCGGTTGTGGTCAATCCCATCCTCGATGTGCAGAAATATCTGCCGCATGAGTTATTCGTTGAGAACTATGGGTACTATAAGGATCCGGTGGCGGCCGATATTTATGACAAGATGCTGCATGAGCGGGATCCGGCCCAGCAACGGGTTTTGATGAGAGCGTTCGAGAAGCAGGTGGTGGACGTCGAGGCGCACGAATTTCCGGCGTTATGGTGGAACCGCATCGTGGTGCATCGTTCTTATGTCAAAGGCTGGCACATCAGCCCGAGCCATTTCGTCAACCAGGATCTGGCGACGATCTGGTTGGACCAGTGAAAGCCGCGGGACATGGCCGGGTGGCGACCATGTCCCGCGTCGTTCGGGTACTCATGTACCGGCGGCGATCTTGTCCTGCGTTTTCGTATCGAAGTCGCTGGCGTCGTGACGTTCATGCAACTGGTTCGCGGGCTCGCCCTGCAGCCGGTTGACGATGCGCCCACGCTTCACCGCCGGCCGTTGAGCGATCGTATCGGTCCAGCGTTGCACGTTCTTGTAGTCCTGCACTGAGAGGAATTCGCCACCTCCGTACAGCAGCCCTTTCGCCAGGCCGCCATACCATGGCCACACCGCCATATCGGCGATCGTGTAATCGGCACCGCCCAGATACTCGGTCTCGGCGAGGCGGCGATCGAGCACGTCCAATTGCCGTTTCGTTTCCATCGCGAACCGGTCTATGGCGTATTCGATCTTGATCGGCGCGTAGGCGTAGAAGTGGCCGAACCCGCCGCCCAGATACGGCGCGCTGCCCATTTGCCAGAACAGCCAGGACAGGCATTCGGCGCGGGCCTGGCCACCGGTCGGCAATAATGCTCCGAACTTCTCGGCGAGATGCACCAGGATCGAGCCGGATTCGAACACCCGGATCGGCGTCGGCCCGCTGCGGTCCATCAGCGCCGGGATCTTGGAGTTCGGATTGACCGCGACNNCGCCGGACTCGAACACCCGGATCGGTTTCGGTCCGCCGCGATCCAGCAGCGCCGGGATTTTCGAATTTGGGTTGATCGCGACGAAACCGCTGCCGAACTGATCGCCGTCACCGATTTTGATCAGCCAGGCGTCGTATTCCGCGCCGGTATGGCCAAGCGCCAGCAGTTCCTCCAGCATCACGGTAACTTTTTGGCCGTTCGGTGTTCCAAGAGAATAAAGTTGCAACGGATGGCGGCCGACCGGCAATTCCTTTTCATGCGTGGGCCCGGCGATCGGGCGGTTGATGTTGGCGAAACGGCCGGTCGTGGGCTTGTTGATCCAAACCGGTGGTGGCGTGTATTCGGTGGTGCTGCTCACGGGAGACCTCCTGCGTTGTGTTGGCGCGCAACCTGGCCATGCCGGGCGGATCGCGCAAGCCATGGCGCCTGGCTATGCGCTGCCGGGTCCTCGGGATAGAACGATCCCGCTGAACGGGAGGCAACCATGCGAACGATCGACGTCCAGGTCCACGCCTATGAGCACAATCACCCCGCCCGTCCCTGGGCTGGCGTGCTGCATGGCCCCGCGTCCGCGAACGGTGAGGAAATGACCGCCGCGATGGACGCCGTCGGTGTCGATGGCGCGATCATCGTGTCGACCTTCAATTTGTATCGTTACGATCCCAGCTATGCGTTGGAAGTTTACGCGAAATGGCCCGACCGGTTTCGCGTGGTGAAGCCGATCGATGTCACCGATCCGGCGATCGACGACGTCGTGGCCGATTGGGCGAAAACAGAGGGCGCGGTGGGCGTGCGCATCATGTTGCGCGACGAACTGCCGAGCGATCCGGCGGATCCCAGAGTGAACCGATCGTTCGCGGCGGCGGGTCGGCACGGGCTGCCGGTGAATTTCCTCTGTTGGGGGCGGCTGGATCATGGGACGGAACTGGTGCGGCGCAACCCGGATACGGTGATCGTGATCGACCATCTGGGGTTGTTACAGCCCAACGAACCGCCTGTTTTGGCCGAGCCATGGGCCGATCTGCCGAAGCTGCTGGCGCTGGCGGCTTATCCGAACGTTCGCGTGAAAATCAGCGGGGCGTGTACTTTGTCCCGGGTGGGATTTCCGTATGACGATATCTGGGATCCGGTGCTGCGGATTATTGACGCGTTCGGATTGGATCGGTGCATGTGGGGAACGGATTGGACCCGGACAAGCGGAATGTTGACGTACGAGCAAGGGGTAAGACCGTTTCGCGAGACGACGCGGTTGTCCGAGGACGATAAGGCACAGTTGATGGGCGGGACGGTGGAGAAGGTTTACCGGTGGTAGCCGCGGTTTGCCGCGCCCCTGAAATCATCGCAGGATACTCGCCAACCACTCTCCAGGAGTCCCTCCATGCCACTCGACTCCCAACGTATCCATGAGATCCCGGACGATCTGCTCGCCGCCATCGACTATTGTTACGAGCAGGGCTGGACCGACGGCCTGCCGGTCATCCCGCCCGTTCTGGAACGCGTTCACGCCATGCTCGCGTTCGAGGGCCGGCCGCCCGAGGCGGTGATCGCCACGCATCCAGCCACCACCTTGCAACTGACTGTGCACGCCGCCGCGGTCAACGCGGTCATGGCCGGCTGTCTGCCGGAGTATTTCCCCGTCCTGGTCGCCGCGTTCGAGGCGATGGACAAGCCGGAATTCAATTTCCACGGTTCGACCGCCAGCACCGGCGGTTCGGCGCCGCTGGTGATCGTCAGCGGCCCGGTCTGCGACGATATCGGCATGAACGCGGACGTGAATCTGTTCGGCCCAGGAAACCGGGCGAACGCGACGATCGGGCGCGCGGTGAGGTTGATCCTGCGCAATGTGTTTCAGATGATTCCTGGAATTTCCGACAAATCGACGCAGGGCAATCCGGGCAAGTACAGCTTTTGCATCGCGGAACGGGCGCGCGGCAATCCGTGGCCGTTGCTGTGCGAAACGCAAGATTATCCGCCAGGCGTTTCCAGCGTCACGGTGTTCGCCGGCGGCGGATTTTGCAATGTGGAGAACCACGGCGGCAACACGCCGGAACAAATCCTCGGGTCTGTCGCCGACGCCATGGCGAATTATGGCTGCATCACGTTGGGGCAGAGCGTCGTGGTCCTCTCGCCCGAGCACATGGCGATCGTCGCCGGCGCCGGCTGGAGCCGGGAGGACGCTCAATCGTTCCTGTTTACACACGCGAAACGGTCGGTCGAGGGAATGCAGTCGGTCGGCAAGTACCGGGACAGCGAATATGACCGCCAGCACGGCGATAAAGCCGATGCGCTGGTGGAGGACGGGTATGTCCATCGCGGCCTGTCGCCTCAGGACATTCTGATCACGATGGGGGGCGGCGATGCCGGCGGCCACTCGTGTTTCATTCCATCGTGGAGCCGGGGCCGAGGTTCGATCATGCAGCACAAACCGATCGGCGTTTGCATCGATTGCGTGTAACCAAAGGGAGCAAAGAAATGCGATTATACGATCCGACATCGTCCGGGCCTGAACGAAGCCTGTCTCGCGCGCCGGCGCTCACCGGGCTTGAGGGCAAGACCATCGGCATCCTGGAAAACAACAAGCTGAACGCCATGGAAATGCTGCGGGAAGTCGCGGCTTTGTTCGAAACGCGACATAATTGCATGGTCCGCTCGATCTGGCATAAATCCAACGCCAGCGCGCCCGCGCCGGCCGGAATGCTGGCCCAGGTGGTGGGTGAGGTCGATTTTCTGATCACCGGCCTGGGCGATTGAGGCTCTTGCTCGACGTGCAGTTTGCATGACGGCATCAGCTTCGAACAACTGGGTAAACGGGCGGTGGTGCTGTGCACCGAACCGTTCGAGGTGACAGCGAAAAACATCGCCCGGATCATGGGGCTACCGACCTATCCGTTCCTGAAAGTGCGGCATCCGATTGGCAGTTGCACGTTACCGGAACTCAAGGAACGGGCGGAGGCCGCGTATCTCCAGGCGTTGCCGATCCTGTTGGAGGATTGAGCGAAGGGCGCGCCGAAACGGTCGAGGAAACCAGGTATGAGCAATCCGGCGTTTAAATTCGATCACGTCCACATCATCAGCGAGAACCCGCATGCTTCTGCCGCGTGGTATGTGGAGATGTTCGGCGCGACGATCGCCGCCGACACGGTCGCGCGCGGGGCGCCGCAGATCTTTGTCGAACTCGGTGGGATGACGATCCTCATTCGCGGCCGCCGGCCGGGCGAGGAGCCGGCAGCGGCTCGGCCGATGCGGCCTTACTCGGATTATTCGAGTCATAACGCCTATGGAACCGATCATTTCGGGTTCCTATATCAGGGCGACCTCACCGCGTTCCACGATGAATTGCGCGCCAAGGGTGTGCACTTTCCGGTCGCCCTGAAGCAGGGCGTGGGCGGCGGTTTACTTTGCTACGTCGCCGCCCCCGATGGCGTCAGCATCGAACTAATGCAGGCCTGAACACGAACTCCGTCGAAACACTCAGGCCAAGGCGCGCCCCAGCAAGTCGACCGATTCGCGCACGCCATCTTCCGGTGACAGAGCCAGGTCTTCGTGTTCGATCGATAGCACGTCGTCATAGCTGGCCGTGCGTAGCGCGCCGATGAACGCGCGCCACCAGGATGCGTCGTGGCCGCGGCCGAGCGTGACGTACGACCACGCGCGTTCCTCCAACCGGTCCATGGGCGTGACGTCGATCAGGCCATGCACCGCCGCGACGCCCGTGTTGATCCGCGTGTCCTTCGCGTGGACATGATAAATCGCGTCGCCAAGCGCCCCCACCGCGGCGAGGGGATCGGCGCCCATCCAGAACAAATGGCTCGGGTCCAGATTGGCGCCGACCACCGGACCGACTGCCTCTCGCAGGCGAAACAAAGTTCGGACGTTGTAAACGTTCTGCTGACCGTGCAATTCGAGACATAAATGCTCAACCCCGGCGGCGCGTGATTCGGCGGCCAGTCCGCGCCAATACGGAAGCAATTGCTCGGACCACTGGCGCTCCAGCACACGCGCGGCCTCGGGCGGCCAGGCCGTGGTCACCCAATTGGCGTTGGCGTCGCCAGGTCCGCCGGGACAGCCGGACATCATTATCACGCGGCGCAGGCCCATCAGACCCGCCAACGCGATCGTCTTGCTGGTGACCGCGCGATGCGCCTCCCCCGCCGCTCCGGGCAGTAACGGATTGCCGGAACAGTTCAGCGCGCTGATCGACAATCCGTGATCGGCGGCCCGGGCGAGGAAGTCGGTTCGTTCGCGTTCCGACGCCAGCAACGCGTCCAAATTCAAATGCGGGGCGGGTGACCAATTGCCGCAGCCGAACTCGACCATCGTCACGCCGAAGCCGGCCACGGTGGGCAGCATTGTGTCCAACGGCAGATGCGCCAGACTGTCCGTGACGAGACCAATTCGCATCGTTCAAACCTCCTGTGGCCGCACGGTGGCGCCGGTGCGCGCCGCTTCGACCGCGGCGTCCGCCAACAGCAGCGCGCGCAGGCCGTCCTCGGCATCGGGGCGCGCCGGCCCATCTCCCGCGACGGCGCGGATGAACGCATCCAGTTCCGCGCGATAGGCGGCGGCGTAACGTTCCAGAAAGAACGGCAGCACGGGATCGGAACGAAACCCGTCCGCGTTGGCCAGTTCGACCGTCGTCGCCACCACGTTGCCGGCCCGCAACAAGCCCGCCGAGCCATGCGCCTCGATCCGCTGGTCGTAGCCATAGGTAGCACGGCGCGAGTTGGAGATCTGGCACAGCCGCCCGGACGCGGCGCGCAAGGTGACGACCGCGGTATCGACGTCGCCCGCCTCACCGATCGCCGGATCGACCAGGCAGGACGCGGCGGCGGTGACGGCGACCGGTTCCTCGCCCAACAGGAACCGCGCCATGTCCAGGTCGTGGATCATCATGTCGCGGAACAATCCGCCGGATGTCGCGACATAGGACAAAGGCGGCGGCGCGGGATCGCGACTGATGATGGTCAGCAATTCCAGCGCGCCGGCCTCCCCCGCATCGAGGCGCGCCTTCAGCGTGGCGAAATGCGGATCGAAGCGGCGATTGAAGCCGACCATCATAACGATCCCCGCGGCACGGACAGCGGCGACGCAGCTACGCACGCGAGGGATCGCAAGGTCGATGGGTTTCTCGCAGAACACCGCGCGGCCGGACGCGGCGGCCTGCTCCACGTAATCGGCGTGCGTGGGCGTCGGCGAGGCGATCAGCACGGCGTCGGCGCGCATCGCCTCGGCCACGCTGAGAGTGCGGGTGCCCAACGCATCGGCGAGGCTTTGGGCCGCCTCCGGAACGGCGTCGGCGATTCCCGCGAGTCGCGCGTCCTTGTGGGCGGCGATGTTGCCGGCGTGAATGCGCCCGATTCGGCCGGCGCCCAGTACCGCGATATCAATCATGTCGTTCCCTCATTAAGCGATTGTGTCTAAGCGCGGCGGCGGCGACAATCCCGCGCGGGAGGACGCACATGGGCAGCATCCGGTTGACCACCGCGCAGGCGTTGGTGCGGTACCTGGCGGCGCAGGAGGATGGCGGGGGCAACCGCCTGTTCCACGGCGTATGGGCGATCTTCGGCCACGGCAACGTCGCGGCTTTGGGCCAGGCGCTGCATGCCCATCGCGACACGTTGCCAACATTCCGCGCACATAACGAGCAGGCGATGGGACACGCCGCCGTGGCCTTCGCCAAAGCCAGCCGGCGGCGGCGGATGATGGCCTGTACCAGCTCCATCGGGCCGGGTGCGAGCAACATGATCACGGCGGCGGCCGTTGCGCATGTGAACCGGCTGCCGGTGCTGTTTCTGCCGGGCGACGTGTTCGCGTCCCGCCGGCCGGACCCGGTGTTGCAGCAGGTAGAAGCCTGGTCCGACGGCACCGTCTCGGTGAACGACGCGTTCCGGCCGGTGTCCCGGTATTTCGACCGCATCGCTCGGCCGGAGCAGTTGCTGACCGCCCTGCCCCGAGCCATGCAGGTGCTGACCGATCCGGCCGAGTGCGGTCCGGTGACGCTGGCTTTGTGCCAGGACACCCAGGCGGAAGCGATGGACTGGCCTGAGACGTTCTTTATCCCTCGGGCCTGGCGCGCCCGTCGGCCACCGCCGGACGCGACTGAGTTGCGCGCCGCGGTGGAAGCGTTGCGCAACGCCCGTTCGCCGCTGATCGTCGCCGGTGGCGGGGTACTTTATTCCGAGGCCGGAGACGCGTTGGCGCGCTTCGCCGAGCTGCATGGCATCCCGGTTGTGGAAACCCAGGCCGGCAAAGGGTCCCTGCCCGATCGGCACCCCAGGAACCTGGGCTCGGTCGGCGTGACCGGCACCGAGGCGGCGAACCGCGCCGCGGAAGGCGCCGACGTGGTGCTGGCGGTCGGCACGCGGCTACAGGATTTCACCACCGGATCGCGGGCTTTGTTTCGCAGCCGGCTGATCGGTCTGAACGCGCAACCTTTCGATGCCGGCAAGCACGATGCCATGCCGCTGGTCGCCGACGCGCGCGAGGGACTGACGGCGCTGACCGCCGCTCTCGGACAGTATCATGCGCCGTCGGCCTGGACCGTGGCGACGGAAGCGTGGCGCGACGCATGGCGGAAAACGGCGGCGGCCGCGACCGCGCCCGGCAACACGGGGCTGCCCTCCGACGCGCGGGTCATTGGGGCCGTGCAACGAGCGGCCCCCGAAGGCGCGGTCGTTGTCTGCGCCGCCGGTGGCCTGCCCGGCGAATTGCACAAGTTGTGGCGCGCCGAGGGTCCCGGCACCTACCACCTCGAATACGGCTACTCCTGCATGGGCTACGAAATCGCCGGCGGACTGGGCGTCAAGATGGCCGATCCATCCCGGGAGGTGATCGTCATGCTGGGCGACGGCAGCTATTTGATGATGAACTCGGAGATCGCCACGTCGGTCGTTCTGGGATTGAAACTGACCATCGTGCTGCTCGACAACGGCGGGTTCGGCTGCATCAACCGGTTGCAACAGGCCACCGGTGGCGAGGCGTTCAATAACCTGGTTCCGCACGGGGTCGATCTGCGCGCCCATGCCGAAGCTCTTGGCGCCATCGCCGAAACGGCCGGCGATCTGGCGGCGCTGGAGGACGCGGTACGGCGCGCGCGAACCGCACCCCGCACGACGGTCATCGTGATCGAGACCGATCCCGCCCTCAGCACGGAAGCTGGCGGGCATTGGTGGGACGTGGCGGTTCCCGAGGTTTCCGACAGTGCGAAGGTGAGAGCGGCGCGAGAGGCGTATGAAGCGGCACTGGGGGAGCGCGGGCGATGACGGTCCGGCTTGGCACCAATCCGATCGCCTGGTCGAACGACGACCTGAGAGAACTCGGCGGTGCGACGCCGCTGGAGACTTGCCTGTCGGAGGCCGCGTCGGCCGGTTATTCCGGCATCGAACTGGGACATAAGTTTCCGCGCCAGGCGGCGGTGCTGCGGCCGATCCTGGACCGTCACGGTTTGGCATTGGTCTCGGGGTGGTACTCGTCGGCATTGCTGGAGCGCGATGCCGAAGCCGAAATGATCGCGCTGCGGCCGCATCTGGATCTGCTGCGCGGTTGCGGTTGCGAGGTGCTGATCCTGGCGGAAACATCGAACGCGATCCATGGCGACCGGACAATTCCGCTGTCGCGCCGGCCGGTGCTGACGGACTCGGCGTGGGACGTGTTCGCGCCGCGGCTGAGCGGCCTGGCCGAGCGGGTTCGTTCCGAAGGGATGACGATCGCCTACCACCATCACATGGGCACCGTCATCCAGTCCGAGGCCGAGATCGACCGGCTGATGGCATCGACCGCGGACAGCCTGACTCTGCTGCTGGACACTGGCCACGCCACGTTCGCGGGCGCCGATCCTGTCGGTCTGGCGCGGCGGTACCGGGGCCGGATCAGCCATGTTCATTGCAAGGATGTTCGGTCCGCGGTGATGGCGAACGTTGCCGACAGGGACAGCAGTTTCCTCGACAGCGTGGTGGATGGCGTGTTCACCGTGCCGGGCGATGGCGGAATCGATTTCGCGGGCGTTCTGGCGGCGCTGCCGGGCTACCACGGATGGCTTGTGGTGGAGGCCGAGCAGGATCCGGCCAAGGCGCATCCTTTGACCTATGCCCGGATTGGGCACGAGAACCTGTCCCGTTATGCCGCACGAGCCGGGTTGCTTTAACCGCCCGATCATGTGCTTGATCGCGCCAAAATGAAGGAGGAAACGTATGGGATCCCGACTGCCGCGCTTCGCCGGCCTGGCTTTGCTGATCGCCCTGACATGCTTCGCGCGGCACGCCTCCGCGGAGCCCACGTTGATCATGTACTGCGGCGTGGATGAGAACTGGTGCCGGGCGATGACCACGGAATACCAGAAGGAAACCGGCGTGCGCGTGCAGATGACCCGCATGAGCGCCGGTGAGATCTACGCTCGGCTGCGCGCCGAAAAGGATAACCCTCAGGCCGATCTTTGGTGGGGTGGCACCGGCGATCCGCATTTGCAGGCGGCCGATGAAGGCCTCACCGAGGAATACCGTTCCCCATCGTTACCGAAGTTGCACGATTGGGCACAGAAGCAGGCGGAACGATCCAAGTACCGCACCGTCGGCATTTACCTCGGCGCTCTGGGCTTCGGCTACAACACGGAGGAGATCAAATCCCGACATTTGCCAGTCCCCGCCTGCTGGGCTGACCTGATCAGGCCCGAGTACAAGGATGAGGTGCAGATGGCCGATCCGAACTCGTCCGGCACCGCGTGGACCGCGCTGGCGACGTTCGTGCAACTGATGGGTGAGGAACCGGCCTTCGTCTACCTGAAGAAACTGAACGTCAACATCAACGAATATACCAAAGCCGGCGCCGCGCCCGCGCAGGCCGCCGGTCTGGGCGAGACCCTCATCGGCATCGCCTTTCAACATGACGTGATCGATGTCGCGATCCGCGGCAAGCCGGTGCAGGTCGTTTCGCCGTGCGAGGGAACCGGTTACGAAATCGGTTCCATGAGCCTGGTCAAGGGCGGCAAGAACCTCGACGAAGCAAAGAAGTTTTACGAGTGGGCGCTGACGGTCAACGCGCAGAAGATCGGCGCGGCGAGCGGCAGTTACCAGGTGCCGTCGAATGTCGAAACACCAGTGCCACCCCAGGCGCCCGATCTGAGCAAGATCAAGCTGATCGCTTACGATTTCGCGAAATACGGGTCCTCGGCGGAACGTAAGCGGCTGCTGGGACGGTGGACCACCGAAGTCAAATCGGCACCGAAATAGATCGTGGCTGGCGCATTTCGTTCGGCCATCCGCTGGCCATGGCTGCTCGCGGGCCTGGTCTGCGTTCTGCTGCTGCCCTGGTACGCCGAACAAGGTCTGGGCCAGAGCATCCTGGTCGAGGCGACACGCGGCGGCCAGGTCTGGCTTTGGCCGATGCTGGTCTGCCTGGCCGTTCTGGCCGTGAGCCCCCGTTGGGAGACCTGGTTCGCGGCCTTCGGCCTGATTTGGCTGGTGCTACAGGCTGGGATGATCGGGTCGCACGGTTCGTGGTTCGGCGATTGGCATCAGGACGCTCTCGGCTGGGGGGCGTTGGCATATGTGTTGATCTGTGGGGGTTGCCTGGCGGGTGGCCTGGCCCGGTTGGGCTATGGCGGCGGACAGAGCTTCATCACCGGGTCGTTGCTGCTGGTCGGCGGTTCGGTCGCGGTGTTCGTTGCGTGGCCCATCCTGTGCGTGCTGGCGTCCGCCGTGCGCGACGACGCCGGGGCTTTCAATCTTCCCGTGTTTTTCATCAAACTGGCCGATCCGTCGGTCTGGAGCCTCGGTTGCCTGGGTGACGGATCCTGCGGGGTCGCGTGGCACTCGCTGATGGAAGCGATCGTGGTCGGCGCGGCGACGACGTTGCTGGGACTGGCGTTCGCGCTCCTGGCCGTGCGCACGAGATTGCCGTTGAAGCCGGTGTTGCGCGGCGTGTCGATCCTGCCGATCGTAACGCCTCCGTTCGTGATCGGGTTGGCGTTGATCCTGCTGTTCGGACGCGCAGGGATGGTAACGAACTGGCTGGCGCAGCATGCCGGGATTCCGCGCAGCCGATGGATTTACGGCATGGCCGGAATCACCATCGCGCAGGTGCTGGCGTTCACCCCGATCGCGTTCATGATCCTGGCGGGCGTGTTGCGCGGGATCAGTCCCACACTGGAAGAAGCCGCATCGACATTGCGCGCCGGACCGTGGCGCATCTTTCGCAGCGTGACGTGGCCCTTGCTGCGGCCCGGCCTGACCAACGCGTTCCTGATCGGTTTCGTCGAAAGCCTGGCCGACTTCGCCAACCCGCTGGTGATCGGCGGCAGCTTCAACGTGTTGTCCACGGACATCTTCTTCGCCGTGGTCGGCGCCGCGCACGACCAGGGACGCGCCGCGGTGCTGGCGCTGCTGCTGCTGGGATTTACCCTGGCGGCCTTCGCGCTTCAGCGCTGGTGGCTCGGCCAGGCACGCTATACGACCGTGTCGGGCAAAGGCGATTCCGGATTGTCCGCGCCGTTGCCTGGTGGTTTGCTCGCTGCCTGCGCGCTGGCGGTGGTGCCGTGGATCGTGCTGACCATCGCGATTTACGGCAGCATCCTGGTGGGTGGCTTCGTCGAGCAGATCGGCCGCGACAACACCCCGACCGCGCGGTATTTCTGGACCGCGTTCTCGGTGGATCGCGGCGTCGGCGGCTGGTTCTTAAGTGGTTCCGCCTGGCCATCATTCCTGACCACGATCGAACTGGCGCTGATCGCCATGCCGGTGACCGCGGCACTGGGCGTGTTGACGGCTTATCTACTGGACCGCGTGCGCTTCCGCGGCCGCGAGGCGTTCGAGTTCCTGACGATGATGAGCTTCGCCATTCCGGGAACGGTCATCGGCATCGGCTACATCCTCGCGTTCAACGCCGGGGCGCTGCGGCTGACCGGCACCGGGGTGATCATCATCGCGGCGTTCGTGTTCCGCAACATGCCGGTGGGCATTCGCGCGACATTGGCCTCGCTCAGTCAGATCGACCGGTCGTTGGATGAGGCGTCGCTGATGCTGCGGGCGGGACGCGCCGCGACGTTACGGCGTGTGATTCTGCCGCTGCTGCGGCCCGCCATCACGACGGCGATGGTTTACAGCCTGGTGCGCGCCATGACCGCCGTCAGCGCGGTGATCTTCCTGGTGACCGGCGGATATAACCTCGCCACCGTCTATATCGTTGGCCGGGTCGATGTCGGAGAGTATGGCATCGCGATCGTGTATTCGGCCGTGCTGATCGTGTTCATGATGATCGTTCTGCTGACGATCCAGGCCGCGGTCGGCGAGGCGCGCTTCGGCCGGCGGGGCGAAACCGATGTGGTGCCGACATGAGCAACGCGGGCGCGATATCGTTTCAGTCGGTAACCAAACGTTATGACGCGGTGACCGCGGTCGATGCAGTCAGCTTCGACATCTCGCCGGGGACGCTGGTGACGCTGCTCGGCCCCTCGGGTTGCGGCAAGACCACGACGTTGCGCCTGATCGCCGGACTGGAGCGCGCCAGCAGCGGGCGTATCCTGATCAGCGGCGACGACGTGACAACGAAATCGCCCGGCGAGCGCGACGTCAGCATGGTGTTCCAGTCGTATGCGCTGTTTCCGCATCTGAACGTGCTGGACAATGTTTGTTACGGCCTAAGATCGTCCGGCGTGGCGAAGCGGGCGGCGTCCGAACAGGCCCGCGGGACTCTGGCGCAGGTCGGGCTGACCGGGCTGGAAAGTCGGTTGCCGAGCGAACTCTCCGGCGGACAGCAGCAGCGCGTAGCCCTGGCGCGGGCGATGGTGCTGGAGCCGCGCGTGCTGCTGTTCGATGAGCCGCTGTCGAACCTCGACGCGCGTCTGCGCCGCCATGTGCGGGACGAGATCAGGACATTGCAGCAATCGCTTGGCCTGACCGTGGTGTATGTCACGCACGATCAGGCCGAGGCGCTGGCGATCTCCGANNGCGCCGGCCGATCGTTTCGTGGTGAACTTCATGGGCGAGGCGAGTATCCTGCCGGTCGAGATCGAGGCGGTCGATGACACGACCGCGACGATACGGATTGGCGGGACGACGGCGGCGTTGCCTCGTCGCGGCCTGGGGGCTGGACGAGCCGATCTGGCGGTGCGGCCGCACGCGGTTCGTTTCGTTCCCGGAGGGGAGCGAGCGGGCTTGTTGCGCGGCACCATCAGGCGCGCGGTTTATTGCGGCGATCACATGGAATACGATGTCATGGTCGAGGATTTTTCGACTCCTGTATTTGTCGTCGACAGCAACGTCGCGGACCCACCGCCAGCGGGCGCGACCGTCGGCATTGAGCTCGTCATGACCGGGCTTTCGCTGGTTCCGGCGGGTGCGTGATGCTGACGGTTGAGCAAGCGGAACATCTGGCGAATGCCGCGTTGGGCCACGTGACCCGGGAATACCCGAACAAGTTGGAACATGTGCTGACCGGGCCGGAGGACTTGCTCGGTCCACGCGCGCTGCATCCGGTCTTCTTTGGCAGCTACGATTGGCATTCCTGCGTGCATGCCCATTGGCTGCTGGCCCGGCTGGCACGGCGTTATCCCGCGATGGCGGCGGCGGAGCGCATTCGCGGTCATTTCGCGACGGCATTCACGCCAGACAATATAGCCGTCGAACTCGCGTATCTGGCGCGGCCGTCCAGCGGCACGTTCGAACGGCCCTACGGTTGGGCCTGGTTGCTGATGCTGGCCGCCGAGTTGCGAAGCAGCGACGAGCGCGTGCTGACCCCCTTGGCGGAGGCGTTCGCCCTTAGGTTTGTTAAGTTTCTGCCCAAGGCCACCTATCCGGTTCGTTCCGGAGTGCATTCGAATTCGGCGTTCGCTCTGGCACTGGCGTTGGACTACGCGCGGACCTGCGACGATGACGCGTTGGCCGCCGCGGTGATCCACGCGGCCCGCCAGTGGTTCGTCAACGACGCGGACTGCCAGGCCTGGGAGCCGGGGGGCGAGGACTTCCTGTCGCCGGCGTTGATCGAGGCGGAATGCATGCGGCGGGTGTTGCCGGCGGAGGAATTCTCCGACTGGTTTGCTGGTTTTCTGCCACGGCTCGCGCAACGGGAGCCGCGCGCTTTGTTTCAACCCGTTTCGGTCAGCGATCGGAGTGACGGCAGGATCGCGCATCTCGATGGCCTGAACCTCAGCCGCGCGTGGTGCTGGAACAGTCTCGCGACGACGCTCCCCGCGGCCGACCCGCGTGCGCGACTGATGCGTGAGGCGGCGGCCCAGCATCTGGAGGCAAGCATCCGGCATATCACGGACGATTATATGGGTGAGCATTGGCTGGCCACGTTCGCGCTGCTGGCGCTGGAAGCATAAGCGAGGGCTGGCGGCGGGATGGCGGCCGTGGCTACGATGCGGTTCGCCTGAGATGGAGATCCCATGACCGACGCTCTCGGATGGCGGCACCGCTTCGGTGTCCTCGGCCCTTCGACCAATACCATCGCGCAGCCGGATATGGAGGCGATGCGGCCGGTGGGCGTTACCAATCATTACAGTCGCATCTTCACGCCCAATGCCACCGCGGTCAGCGACGACAGCTTCATGGCCGGGGCGAGGTTGATCGGCGACAACACGCTGGACGCGGTCGCGAGCGTGATGACGAGCGAACCGGACTCGCTGGTGATGGGGATGTCCGCTGTAACGTTCTTTGGTGGCATCGAAGGTGCCGACGCGTTCCAGGCCAGCCTTGAAAAGGCCAGTGGCGGACTGCCGGTTGTCGTTGGCTCGCATGCGTCGGCGGCGGCACTGCGAGCTTACGGCGACGTGCGCCGGGTGGCGTTCATGTCGCCGTATTTCCCGGCCGCGAACGCCGAGGTGCGGCGGTATCTTGAAGAATCCGGCTTCGATGTCGTACGCGACCGCTGCCTGCGATGCCCGAGTTGGACCGGCATCGCGGCCGTCCCCACCGCTGACATCCGCGCCTGCTTTCGTGAGCTGGACGGGGACGATGTCGATGCGATCCTGCAGGTCGGAACCAATCTCAGCGCTGTCCGCCTATGCGCCGCGGCGGAGTTGTGGTTGGGCAAACCGGTGATCGCCATCAACACCGCGATCTACTGGCAGGCGCTGCGGCGCAACGGCATCACCGACAAAATTGCCGGCTTCGGACGTTTGCTGGAGGAATTTTAGCATGGAACACTCCAACATGACCGCCCGCCAGCTTTACGAGGCGTTGAAATCCGGGCCGGCGCGCCGGGACTTCGGCTTCGGCAAGCGCGCCGCGCTGGTGAATGTCGATGTGCAGCACGCCTATACGCGCCCGGACGAGTTTCCAACCGCCTATGAGACCGATCCCAGGCAGGTCGAATACATCGATCGTCTGGCGAAACTGATGCGGGAGCGCGATCTGCCGGTGGTCTGGACGCATGTCGCGTATTCCGACTCCGGGGACGATTGCGGCGTCTGGGGCACGCGCTCGGATGGGCCTGACGCGTTGCAGAACATCAAGGCGGGTTCTCGCAGATCCCAACTGGATGACCGTCTGACCATTGACCCGAAGCGCGACACGATCATCAACAAGCGCATGGCTTCGGCGTTCCACGAGACGCATCTGCCGTCGCTGCTGAACTTCCATCGGATCGATACCGTGATTGTCACGGGTGGCTCCACGTCCGGCTGCGTGCGGGCCACGGCGGTGGATAGTCTCTCGCGCGGTTACCGGACTATCGTGCCGGAGGAATGCACGGCGGACCGGCACGAAAGTCCTCACTTCGCCAATCTTTATGATCTCAAAGTGAAGTACGCTGACGTGGTGCCGGTTAACACCGTGTTCGCGTGGTTACAGGCATGGCAGCCGTGAACCGCCCGGAGGGCCGAAGTTGACAGGTTGACCGCGGCTTCGCACGCTCCGTTTATCCGACGACGTGGTCACCACGCGTCCCTGAGGGAGGTCCGCCATGACACTGTCCATTCGCCCGATCGATCCGGTTTCTCGCCCTTTCTTTGGCGGCGTGGCCTCGGGGATCGACATCACCCAGCCGCTGACCCGGGAACAGGCGGCGGAGATTGAGAAGGGCATGGACGAATTCGGTGTCATGGTGTTCCACGACCAGCGCCTCACCGATGAAACCCAGATGGCGTTCTCGCGGAATTTTGGCGATCTTGAACTCGCGACCAACAACCTGCGCGACAGCAAGGAGCAGCGTCTGGGGCAGCATATCGCCGACATCTCCAACCTGGACGCCAACAACAACGTGTTGGCGCGGGAAAACCGGCGGCGGCTGTTCAGCCTTGGCACGCGACTGTGGCATTCCGACAGTTCATTCAAGGTCGTGCCCGCCAAATACTCGTTGTTGTCGGCTCGGATCATTCCGGACAAGGACGGCAATACCGAGTTCGCCGACATGCGCGCGGCTTATGACTCTTTGGACGAAGACACCAAGGCCGAATGCGAGGGGCTGGTGTGCGAGCACAGCCAGTTGTTCTCCCGCGCGCAGATCGGCTTTGGCGACTTCACGGACGAGGAACGGCGCGCCTTCGCCCCCGTTCAACAGCGCCTGATTCGCCGGCACCCCTCCACCGGGCGGAAATCCCTTTACCTTGCATCGCATGCCGGAACGATTATCGGCTGGCCGGTCCCCGAGGCGCGCGCGTTTCTCCGCGACCTGATCGAACACGCGACGCAGCGGAAGTTCGTCTATTCGCACGGCTGGAAGCAATTCGATCTGGTGATCTGGGACAACCAGGCGACCATGCACCGGTCGCGGCCGTTCGACGCGACGCAGGTGCGGGACATGCATCGCACCACCGTCGCCGGCACACGTTCGACAATGGCGGAGGCGGCGTAAAGGGACTTTAGCCATGCGGATCGGCTTTGTCGGTACCGGAACGATGGGAACGCCGATCGCGGGCTGTTTGATCCGTGCCGGCCACTCGCTGGCCGTGTTCGATCGCCGCGCCGACGCCACGGCGGAGCTGTGCGCGCAAGGCGCGGCGCTTGCCGACAGTGCCTTCGCCGCGGCGCGCGATAGTGAGGTCGTGTTCACCTCCCTTCCCGGCCCCGCCGAGTTCGAGGCGGCGATGTTAGAGCCCCAGACTGGCATTGTCGCGGGACTGCGATCGGGCGGCGTGCATATCGATCTGACAACCAACGCGCCGAAGACGATCGCCGCCGTGGCCGAGGCCTGCCGGGCGCGCGGGGTTGAGTTGCTCGATGCGCCGGTCAGCGGCCGCCCGCCATCGATGACGGTGATGGTCGGCGGTAGCGAAGCGGCGTTCACGCGGTATCGTTCTTTGTTCGAAGCGATCGCGGCCAACGTCTTTCATGTGGGACCGAGCGGCGCCGGGACAACCGCGAAGCTGGTGACGCAATATCTGGGGTATACCAACTTCATCGCCTCGATCGAGGGGATGCTGGTCGCGGCCAAAGCCGGGATCGACCTCGAAACGATGGCGCGCATCGTACCGGTGAGCGCGGGCCAGAGCCGCACCTTCGACAACATCGCGCGCGGGGTGTTTCCGGGCACGTTCGCGGCGGGTGGGACTCTGGATATCGTCGCGAAGGATGTCGAACTGGCCTGCCAACTCGCACGCGACGTGGGGGCGCCGGCGACATTGGGCGCACTGGCGTCGGACTTGTATAAGCGCGCTCAGGCGGCGGGTTGGGGACAGGAAGGGTTTCCGGTGGTCGCGCGGGTGCTGGAGGCGATGGCCGGTATCGAACTGCGTCCCACGGGAGACAAGCCATGAGTGACGATCGCATCGCGCGGTTGCTGCTGACCCAGGAGATCGCACAGTTCCTGTATACTGAAGCGGAGTTGCTGGACGAACGGCGGCACGACGAATGGCTGGCGATGCTGGCCGAGGACATTCGTTACTGGATGCCGATGCGGCGCAACGTGAAGTTTGGCGACACCGAGCGCGAGTTCACCCGGGAGACCGAGGATATCAGTTGGTTCGACGAGGGCAAGGACACGCTGACGCGGCGGGTGCGGCAGATCCAGACCGGTATTCATTGGGCGGAGGAACCACGATCGCGGATCACCCACATGGTTTCCAATGTGCAACTCCTGTCGGTGACACCGGCCGAGGTCGTGGCGAAGGCCCGGTTCCTGATCTACCGCAATCGTGTCGAGACCGAGACGGACCTGCTGGTCGGCAAGCGCGAGGACACGTTGCGACGTAATGGTGACGGATGGCTGATCGCACGGCGGAAGATCACGCTCGACCAGAACGTGCTGCTGTCGAAGAACCTGACGTTTTTCTTTTAAACGGAGGCCTGGCCGATGAACGCGACGAAGGGGTATCATTCCGGTCTCGTCGATCTCTCAAAAGGCCTGATCAGCCGGGAGATCTTCGTGAATGAGGAGATCTACGCCCAGGAACAGGAAAGGGTGTTCGCGCGGTCGTGGTTGTTCGTGGGACATGAGAGTCAGGTCCCCAATCCGGGGGATTTCTTCGCCTCGCGGATGGGCGAGGAATCGGTGATTTTGTGCCGCGACCGGGCGGGGACGGTGCACGTCTTTCTTAATTCGTGCCGGCATCGCGGGATGAAGGTGTGCCGTTACGACGACGGCAATACGACGGTGTTTACCTGCCCGTATCACGGCTGGAGTTACGGCACCGATGGCAAGCTGGCCGGCGTGCCCTTCTTTCGCGAAGCGTATCATTCCGAAATCGACCGGACAAAACTGGGCCTGGTCGAGGTTGCGCAGCTCTGTTGCTATAAAGGAACGGTATGGGCCAACTGGGACGCGTCGGCGCCACCTTTCCTGGAGCATCTCGGGGATTTCGCTCGATTCCTCGATCTGATCCTGGACGGGTGGGATGGGCGCGAGGGCCAGGCGGAGCTTCTGGGTGGCGTGCAAAAATGGATCATTCCGTGCAACTGGAAGTGGCCGGCGGAGAATTTCAGCGGGGATACGTATCACAACATCTCCCACCGTTCGGTCGATCTGGTTGGCGCCGGCCCGAGCGGACGCAGCCGCCGCGATTACAGCGAGTTGAACGTGGCGCGGAAGCTGCACGTGGCGATTCCGGACCGCGGGCATCAGACCATCACCTATGTGCTGCCGAAGGATCACGAGCCTCAGGCCGCGTATCAGAACTCACCAGAGGTAGCCGAGTACTTTCGTCATTGCGAGGAGGAACGGCGGCGGCGCCCCGGCGCCAACAGCCGGCTGATGGGCGCGCCTGGCGAGATCTTCCCCAACGTGGCGCTGCTGCCGAGGCAGCCTCGGACGCTGGCGGTATGGCACCCGGTCAACGCGCACCAGACGGAGGTGTGGCGGTTCTTCTTCGTCGATCGCGACGCGCCGCGGGCGGTGAAGAACTTCCTGAGGGATTACTATATTCGATATTCGGGCCCCGCCGGGATGACCGAACAGGACGACATGGAGAACTGGAATTACGCGCACTCCGCCAGCCGTGGCGTGATCGCGCGGCGGTATCCTTACACCTACGAAATGGGTATGGGCCACGCGGTCGAGGACTACGAATTCGAGGGATTGCGCATGCCCGGCCGCGTCGTGGATCTGACCAAGGCTCAGGCCAGCGAGGAGCCGATGCGGAATCTGTATCGCCGCTGGGCGCAGTTCATGGAAGCCGATAGTTGGGACGATCTGATGACGTGGCGGCGTGACGGGGCACGGCGAGAGGCGGCGGAATGAGTGGCATCGTCAATGTCAGGGATCTGAAGGTTGGAACCCGGGTGGTACTGGGCTCCGGGGCGGAGGTGGAAATCGTTTCGAATCCCAGAGACGGCGTTTGGATTTTCGCGCGGTATCTGGCGGAGGGCGCGGAAGCCGGCGAAGAAGAGATGATTTTCGCGCAGGATGTGGTGGAGGTACGGTCCTGAACGGCTCATTGATAAGTGGTGCGCGACTGTCCAAAAGGCAATGCCTACCACGTCGAGGATAAGGACCCAGCCCATGAAGCTCAGCCTGATCGTTCGCGGTCAACACCCACCCGGCGACCCACGGCAACATTTGAACGACGACCTCGACCTCGTGCGCACCGCCGACAAGCTTGGCTTCGACGGCATCGTCAAGGGTTCGCATTTCAGCGCGCATCCGTTTCAATCCGTGCAGCAAATCCCGTTCCTTGCTTACTGCGCCGCGATCGCGCCCAGGCTGCGGATTATTTGCGGGCTGGTGCTGGTGCCGTTGCACAAGCCCCTCGATCTGGCCGAGCAACTGGCGACCCTCGATCTGCTCAGCGGCGGCAAGCTGGTGTTCGGCGCCGGCATTGGCTACCGCGACGTCGAGTTCAAGGCGTTCGGCATTCCCCGCGGCAAGCTCGGCGCGCGGTTCGAGGAATGCCTGCTGGCCATCCGTCGCCTCTGGACCGAAGACTTCGTTACGATGTCGGGCGCGGAGTGGGAACTCGATCACGCGACCTGTCCGGTGAAGCCGTTGCAGAAGCCGATGCCGCCGATCTGGATTGGCGCCAACGCCGACGTCGCCATTAAACGCGCCGCCCGCCTCGGCGATTGCTGGTACATCAACCCGCACAATACCCTCGCGACGATCGAGCGGCAGATGGACCTGTACAAACGCGCGCTGGACGAATACGGCCGCCCCTTCCCCACCGAAGTCCCGATGCGGCGGGAAGTGTTCATCGCCAAAACCCGCGCCGAGGCGATCCGTCTCGCCCAACCGTATCTTGAAGAGAAATACAAAGCCTACCGCGAATGGGGCCAGGACAAAGTGATGCCGGAAGGCGACGATTTTGACCACGCCTTCAACGAATTGCTCGAAGACCGCTTCCTGTTGGGTTCGCCGGCGGAGGTCGCCGATCAACTCAATCGATTAAATCAGCGGCTTGGGGTGAACCATCTTATCGCGTCGATCCACTGGCCCGGGATGCCGAACAGTCTGGCACTGGAACAGTTGCATTTGCTCGCCGAGGAAGTGCGCCCTTTGCTCCGCCCAACGCCATGAAACGCCGCCTGTTTCTTGGCCTCGCCCCGACCGCGCCGTTCCTCGCCCGGGCAGCGGCAGCGGACCCGGTGATCGTTGGCGTCAGCGGTCCGCTGACCGGTCAGTACGCGCAATATGGCGCCGACTGGAAACGTGGCTTCGACCTCGCGCTGGCGGAGGTCAACGGCGCCGGCGGCATCGGCGGCCGTCCATTGGCGATCGACTTTCAGGACACCCAATCGGACCCGCGGCAATCGGTCGCCGTGGCGCAACGATTCGCCGGCGACCCGCGCGTCGTCATGGAACTGGGCGACTTTTCCTCGGCGGCGTCGATGGCGGCCTCACCGATCTATCAGCGCGCCAGGCTGGTGCAATTCGGCTTCACCAACTCCCACCCAGACTTCACCAAGGGCGGCGACTATATGTGGTCCAACGCGCCCAACCAGGNNGCCGTGTTGTTCATCAACGGCGACTGGGGCCGCACCAGCAAAGATATTTTCCTCCATGCCGCCGCCGATCGCGGCGCCGCGGTCGTCGCGTCGGAGGGCTACCTTCCCACCGAACAGGACTTCCGCTCAACGCTCGTGCGCGTGCGCGATGCCGGCCCGGACGCGCTGATATTGATCTCCTATTACCCGGATGGCGCCCAGATAGTGCGACAGGCGAGGACGATGGGCCTGACACAGCCCGTCGTCGCCACCGGGTCCGTCTATTCCCCTAAATTTCTCGAACTGGGCGGCCCAGAGGTTGAAGGCGTTTACACCAACGCCAATTTTTTCCCCGAGGATCCGCGTCCGGTCGTGCAACGTTTCGTGGCCGGCTTCCGCGCGATGTATGGCACCGATCCAG